>CAZMJM010000061.1:0-1543 GCA_964566875.1 uncultured Candidatus Saccharibacteria bacterium | reverse complement strand
CCGGCCATTGAAAACGGATTTTATTATGATTTCGACCTTCCGGTAAGTTTAAGGCCCTCAGACCTCCCAAGGATAGAAAAGAAGATGAAGGCGCTAATCAGAATGAATATCGCTTTCAAAAAGAAAAAGGTCAGCAAAAAAGAGGCATTAAAGATTTTTAAGGACCAGCCCTATAAGAAAGAGCTCATCCGCGACCTGGAAGACAAGGAGGTGACGATTTATCAATCCGGAAACTTCACCGACCTGTGCCGCGGCCCGCACATAAAATCATCCAAAGAAATAAAGCCTGATGCCTTTAAACTGACCCGTCTGGCCGGCGCCTATTGGAGAGGCGACGAGAAGAACCCCATGCTCACCAGGATCTACGGAGTAGCTTTCGCCAGCAAAAAGGAACTGGACGGTTACCTTAAAATGCAGGAGGAGGCAGAGAAAAGAGACCACCGTATCCTAGGTAAAAAGCTGGAACTTTTCGATATTTACCCCGAAATCGGAGCAGGGCTTCCAGTCTGGCTGCCCAAAGGATATAGAATCAGAAGGGTTCTGGAGGATTATATGATCGAACTGGAGAGAGGTTATGGTTATGAACACATTCTCACCCCCCATATCGGTAAGGATTACCTCTTCAAAACCTCGGGTCATCTGGATTTTTATAAAGATAGTATGTACGCCCCCGTCAAGATAGACAATGAGACATATTACTTAAAGCCCATGAACTGTCCCATGGCTATCGTGGTCTATAACAGCAAACCACGCAGTTACCGGGATCTTCCCATCAAGTGGGGTGAATTCGGCACGGTCTACAGATATGAAAAATCGGGAGAATTAAGCGGCCTTACCAGGGTGAGAGGATTTACCCAAAACGATGCTCATATCTTCTGTACGCCGGAACAGCTGCTCAGTCAATTTCTGGAGGTATTTAAAATGCTGAAAAAATTCTATCGGGACCTGGGATTCAAAAACTATAAATTCAGGCTCGGATTAGGAGACCCTGAAAAGGAAAAATTCAAGTACTCTGGCACTAAGAAAGGATGGAAACACGCTGAAAAAACCATTGAAGAAGCGCTCATTAAAGCCGGGGCTAACTACTACAAAGCATTAGGAGAAGCTGCTTTCTATGGTCCCAAGCTGGATGTCCAGGCTATTGATTCGCTCGGCCGCGAGGAATCTGTCTCCACCATTCAGATTGACTTTAACCTTCCTGAAAAATTCAATATGAACTATATTGATTCTGACGGCAAAAAGAAGCAGCCGTTTGTGATTCACAGGGCCCTCATCGGTTCTTTTGAAAGATTTTTCGCCTTCCTTATCGAGTATTATGCGGGTAACTTCCCCCTATGGTTGGCCCCTGAACAGATGTGGGTCATACCGATAGGCAGAAATCATGTAAAGTACGCCAGGGAAGTGGCAAAAACCCTCAAAGACAATAATTTCAGGATTAATGTCCGCGCTGAGAATGAGTCTGTCTCTAAAAAAGTAAGGCTTGGAGAAATACAGAAAATCCCCTATCTTCTGGTGGTGGGAGACAAGGAAATGAAGAGAAAAA
>CAZMJM010000060.1:0-1651 GCA_964566875.1 uncultured Candidatus Saccharibacteria bacterium | reverse complement strand
TAAAATCAATTCAGCCGAACCATATTCTGCCATTTTTTACTTATCTGGAAATTGAGGTGGTTGAATGTTGAGCTGTAAAACGCTTGCATTTTATTGACAAAATTATAATTTGGTATTATAATTGTATAAGAAAGTGAAAAATTATTTCACTTTTAATGTTCTTTGCAAAAAAAATCATCCCGACTTGCCCGGGATTATTCCTGAGCAGATCGGGGTGATTTAAATAATGGAAAAAAAAGAACCCGGAAATGATAAGGCATCACACAAAGAACATCACTTTGACGAAGCATTCGGAGGGACGCTTGAAGATCTCAATGTAGCGCAGAAAAAGGGAAAAGAATATGATACAAATTTCTTCTTAGAATTAGTAGACAACTCTCGACTGGCGTTTATCAACGCCGGTGCAGATTATCGGATAATACCGCCATATTTTTCCAAGAAAATAAAGCAAGGTAAACTTTATTTTATAAAAACCGAAAGATACGATGTACCCTCCTTGCCCGTTTTAGGCACGGGGAAAGGGGAAAACGACGAGCACATCAACCATTCCAACGACCGTGATAGGTTTCGAAATGAGTGTTGTACAACGATGACCAAAAAGAGAATATTTAAGGAGAATAAAGATTTCCATAAGATTACGGAAAGACTCGACGACTTGATTGATTATAGCCTGGTTGTTGATTCAACCGGACAGAAGAGGGGTCCCTGTGAACTATCAACGGCTTCCCAAGAGCTTACGTCGATGCTGGGAGACGATGCGAGCTTTAGAATGATAGAAAAGATAATCTATGCCTTTTTTAGGACACGAAGGTTGGAGACGGTCTCAAGGAAAGAATTGGGACAGGTGCTGGCTTCCCACATTACGGAATGGCTTGAAATAAACATGATAGAAGATTTCGTAGCTATGCCGTTAAGAAATTTCGTTAACGGACTATTGAACGGTAATCGATATCCCTTTGATTATCTGGACATATTCCACGCCATCAGAGAAACTTATGAAGAAGATATGGTTTACGACATCTTTGAAAAAATTCTTGAGGCAAAATGCTATGCCCAGGAGTTACTGGAGAAAGCGTTTGATGAGATTGAAGAAAAAGGGGAATTTCTACGGACAAGAAGCGGTTTAATCTTGGCGATAGAATCGGATAATCCGATGATATCAAAGGCTGCAAGGTCCATGCGAATAGGTAATAGGCTAGGACACAATGCTGCGGTTGTATGGATCGTAAACACTGATGGCAATCAGGTGGTCATGGGCAATAAAAGGTTCAATCTTCAGGAGACAATGGATAATATCGCAGCCGCTATAAGAGCCGCGGAACAAAGAAGGAGAGACATTATTAAAGCATATGATTACAACGTATGCAGAAAGGCTGGAGATTTTGCGGAATGGTATTACCAACGCGAGGATGGCGGGGGAAAGCTCTTTAACGGAGCTTTCAGCAAATCTTTGAACAAAGAGCAAAGAACAATGATTCCGAGACCTGAAATAGTCCATATATTAACAGAAGTGATGAATCTAGGAAAGTTCTTTAAATGGCCGGTGTGGCTGTTAAAAGAGCACAAAACAAGGGTATGAGGGAGCCCATAAAACAATTCCCTTATTTTTTTTGCCTGAAAATCGGATTTTCAACGAAAAAGAACCCTTGTC
>CAZMJM010000059.1:0-1653 GCA_964566875.1 uncultured Candidatus Saccharibacteria bacterium | reverse complement strand
AAGAAGAAATAGCTCTTTATTTTCTTTAATTGGTGTTTATCACCAATTTTTATTTGCCTTTTGGGCAGTATTGGAGTATTTTAGAGGGAGCCGTTTTAAAATATTCAAGGAGATGACTGAATTTGGAAAAAGATAAGATTTGGAGATTTTTTTATAGATTCGCTATGAATATGGGACAACCAGGAATGTGCGTGGAAGAAGGAATAGAGGTGAAGTATTTGCATTTCCTGCGAGAGGCGGATCTGGCTAAGATAGCCGAAGATAACGATTTGTTATTGGAGGAGAGAAATGAGAAGGATACCATTGATGATTTCCCAAAACACAGATGGAAGCTCTACGCAGTCTTAGGAAACAAAATTCTTACGAAAGAGGAAGCCGCTCTTGAAGAAAATAAGGAGGCCAGCGAACGGGAAGCGAATATCAGAAGAAACATTAAGACAGCTGGCGAACAGATAGATAAGCTGATAAATACGCGGAAAACGCGAAACAAAAACCCTTAACGGGTTTTTTATTTTCCATGCATCAACGAAAATTAATTTTTTGATATAATAAATATTATGAAAAAGATAATCTCCAAAAAAGAATTAGACGAGCTTAAAAAAATAAAGGGTGAGGTGCGCGGCATGGGCATGAAAACCCATGCAGACTACATTCTGAACATGGAGGGGGAGGAGGGTTTAGTGAAGTTAGAGAATGTTTTAGCGGAACTAGGGGAGCCGATCAAGTATAAGGAATTGAGGAAGATGAATTTTTACCCTCTTTGGCGGGAAGCCTTAACTCTCGTGGCTATCCAAAGAGTTTTTAGTTATAAGGACGAGGATTTCAAGGAGCTCGGCAGATTCCATTCCAAATTATCCTTAATTTTCCGACTTTTTCTTAAGAGATTTTTCTCCTTTGGCAAAATCGCCAAGGAAATTCCCAAGGTGTGGAACAAATACTTTACGCATCCGGGAGAGTTTGAAGTAGTGGAGTTCAGCGAAGAGAACCGTAGGGCCGTCTTCAGGCTCAAGAATTTCTCCTTCCATCCCCTGCATTGCCTGGTGAGGATGGGAATTTTGGAAGGGTTGACGAAGATAGTGGCCGGGACCGCAGGCACCTGCGTGGAAACCCGGTGCACCTACAGGGGGGATGCGTATCATGAATATCAATTGAAGTGGTAACCGCTAAAAAAAAGCTGGCATTGCTACCAGCATTCAAAATATTCGGCTTGGTTGAAGCTATAACTCAAGAGTCTTAACACGTTTTCATTCTTTAAATCTTCTACCGTTATTTTATCCTCAACGATTTTGCCGTTAATCGTTATATTGAGGCTGAGGTTAACGGTATCCAGGATGAAGGCAATCGTTCTTAGTTTCCTGCCGACAGCGTATTTGTCAGAAAAATCACAGAGCGAACTCCTAACCTTAACGATAATTCTGCTCTCGTCTTCATAGAGCATCGCTTCTCCAACGTATCTTCCTGACGATTTAAATTCTTCGGCTGCCTTAGACAAAAGAGCCACGGACTTTTTCAGCAATTTTTTTCTTTTTTTCCATGCTTTCCAGGACTCCTTGCATCTTGTAAAACTACGCCTCTTTATACGATTCAGTTCCTTAATCAATTCTTTACTGCCCATATTTCATCACCTTGATGATTTTTTGACGTACTCTTTTT
>CAZMJM010000058.1:0-1876 GCA_964566875.1 uncultured Candidatus Saccharibacteria bacterium | reverse complement strand
AGTGAGGTTGGTTTGTAATTTAAATAAAAAATAATACATACCTTGCGACAAACCAACCTCTCTGCGAAGAGGTTTTTTCGTACTTTTACAATTAAAAATAAGAGGTGAAGATTGGATGGAAAACGAATTGGTATCGGTTAAAGATTTATTGATAGGAAGAGTGATTGTCGACATTCAGGAAGTATCAGACAAGAGCGGTTCCAGCGTTCTTAAATTCCAACTGGATGACAACAGCGTCCTGAAGATGGGAATGAGGGACGGCTCCAGGCATAACGCTATTTATCTGTGCTCCTTTCTGTCATTGAACGACCGGGAAATTTATAACGACGTTGATGGTCAAATCTGCTCTTTCTGAACAGTAAAAAACATCGGGGGTCCCAACCCCCTTTTTTATTCCGAAACGCGGTTTAATATACATTGACAAAAAATAAATAATATTATATAATATAGCCATATGTGCTGTAAGCCGCACCAGGAGGCAATGAGCAGCAATAGAAAAAGAAAAGCAAAATCCTGCAGCTTGAACCTGGAAAGCGTTGCAGGATAAATCTTTATCTTTCCCAATGAAGAGCCCAAGAGGTCGAGGGAAGGAAAAACAAAAGAGGTGATGAAAAAAAGGAAGATAAGATTTAGAAAAGAGTGGCGCACCGGGGGCCCGCGGCTATTCCGCTTAACACCGGAAACGTGGGAGAAGAGAATTGAATTTTTCATCTCCCCATCCTTTCCCAGTTCACCATTCCTTAACTTTAGCGAAGGATGGCGGCCTGAGAAAGGGTTATTATTACCCTTTATTTGTGAAGAGCTAGGTTAATTCCTCCCCCTGGCTTGGATAACGGGAAACCGATTGAGCCTATTGTCTCAATGGAGGAAAAAAAATTAGCAATATAAATTTGGGGAGTAAGATTTTAAATCTTACTCAACACCAGCCCACAGCCGAACAGGTTGAAGCTGGTGTCATCGATGCTTCTTCACCGGCGACGGTGAAAGAGTTATTGAATTTCGAATCTCTTCCATCAAAAGAAGAGATTCGAAAAAGGGCTTTCTCTCTAGCTGAGATGGCAGAGGAAGTCGGGGTAAAATTCGCCATGATTGGCGGTGCCCCTTTCTTAATGAGCGCCTTGGAAAAAGCGCTCAAAGAAAGGGGGGTTGAACCCCTATACGCTTTTTCTCAACGCGTGAGCGTTGAGAAAAAACAAGAAGATGGTTCTATAGTAAAGACGACCATCTTCAAGCATCTGGGCTTCGTAGAAGTTTAGATGGAAAAGGAGTTAAGAGATTCTCCTAAGTGATGCTCTAAAAATCTCGACCTTTCTCGAGTTCATTTCACAGCCCTGCTAAATTTATAAATTAAATTTAGAAGGGCGAGGGAAGTGGATTCAAGAGAGTCCGATAAGGATTCCCTTTCCTGCGCCATTCACGTAATGGCAGGGAGAGGGATGGAGGAGGGAGCACTTTTTATTACAAAATATAATCTCCTCCATCCCTTTCCCTTCAAAGGGAATTTGTTCTTTTTTCCATAAAAATATTGACAAAGTCGTCATAAAAATCAATAATTTTAGTAGGCAGTAGCTTTTTTCTGAATAGCCGTTTCTCCGAACAGACGGGAGACAGTTAGGCTGAAAGGTCGGGCTACTGAGTATACGAACGAATTCTGTTGGAAACATGGCAAAAGATTCAATTGACAAGGAGTTTCTCGAATACATTGTCAAAGCCTTAGTCGACAGCCCCAGCGACGTCAAAGTTGATAGAAAAGTTGACGAGATGGGGGTACTCCTTTCTCTGAAAGTGAACCCCGAAGACATGGGCCAAATTATCGGCAAAGGCGGCTCTACTGCTAGAGCTATCAGGAATCTGGTTCGGATTGTTGGGCTGAAGA
>CAZMJM010000057.1:961-1877 GCA_964566875.1 uncultured Candidatus Saccharibacteria bacterium | reverse complement strand
TGCCTGGGTTATCCAGGACTGGCCGTCCCACCTCCATCTGTTGGTACCAAGTTCTCTTTCGGGATTGTCAATTGAGGTATCAGCGCACATGTCGTCTCCGTTGGGAACGCCGTCTTCATCATCATCGCAGGAAGCGACAATGAATTCGCGGGTGAGGCGGATGTCGCTCTCACCGCTGTCTTCCTTCGGATTGAACACGAAGCAGTAGGTGTCGGGCTCCCAGTTACAGGTGTCGGCCGAGGCCAGGAAGTTGCTGGTGTAGGTACCCGCGTCGTATGTCCAGGTGTAGGCGTCTGCGTGTCCGTCAACGTTGCCGAGCACGGTGCCCTGGCCGGCGGCGCAGGTTCCTTTCCTTACAGCCCACTGAACGGGGTCTTCATCGTCGTCAATAAGATAGGCGGAAAAGTCCGTCATCCCATGAACGGTTTCACCGTCGCCTGGGGCTGTTATCTCTGCCTGCCTGATTACGCAGTCTTTTGTCTGCTCCACGCTGACGGCGTCAAGGAACATTCCCAAAGAATCGGGTGTTCCCGTTTCCACGAACTCAAGCCGGGTAGTGTCTCCAGCAGGAGTCAGACCGGTCAGGGTTTCCAGATTCCATCCGGAAACTGAACCTGAGTGGTCGCCGACTAGAGCGCCTCCCCAATAGACTTCCATCTGGTTGTCTGAATGAGAAGGGCGGGGTGACCAGGCGTAGGTCAAGGTGTATTCGCCTCCGGGACAGGTTTCAATGTCCTGATAAATCTTCACGGAAGCTTGCTCATTATTAGCTGAGGTCCAGTCAGTATCCAGCTCGACGGACTGCTGGCCGCTGTAGGCCGCCATGAGGACTCCTCTGTGGAGCTCCAGATTGGCGACGGCGGGGGCGCCGGCATAATTTCCGGCCCACTCGACGGTCCATCCGGGAACTTCATCG
>CAZMJM010000057.1:0-951 GCA_964566875.1 uncultured Candidatus Saccharibacteria bacterium | reverse complement strand
AAAAACCTCCCATTTGGCAGGGTCATCAACCACGGGCTCTTCGAAATCTCCGTTGACTACCAATTCTCCTGCAGAGAAGATGGTGCTGCCCTTGAAAACGAGGAAAGCGATTAATACAACCGCTATTGCGAAAATAAATTTAGTTAAGGTTTTCATATTTTTGCAGATTGTTCGTTATCTTTTGCGACCTTTCCCTCCAAAGTATTAAAAAATGGAGTATTCCTCCTGAGATTATATTGACACAAACGATTTATTTGTCAAATGAATTTTAAGATTGACAATTTCAGGAAAAATTGTACATTTTAGAGTAATAGTACGAAATTAGTACGTAAAAATTGAATAAAGGTGAGAAAATGAAAGGGTTTGACTTTATTGTAGACAAGGAAAAAATAAAAGAGATAATGTCTGATGATAATTTGGTATTCTTTTTGGGTATGATTTTTCCAAGGAGACCGGGAGTTTTTCTGTTTGCGACCAAGATGGAGTATATGTATTTTCCTCCCAATACGGAAAAAAACGAAGAATTCATTTTTGGAACATCGGAGTTGGGAGGAACTATATGGGCCATGATGGGTATCCCAAAAGAGAATCTGAGCTTAGCCAAAGAGATGGCTGGGGAAAGTGGCCTGAGGATTGCGGATGGAATTCCGCATCTTATTTCCGGTGAAAAGATAACTTCCTTCCCTATAGACAGGAAAAACATTTTTTCCTTAGAAAACACCGAGGGACACAAGGTTTACGGCAGCAATCAGCAGGGAATAGATAAAATTATCAAGGAAGAAGACCAGGAGATAAAGAGAATAGTTGAGAATCCGCAGAAATATAGAAAAGAAAGGGAAAAAAAGAGGGCAGAAGAGCCCAAGGTTGTCGAAATAGATTGGGATAATGATTAATTGTTATCCCATTTTTTTATTTCCGAAAAATTATTTCTCTGGGGCAGGGTAACTGACG
>CAZMJM010000056.1:0-1925 GCA_964566875.1 uncultured Candidatus Saccharibacteria bacterium | reverse complement strand
AGTATCGGCTTGCAGATTCCCTTCTGAAATTTCCACGGTCTAACCATGATTCTTTTCTTCTTAATAAAGAACATGGAATCCTCTCCTTGCCAAACGGGAATACCTCTACGGAGAAGATACCTTAACCTGTGGACGGGAAAATCATACTCTTCCACTACTATGCTCAAAATTCAATCACCTCTCACAATATATTATACGAGAAAAAGCTTCTTGTAAAGCGTCCGTCTTGGAGTAGGTTAAGAATTCGGATATAATAAATTATCATCAATACTTAATTAAAACCATATTTATGGCAAAGGAAAAACCCATCTACGTAGTAGGCCACAAGAAACCCGATACAGACAGCGTCTGTGCGGCCATAGCCTATGCCCGCTATCTGACGCAGAAGGGCGAGAGGGCTATAGCTGCCCGGTCAGGAGAACTCAACGAGGAAACGAAATTCGTCTTAAAAAAATTCAAAGAAAGGAGCCCCGTTCTTTTATCCAGTGCCAGGGGCAAGGCCCTCGTCTTAGTGGACCACAACGAAGAACCCCAGAGCCCGGACAATATCCAGGGGGCGGAGATACTGGAGGTGCTTGACCACCACAAGATAAATTTTAAATTGGAAAACCCGATTTTTTTCCATACAGAGCCCATCGGAGCCACCGCCTCCATTATCGCCAAGTTGTATCTCCACGATAAAGAAGTGAAGCTGACTAAAGCTACGGCCGGAATACTGCTCTCCGCCATTCTGTCTGACACCGTTATCTTCCGCTCCCCCACTACTACCGAACAGGACGTGGACATAGCCGGAAAGCTGGCCAGGGTGGCCGGCGTAAAGGATATGGAAAAATTCGGCCTGGAAATCAAAAAAACCAAAGCCAGCCTGAAGGGAAAGAGTGCGGAAAAAATCATTATGGCAGATTCCAAAGAATATAAATTCGGCCGAAAACAGATAGCAGTCGGGCAGGTTGAGGTGTGCGGCATGGATGAAGTAAAGGAGAGGGAAAAAGAGCTTATTGACGGCTTGGAGAGATTGGCCGCAAAAAATAAATACGACCTGATACTGCTGATGGCTACCGACATCCTGGCCATGGGTTCTCAGATTCTATTCTGGGGAGGGGAAAAATACGTTGAAAAGGCCTTCGGTAAAAAACCGAGAGGCCACACCCTCTACCTGAAGGGGGTCATGTCCAGGAAAAAGCAGATAATTCCCCCATTAACAAAGGTTTTGTCCAGATAAGAGATTAATTTTCCACATAAAAACGGGTTGACGCTGACCCGTTTTTGGTTTAATTTGAATTCCAGTACCTAAAAAGGGGTGATAATTATGGGAGAAAATACTGTTTTTGTGGATAGTACCGAAGAAATAGAAGTAATTCTTGCCTTACTAGACCAGGCAGAAAAGCTTCTGGGACAAAGGATGGATGTAAAAATAATGATGATGTCCAGGATACTCCTCACTGCCCTTTCCTTCAGACATAAAAAGTCTTTGAAGAGAACTATAGAGAGTATACGGTCAGGTATCCTAAAACAAGAAGGGTATGACCCTGGTCGTTCTGTCAGCAAAAGACTTCCGGGAGAAATACTCGTCTTCAGAGATAGTAATAATGTCGTTTTCTTCCTGAAGCACATCGCCGAAGCGCCAAGTGTCGTTCCGGAGATAATCTTAGAATCGAAAAAAAGCCTGTTAACGACAGACTGGAAAGATATGACCTACTGGAATCTGGGCAAATTCAAAGAATCCGTTCAAAAAAACGGTATATGGCTCAGCGAAACCGGAGTGCTTCTTTTCAAGGAAGAAACAAAACGCCTTGGAGACGGGGAAATAGTCACCACTAAAGACTGGGGTCAGCAAATCAACAGTTATGTGGTTGAAAACGGCCTACTCCACAGGATATGGGGAAATTCCAGCACCTAATTTTCAATCTACCGCCGGAAAGGGC
>CAZMJM010000055.1:0-1932 GCA_964566875.1 uncultured Candidatus Saccharibacteria bacterium | reverse complement strand
CAACACGGAAATAAAATATCCCAAGGAGGGGTGTTTTTTGGTAAACTTAATTTATTAGGAGAAATTGTTATAGTTAAAAAAATGACTAAGGAAAAGCTGAACATATTGTTATTTATACTGCTTGTTATCAATTTTGGTGTCATAGGTTTTTTGGTCTACCAGAATTATCTGCTGAAGCAGGAAAAATTAGGCCTTGAAAATCAATCCTGGGAAAATGAATTGAATCTTATCGCAGGTCAAAACGAACTGAAGAAACTTGTCCGTTCTGCTAAGTCAGAACTTCAGGAAACCAAAGATGAATTGGAAAAAACAGAGCAGCAAAGGGATAATTTCGAAGTGAGATACATTCTTGAGCGGGAAAGGATGAATTTATTTGATTCTAAACTGCAGGACATAGAAGGTCTGGTGGGAACGTTGGAGAAGTTAAGCCAGACAGACCAGGAGCTGCTGAGGAAATATTCCAAGGTTTATTTCTTAAGTGAAAACTATGTGCCGGAAAGCCTTACTAAAATAGACACCGAATATACTTATGACACCGATAAGGATTATCTCTTTTATACTAAGGTTTGGCCCTTTTTGCAGAATTTAATGTCCGATGCTTACAGCCAGGGTATTGATATAAAGATAGTTTCAGCTTACCGATCTTTTGGCGAGCAATGGACTCTAAAATCTTCTTATAAAATGGTTTACGGCTCCGGAGCAAATGCATTCAGCGCAGACCAGGGTTATTCGGAACATCAGTTGGGCACTACTGTTGATTTTACCACTTCAGAGATAGGAGCCAGCTACTCAGGCTTTGAAAACACAGAAGCTTATCAGTGGCTTTTGAGTAACGCCCATAAGTATGGGTTTGTTATTTCTTATCCCGAGGGGAATAGCTATTATCAATTTGAACCCTGGCATTGGAGGTTTGTGGGAAGAACTCTGGCTGAGAAACTTTATGAAGAACAAAAATATTTCTATGATATGGAGCAGCGCGAAATTAACCAGTATCTAATATTCTTCTTCGATTAATTAAATAAATAATATGGCTGACTTAGCAAAAGGCCAGATTTTCCCTTGAAACCTCTGTTTACGAGGATACCAACGCTTCAACTCGCTTCAATCAGTCAGAGTGGACCATGTAGCGCGAGAGCGACGTGGCGGGGCTTGATTTTTTCTTAATTTTGATATATTGTTTCAGAATAGTAAGTTTCTTATTTAATTTTCTTTGCTAATTAACTCGGAGATATAAAATAGGAAGGTCGGCTTGCTAGCGTATTCATAAATAAATATTTTATGGCAAAAAAACTATTTGTAGGAGGATTATCCTACGAAACCACGGACGAAACCCTGAAGGAAACTTTTTCCCAGGTAGGGACCGTTGAAACAGCGGACATTATCTTTGATAGAATGTCCGGCCGTTCCAAAGGATTCGGTTTCGTAGAGATGTCAACCGAAGAAGAGGCCCAGAAAGCCATTGAAACTCTCAACGGTACAGAGCTTGACGGAAAGACCATTACGGTAAATGAAGCTCGTCCGAAGGAGTCTCGCCCCAGACAGGGTTTCAGGCGCGATTACGGCGGCGGAGACAGACGGGGGTCTGGTGGCCACAGGGACCGCTACTAATCTATTAAAAAATCTTCTTTTTAAAAGAAGATTTTTTAGTTGGATGCAGGATATCAAACAAGTTATAATATTGAGACCCCAAATAAAAAATCGTCCAATGGGCGATTTTTTTTGACTTTTTTATCAGAAAGATTAAGCTACACTATCCTTAAGGGATTTTCTTTTACAACTTAATAAAATGAAAGAGGTGTAAGAACGTGAGTAAAGATAAATTTGATACTTATACTTATAGCGAAGGAAAAACCGGTATCGGACAGTCGGTTCAATTCAGTTGCCGTTCAGGGGAGACTGATAAGGTAAAAGAATTTTTAGAAGAGAACATTC
>CAZMJM010000054.1:0-1941 GCA_964566875.1 uncultured Candidatus Saccharibacteria bacterium | reverse complement strand
TTGCCTGGTCGTTTGTTTATGAGCTGTCCCACGGGTCACTCCTGGAAGTGAACTTCTTTGACGTCGGCCAGGGAGATGCCGCTTTCGTAGAGACGCCCTTAGGCCATCAGGTTCTCATCGACGGGGGGCCCGATGACTCCGTGCTGGAGAAATTGGGAAAGGAAATGCCGTTCTGGGATAGGACAATAGACCTGATTGTTCTGACCCACCCGGAGCACGACCATATTTCCGGCTTGCTGGGAGTGCTGGACAGATACGAGGTGGAGAGGGTGATGTGGACAGGGGTGTTGAGGGATACCGCCGAGTATCAGGAATGGCTGGCGCTGCT
This sequence comes from uncultured Candidatus Saccharibacteria bacterium, assembly GCA_964566875.1. Classification (GTDB taxonomy): domain Bacteria; phylum Patescibacteriota; class Minisyncoccia; order Minisyncoccales; family JANBVM01; genus CAZEQH01. The sequence continues at coordinate 1,613 of CAZMJM010000054.1, read as the reverse complement.
CGAAGGGGAGGGGGCGGAGGTGACGGCAGCCGAAGCTGGCCAGAAAATCATCTCTGCCGATGCCATGTTCACTGTTTTGTCCCCTGCAGAGAACCTGTGGGGAGAGGAAGTAAACAATACCAACAATTCCTCGGTGATAATGAGATTGGATTTCGGCGAAACCTCCTTCCTATTTACGGGCGATGCCTATCAGTCGGTAGAAAGAAAGCTCGTAGCGGCCGATAAGGACGTCGCCTCCGATGTGTTGAAGGTAGGACATCACGGCAGCAAGACCTCCACGGCAGAGGATTTTCTGGCCGTTTCCTCTCCTCAGACGGCCGTAATTTCCGTGGGAGAAGGAAACAGCTACGGCCATCCCGACCCCGAAGTTTTGGAACTTTTGGATAAATATGATATAAATGTTTTAAGAACCGACCGTCAGGGCGACATCAAAATGTTTTCAGACGGCCGGAACATCACCGTCCGAACCGAAAAATAACAATTTTAAAAAAGTTTCCATTGTGGGAACTGCCTGAATTTACATTTAATATTCTAAATTCAAAGTATGAAGTTTCCAATTTTCAAAACCAAAATAGAGGAATTAGACAAAAAATTCGACCTTATCAGCCCGGAGGGCCGCAAAGAATATTTTGAGGCCAAGGCCGGAAAAGAGATAAAAGAACTCAGGGAGTACCTTGAGGAAAATTCTTTCATCGCCTATCTGCTGGGCAAGAAGAGCTCCGGCAAGGGCACCTATGCCAAGATGTTCAGCGAGATTGTGGCCCCGGACAAGGTAGAGCATTTTTCCATAGGCGACATGATAAGAGGAATAGACCAGGAGATGGCCGACGAAGAAGCAAAGGAGCAGCTCTTTGGATTTCTGAGAAACAACTACCGGGGGAGGATGCCGGTTGATGAGGTAATCCATGCCCTGGAAAACAGAAGCACCAAAACCCTCCTGCCGACAGAGCTCATTCTTACCCTGGTCAAGAGGGAAATATCCGAACTGGAAAAGAAAACCCTTTTTGTGGACGGCTTTCCCCGCGGCCTGGACCAGATAGACTTTTCTCTGTTCTTCCGTGACCTTATCGGATACAGGGATGACCGCGACGTTTTTATTCTCATTGATGTGCCGGAGAAGGTGATTGATGAACGCATAAGATGGAGAAGGGTGTGTCCGGTCTGCCAGACCTCCCGGAATCTAAAACTGCTTCCCACCTCCAAGATAGGGTATAATGATTCTCAAAATAATTTTCATCTTGTCTGCGACAACCCAAATTGCCGGGCGGCCGTTATGGTTCAGAAGGAAGGGGACAAGATGGGGATAGAACCCATCAGGGACAGACTTAACAAAGACGATGAACTTATTAAACGCGCCCTCGGGCTGTACGGTATTCCCAAGGTGATGTTGAGAAACTCCATACCAGTAGATAAGGCCAAGGAATTCGTTGACGATTACGAAATTACTCCTGAATATTTTTATGAGAGGGATAAAAAGACCGGTAGGATAGAGATAAAGGAAAGGCCCTGGGTAGTAGAGGACGACGAAGGCGTTCCTTCTTACAGCCTTATGCCGCCGCCTGTAGTGGTTGCCATGATAAAACAACTGGACGAAATCTTTAATTTATAACCCC
>CAZMJM010000053.1:0-2020 GCA_964566875.1 uncultured Candidatus Saccharibacteria bacterium | reverse complement strand
GACAGAGCTTGGGTTTATCCATGATTACGGGTTTACCTTTGGTCCATTTGTACCGGGAAAACTTCTCAGACGGCAGGAAATCTTTGCCTAGCTTAATTCTCTCGTCAGTATCATGGTGAGTACCTAAGGACATGCTTTTTAAGCTGAGTTCATCGACCCCTAATTCTTTTGCCAAAAGCTTAATGGCCGGCACTTCGTGTTCGTTATGTTTCATAACCAAAAATTGGAGTGTAATTTTGGGTTTTTTCAGACCCCGCCTCTTCTTTTCTAAACAGAGCATTCTTATATTGTTCTTTACCTCGTCAAAATCACTGCCTCTTCTGTAAGCCTCATGAGTTTTTTTTGTGACTCCGTCCAAACAGACAATAATGGTGTCAAGCCCGGAATTTAATACTTCTCCTATGCGTTCGCCCAAAAAAACACTGTTTGTACTGATTACGGTATAAATACCTTTATCTGCGGCGTATCTAATCATCTTTAATAATTCCTTGTTAAGTAATGGTTCTCCTGCAAATCCCATATTTATGGATTCTAAGCCGGAAATATCATCCACTATCTTTTTAAAATTATCTAAAGACATGAATCCCTTTTCTCTCTTCAACGTTGAAGTAGGACACATAGGGCACCTTAGATTACATACGTTGGTGGGTTCTATAACAACTCTACCCGAAAATCCGAAATCATAAAGCTGCCATGGTAGATTGGGTAAGATTAAAGGACCGATATGCTTCTTTAATAATTCCTTGATTTTTATAAACATATATTTAATCAGAGAACTTTATCTTCTGAAATTTGATATAACAAAGGCCTTGCATTAAATTCTAAATTATCTTGTTTTGGCATAATTTCTAGCCTTCTTCCTAGATGCTAATTTCACTGCGGCAGGGACATACAAACTACACTCCTTGCAGACTGGCAATAGATTGTTACTTATAAAGGATTCCCTGACTTTCTTTGCTCTCTCGGAATAGAAAATATCCTTTAAAGAATCATTATTTATGTTACCGACCACAAGTTCGTCAAACTCCGTATCCTTAACCCTGCAGGCGCACAGCCTGACGCTACCGTCGAATAATATTGCTGCGTCATAGGTTCTCGAACACGGAAAATATTTGAATTTATTTGATCTTCTTAATGTCATCACGCCGGACAAATCTTCCGGTTTAATGTTGCCGCACCAATTGTCATAATCTACCAGGAAAGAGTAATGAACCTTGGTGCTTAAGTAGGGCTTAATATATTTTTGGAAATCTTCCGCTGTTAAGGCTTTACTGGGTAGAACAGGGGAACGGAAGTCTATCCAAACTTCTGTTTTATTACCGTTCAATTTATTATAGTCTAACAATTTCCTGATTCCTTCAAGCATCTGCTCGTAAAAATCAGCCTGATGTATCCTCTTATAGACTTCTTTGTCAAACCCGGCCAAGCTCACCTCTATCCGATGGATGCCAGCATCAATTAACTTCTTATAGTTATCGTTCTTGGCTAATAAAGTTCCATTAGTATAAAAGTAAACATTCTTTATATTGGGAAGTTTGAGGGCATATTTTACCTTGTCTATGAGGCCAGGATCCATTAATGGTTCTCCTATAGTGGGAGTAAAACTTACGATTTCACCCCCTAAACCTGCAAATTCATCTATGGCTTTTTTAAAGACATCAAAGGACATATTACCGAATCTGGTAGGGACTTTCTTGGAGTAGACGCAGAATTTGCATCTCAGATTACAGACATTGCTAACCTCAAAATATAAGCGGTTTATAAAAATTTTTTCCTTGTCTTCTTCTTTTTTGTGGAGAACTTTCGCCAGCAGACAATAAACATCCAAATACAAAGAATGAAATCTATTCCTGAATCTCTTTAAGACAAACTTTACGTCTTCCTTGCGTAAGGAGTCAAACATAATATGATTTTGATTAGGCAAAAACCTCTCGGGCTTTTTGCAGTCTTTCTTCCGTGCCTGCGTCCATCCAAAATCCCTGGTGTACAAAAGCGGCCAATTGGCCTCTTTCCGCTAAAG
>CAZMJM010000052.1:0-2040 GCA_964566875.1 uncultured Candidatus Saccharibacteria bacterium | reverse complement strand
GTCTGGGGCTGGATATTCTTTAAGTTTATACCATAAAAGGTCGGAGAATATAAACTAAATAAACAACAATAAAATGAACTACACAATTGGTTATTCTATACATACTACAAAAAACAAAAACAGAGATAAGCTGATTATTCTTATAGGAAAGTCTGATAAAAGGGATGGCATAGAAGAATTGAAGTTGAGTTTTTCAAAAATAATCTCTTCAAAAAAAGACCAGCAATATCACGACATAATGGAAAAAGCTAAAATCCCTTTTCTTGTTTAAAAGGTCGGAATATATAAATTAAAAAGGTTAATAAAATGAGTAAAGAAAAAGCATTCAATAACTTTAAGCACAATGGAATACATTTAACATTTCCAAATAGGAATATGATTTCTACTATTTGGGGTGTAGGAAGTTATACGGAAAATCACGATATAGATTTTAAAAATGATGATTTAACAGATATGTTTAATACATTTTTAGAAAGTAATAACGTTGAGGTAATGATTAGCTGTGGGAAAAAATTAAAGAAAAGACTACATAAGAAATTTGGAGCTGAAGAAGATGGTGGCTCGCCACATCGTGTTATAGGGTATCTTTCTATAATGGAATGGCTGTATATTGTAAATAAAGTAGCAAATGAAAAAAAAGATTAGCTTCTGGCTGGGGGGCTGAACGCAGGAGCTTCAGCTCCCAGGTTAGAAGGGTAATCAGTTCTTTTTGAGGCCTCGGTTGTCTGGTAGCCATTTAAATGCTATGAGCCACTTGTCCGTGATAGAAATTATACTAACTGCATAACTGAATTTTCTATCTTACGGGCAACTAAAAAAGCCACTCGGCAATTCGGGGCTTCAAAAAGAGGGGACTAACCCTCTAACTAAAACTAAAACCTTATGTTTTGTAGCTGGTGTTAAGCCAGCTTTTTTCTTTCCTTTCTAATCTCTCTATCTGTTTCTTGTAATAATCAATGGTTAAATAACTTGTTGCCGGCTTCTGGTTGGCTTGTTTGGTCAATTTGGTGAGCCAACGCTTGCCTCGGTTCTTGATTATGGTGTTGTGTATTCGGGGGTCTGCCCTATGGTGGTGTAAAAAATGGCAACCCTGGCATAAGCTAATTCCATTATTCAAATTATAACGGATATGGTTGTATAGACTTTTAGGGAAAAAATGGTGGACTTGGCTGGCTGGCTTTCCGCATACCTCACAGCTGGGCTTCAAACACACTTCATACCATAAATTATCAGCCTTATTTCTTAATCGTTTTTTAAGTTCTTTCTTATTTGTCCCCTTTTTCTTTTTCATAAATAGGCTTCATCGCCACCACCACCTCGGTGGTCAGAATCATGGAAGCTGCGGAAACCGCATTTTCCAGTGCTATCCTCACCACCTTGGCAGGGTCGAGAATACCGGCATCTATCATATTACCCACCTCTCCCTTAAGGGCGTTATAACCTTGGGCCCAATCTATTATACCGGTAGACTTGGCGTCACTCTGTCTTTTATCGTCTATCATTTTAAGAATCTTATATAGAGAAACCTCGTCTGCTCCGGTGTTGCTGATTATCTGTCTCAAGGGCGCCTGGCAGGCTTTTTTAATAATTTCCTGACCCGCAGCATATCCTCTCCTTTCCAGTGAAGAAAGCTTTTTGGATTTCATCTCTTTTTGACTAAGTGATTCTGTAAGGGCTGAAGCTACCGCCAGGGCCACTCCCCCTCCGGGGACAACCCCTTCTTCTACGGCGGCCTTTGAGGCGGCCAGGGCATCTTCTATCTTGTGCTGTCTTGCCTTCTGTTCCACTTCGGTGGCTGCCCCAACCTTGATAACGGCCACGCCGCCGGCCAGTTTGGCCAGCCTTTCCTGCAGTTTCTCCTTATCAAAATCAGAGTCCGATTCCTTAATCTGCTGCTTAATCTGATTAATCCTCGCCTCTATTTCTTCTTTCTTGCCCTTGCCTTCCACCACGATGGTCTTTTCCTTGGTGGCTACAATCCTTCGGGCGGAGCCGAGCTGATTAAGGTTGACGTTTTCCAGTTTTAAACCCAGTTCATCG
>CAZMJM010000051.1:0-2046 GCA_964566875.1 uncultured Candidatus Saccharibacteria bacterium | reverse complement strand
TTCCCTTATTTTTTTTGCCTGAAAATCGGATTTTCAACGAAAAAGAACCCTTGTCAGGGCTCTTTTTTCTTTTTTCACAAGGAAATTTTATTGCAGTTCAACCTTGGCGCCGGCTTCTTCAAACTTTTTCTTGATTTCCTCTGCCTCTTCTTTCTTGGCCCCTTCCTTTATCACCTGAGGGGCTGAAGCTGCCGCATCAACCAGATCCTTGGATTCTTTCAAGCCCTTCTGGGTGATGTCGCGGACAACCTTGATTACCTCTATCTTCTTTTCTCCCACTCCTGCCAGAACGACGTTGAAGCTGCTCTTCTCACCTCCTCCCTCGCCTGCGGCTGCACCGCCGGCGGCGGCACCGGCTGCGGCGACTATCTGAGGGGCGGCGGAAACTCCAAACTTCTTCTCCAATATTTTTACCAATTCGGCCAAATCTAAAACGTTCATTTTTTCAATCGTCTCTACCAAATCCTTGAATTTAGCAGGAACTTCCACTTCTTTTTCCTCATCTTTGGCCTCAGCGGCTTCTTTTTTTTCTTCTTCTGCCATAATTATTGTTTTGTTTCTTTTATAGCGTTAAAAACGAAAAGTAGACCTTTGATATTATATTGTAAAGCGCGAACAAAATTACTTACCGGAGCTGACATACTGCCCACAAGCTGACCAAGCAATTCCTCCCTGGAGGGCAATTGGGCCAGAGCGATAAAGTATTCGGCGTCTTTGAACTCGTTCTCGGAAAAACCGCCCAGAATTTTCAGGGGCTGGTTTCCTTTAACCGCTTCATAAACTATTTTGGCCGGAGCTATCTCATCTTCGTATCCGATAACGAGGGCGATTTCACCTTCCAGTTTTGCCTCATCTATCTGCAGTTTATTATCACCAAGAGCAAGTTTAATAAGAGTTTTTTTAGCTACCTTAAACTCGCCGCCCTGTTTTTTCAGTTTGGTTCTCAATTCAAACATATCGCTGACGTTAAGCCCTGTAAAATCAACCAGCATAAGAGTCTTCTGGTCGGCGACTTTCTCCTTTAGGCTCTTGAGAGTTTCCTGTTTTTGTTCTTTTGTTTTGGCCATCCCCGTAGAAGAATTTCGAATTATTTATCTGTCTTTAAATAAAAAATCTGTGGTGCACCACAGACAAACTCCAAAAAAATAAATTGGGTCTTTCCTCGGCAGGATTTAGGCTTTTCAAGCTACCTGCTGTCTGTGGAACAATAGTAAAGTATATACTTTAGCCAAAACTGTGTCAACCCCTTAAGGTTTAATCGCAGACAGGACGGCTCTGGCAAATCTTTCGGCAGCTTCGGGGCCGTTGGCGGTAATAATCGTTCCATCTTTTACGAGAGGCCGGTCAACGTATCTGGCGCCATTCACCTGAAGCTCTTTCACGCCGCTCTTATCCATGGCAGAGCTCCAGACCGCAGACTGCTTGCCGCGCAACACCCCTGCTTTGGCCAAGATGACCGGAGAAATACAGATGGAAGCCAGAATTTTCTTATGCTGTACCGCATTACGAATTACATTATAGGAATCTTCGTTATCGAGAGCCTTGAGACACCCGGGTCCGCCGACGAAAATCACGGCATCGAAATTTCCAACGTCGATTTCCGAGACTAACAAATCGACCCCTACGTCCCCTCCTTCGGCTCCAATGGCAATCCCTCTTTTATTAGAGGCGGTCTTAACCTCTATTCCTGCTTCCTCTAAAATCTGCTTTGGGATAAAATACTCCGGGTCACGGAAATCGCGGAATGCGGCGATTATAACCGCTTTTAGATTTTTTTCCATATCTTATCTTAGATGCATATCCTTGGCCGCGTTGTGTTCGGCCAAGGTAACGCTGAAAATTGTTTCTCCCTCTGGAGTGGAGAGATAGTACCAATAACCGCTATCCTGGGGATATAGGGCAGCCATAATGCTGTCTAAACCGGGATTGCAGATGGGCCCCAGGGGCAGTCCAAGGTATTTGTAGGTATTGAAGGAAGAATCGATCTGCGTTTCTGCCTTGGAAACTATAGTAGATTTTTGACCGGTAATGTAGGTAATGGTGGAG
>CAZMJM010000050.1:0-2056 GCA_964566875.1 uncultured Candidatus Saccharibacteria bacterium | reverse complement strand
AGTTGCCGTTCAGGGGAGACTGATAAGGTAAAAGAATTTTTAGAAGAGAACATTCGAGCCGTTGAAATCCCAATTACAAAAGAAATTAATGTTGAACACGGTGGATTCGGCAGATATACGCGGTTTGATGTTGAACAGCACAGATATGCCGGGGGCATGTTTGGCTATATCGAGGCCCTGGAAATTAAGAATCCGCCAGATGGAAGATGCGGCTATGTAATTCATGAATATGGCTCCGGCAACGGCTCCGAATTTTATGAGTTTTCAACGCTTGAGAACGCCGTTTCTGCCTGGGAAAAGAATTGGAGCATCGGTTACGAAAAGCCAAAAAGATTAGCCGAAGAGGAAGGTTTTATCCGCAGGGTTGTTTGTTACGGGCTCAGTCCCTGGTTTTATGCCTTCGGAAGGCAACTGCTTATTGGGGACTTTGTGTTTTCCGAATATATGGAAGAGGACCCAATCTTCCGCTTCAATCGTAAGTTTGTAGTAAGAGATTATGATGGCCTTCCGACCATTAAAACCTGTATCGGTATGCTTTTAAACGGAGAAGAGAAAAAGCATCGTACAGTTTTTTGGGATGACGGTACCGTTTGGGACGAACTCAAGAGTTATTTTGGTGAAATGCCTCGTCCTCTAAATGAAGAGGAGTTATGGATACAGCACGCCATGGATAAGTTCAGAATGTTGTTGGCAGGAGGGACATCGGAATTCACCGTAGATTTCATAGATGGAAGCAAGTTTATCGGCAGGTTTAAGCCGAAGAATAAAAAATCTCACAGCGCCGAAGGAGTATACAAAACCAGATTTACTTTAGAAAGCGGCAAAAAAATATGCCGCAAGGGTAATTTCAAACCGACGCCCGAGGTTCCGACAATCGAGGACGCAATAAACCGTGTTGCAGAGAGAAAAGGCGATAAGGTGGCCAGCATAGAAAGCGTTATTAAGATTTCGAAGACAAGGAAGGGAAATAAAAAATGGTCAGGCGTTTATACGGCGCCAGAGCGAGAATAGAATTAATAAAGAACTAATCAGGGTGCTCCTTTTAAGCAGCACCCATTTTTTTTATTCTTACCTCAGCAGACTATTTTCTGCTAAAATGGAATAGTATGGCTGATTTAGCAAAAGGCCAAACGCATATCGTACTGGTCAATGCCGTTGTAGAGAAGGACGGCAGGATTTTGGTTTCCCGGCGCGGGCTTAAGGAAAGCCACGAACCCGGCAAGTGGAGTATTCCCGGAGGAAAAGTGGAGAGGACGGAAGGGAACGTCTGGAACATTATCGAAAAGACTCTGCACAGGGAGGTGTTGGAGGAGACGGGCATTGAAATCGGCGATGACGTTGAGGTCCTTGGGAACAATACATTTATCCGCTCTACGGGCCATCACGTAGTAGCTATTATTTTCCTATGCCACTGGGAATCAGGAGAGGCAAGGGCTTTGGAGGACACGATGGACGTTAAGTGGATTTCGGAAAAAGACATCGAAAATTTTGAATATCCTCCCAACGTCAAAACTTATATTGAAAAAGGCTTTAAGGCATTAAATTCTAAAGAGGATTAAAGCTAATCATAGTCCCTCTTTATGGAAAATTTGGAAATAGAAATTCAGGTAAAAATTGAAAACAGCCAACCCTTGCTGGCTTTTTTGGAAAAGAACGCTGATTCCAAGGGAGAAAAACGCCAGATAGACGAATATTTTTCTCCGGCGCACCGCAGCTTTATTGAAGTGCGGCCGATAAAGGAATGGCTGAGATTGAGGGATTCTGCAGGGAGGTTTTCCTTAAATTACAAGAACTGGCATTATGACGAGAACGGCAAGAGTGATTATTGTGATGAATACGAAAGTGAGATAGAGGACTCGACTCAACTCAAAAAAATATTGGAGGCCCTTAATTTCAAATCCATCGTGCGGGTGGACAAACTCAGGAAAATCTGGACGTACAAGGATTACGAAATTTCAGTTGATTCGGTTAAAGGTTTGGGAAATTTCGTGGAGATTGAATATATAGGCGAAAGTAAAGAAGTGGAGCCCAAAGAAGTGACAAAAGAAATGGTGGA
>CAZMJM010000049.1:0-2118 GCA_964566875.1 uncultured Candidatus Saccharibacteria bacterium | reverse complement strand
AGAAGAAATTGAATTTAAAGATGACGACGAAGATATAGATGCCTTTCCTCTTAGTTGTCCTTCCGAATACCTAATATTCTGTAGACAAGAGTTAGCAGAAGACGTAAAGATAGCCCTTCGTGCGGCAGAAAGCAGAGAAAGAGAAAACGGAATAGCTACTATTTATACGAACGATTTCCCTGATCCCGATCTTTTTTTATAATAATAAAATCCTTTTTCTTTATTTTTTTGAGTCTTTCAATCTTTGGAAGTCTCAAACAAAGTAAAAAAGAAAGAGGATTAAAATCAAAGGACGCCTAGTTATCTGGGCGTCTTTTGTTTTCTTCGAACTTCGAACCGCGTTCAGTTATTCTTCTCATTTCCGCCAAATTATTCTAAAATTAAGTAACATGTACCTACAAGTATTCGTCGCAGGTTTCCTGGGAGGGGTGGTGAGGGGACTGGTGGGGTTCATGAAGCACCAGTTCGCCTACAAAAACGTGCCCTTCAAGCTTTCTTATTTTCTCGGTACCACCATGCTATCGGGTATTATCGGGCTGGCCTCCAGTCTGGCGGTTCAGAACGTGGGCTTTACCCTGGAGGGCGTTTTCACTCCGGCCCTGGCCTTCATTATAGGATACGCCGGTGGAGATTTCATTGAGAATATCTACAAGATTATCATCAAGAAATCTTCTCTCGCCGAACCAGAGGAAAGCCAATCATAGTTATTTATTATTATGCCCCTGATAGATAAACTCATAGATGAGGGCTGGTTAAAGAGCCCTGAAATTATCGAAGCTTTCCGTAAAATCAAGAGGGTTGATTTTTTGCCCAAGTATTTGAAGGGATTGGCTGGACTGAATGAAGCCCTGCCCATCGGCCGCGGCCAGACCATTTCTCAGCCCTTGGTAGTGGCTTTTATGATGGAGAAGCTCCATCCGCAGGAAGGAGACAAAGTTCTGGATGTAGGCTCGGGCTCCGGATGGACTACCGCCATATTGGCTCATCTGGTGGGAGAGAAGGGTAAGGTTGTCGCCATGGAGGTAATTCCTGAGCTGAAGGAATTCGGTGAAAAGAACGTGGCTAAATATAATTTTGTTAGCAAAGGGATAGTGGAGTTTATCTGTGCCGACGGCTCCTTAGGGTGTCCCGACATCGACTCGCGGCCTGGACTGACTGATGGATTTGATAGAATTTTATCCTCAGCCGCTGGAGTTTCCCTGCCCCAGAAATGGAAGGAACAGCTGAAAGTAGGGGGAAGAATAGTGGCCCCTCTTAAATCTTCCATCTGGGTATTTGAAAAAAATCCGCCAACCGGCGGGAAAAGCGATTTCAGAGAAATGGAATATCCGGGTTTCGCTTTCGTGCCACTTATAACGTGAAAAGAGCCTGATGAATATCGCAAAAGTTTTTAGGATAATAATCATCATTTTAGTGTTACTGTCGCTGGCGGCGGCCGTCTTTATTTTCATCTGGCAGGGTATTTATATTCCCAAGAATCCTGCCGACAGGGAAGATGAGGTTTTCACCGTACAGCAGGGAGAGGGCTTATTTCAGATAGCCGAGGACTTAGAGCAGGCGGGTTTCATCAAGAGCAAATTCTTCTTTGACCTTTATGTTTTTTTAATTAAGTCCCAGGGCGGGCTTCAGGCAGGACATTACTATTTCAATTCTTCCATGGAGGTATCGCAGATAGCCGGAATAATGATTGCCGGGGAGACCATCAAGGAGACCATCACCATCCCCGAAGGCTGGAACATCAGGGATATCGGCCAGTATCTTGAGGAGAGAGGTCTATTGAGAAAAGAGGACTTTTACAAGGTAGTGGGGTTTCCGGCAGCCGACTATGCTCGGTCCGGTGAATTGCCTTTCCCCGTAGATTTCAGTCTGGATTACGGTTTCCTGGTCGGCAAAACAGACAGGGTCGGTCTTGAGGGATTCCTTTTTCCCGACACCTATGAAATTCGGGAGCACGACGCCGAGGAGATAGTCAGGAAGATGTTGGATAACCTTCAGACCAAGCTTTCTCCTGATATTATGGAAGAAATAAAGCGCCAGAAGAAAAGCGTTTTTGAAATACTCACCATGGCTTCTCTTTTGGAAAAGGAAGTCCGGACCGCAGCCGACAAGAAGATTGTA
>CAZMJM010000048.1:0-2261 GCA_964566875.1 uncultured Candidatus Saccharibacteria bacterium | reverse complement strand
GAGTCAACCTTATGTTATGAAAAGCGGACAGACGGGGACCTGCTTCGGACAATCCCGCATCCCGTCTGGCCAGCACGACTGCCTTCCTTATATAGGCTCTGATTCCCAAGACCATCACTGCCAGAAAAAGTATGAATCCTCCAAGTACGCCTGCCACCGGTATCAATGGTACGACCCAGAAATAAACGGTGGCTGAGGCCGTCTGATTGGCCTGTTGACCGAACCCCAACAGGAGCTCGGCCCGATACCTGCCCATCTCCAGGATACTGTCTTCCCCCTTCCACTGGAACTCCCACGTTCTCCTGCTTTCGGGAAGTATGTTGCCGAACTGGGTATTCTGGTTAACGGGAATCACTCCCCTTTCCTTGCCCCACATGTTATATATCCTGATGTCTCCGATGGGCTGAACGTGAACGTTACCAGTGTTTTCAAATACCACCGTAAAATCGACATCCGGCTTCTGGTATAGGTCTTTACCCGTGGAAAACTCCCTTATCCAGCCCTGTTCCTTAACGTCTCCCTGGATATTGAGCAGGATTAGAGAACTGATTTGGGAAGCGACGTTGATGGCCGTACCAGAGCCCTGGACATTTTCAGGAGGCTTAGTGCCCACCAGGATGGCTGCATAGTGCCCTCCGGGCTCGACATCTTCGGGCACCCTGATAACAAAGGTGATGTCTTTGCTCTGGAAAGCGGGAATTTGAAAGGGACCGGGGTCTATGTCTATCCATTGGCTTAAAAATATCTTTGTTTCCGCACCCGTATCCTGATTTTTGATAAATTCCACTCCCCCGTTCGCTCCGCTCTTAAAATCCAAAACCTGCACATAGGCAGTGAGGGGTTGGGGGTTATCATTGACTATCTTAACGTAACTGGACCAATTGTCCCCCGGGTCCATGTTGACCTTCATTAAGGGAGGGGTAATGGCCAGGGTCAGGGAACTCTGCGCCAACAAAGCCCCCGGCAACAGAAGAAAAACCGGAAAAATAAAAAATAACGGAACCGCTAACCTGGTGAAAAATTTTTTCTTAGCCTTCATAAAGATGCAATTTACTAACGCGTTGACCTTATATCAACGGCGGAAACGGATTTTTTCCTGGGTTTGGAAGTTAAATCCTTAACTTTCCTCCTGCTTAAAATCATGGAGGTCATTATCAACACCAGAGTCAGGAAACCTCCCCCAAACATGGTCAGAAAACCACCGGGCAAAACCCAGAAATAGACGGTGTCCTGGAGGCTGCCACTCTGGTTCCCGTATTCTGCCACCAGCCTGGCCTTGTATTTTCCGAATCCCTGCTCCGCTGCCCAATCCTGCTCAAAAGACTGGACGGCCAGAGGTGATACACTGGCCATGGCTTTGTTAATAGGAATATCCCCTACCTCCTCCCCCTTCCGGTTATAGATGTATATGGAGCCCGTAGGCTGAATAGACTTGTTGCCTATATTCTCCACCTCCAATAAAAACTTTACAGGAAGTTGAAAAAATAAATTTTTTTCGGTTTGAAAAATTTTTATCTGAGCATTTTCTATAATTTTTTCCTGCACCTCCAGATTCACTATCAGTTGAGGTTGATTCAAGACAGAAGCTCGCTTTTCCGCCTCCTCTCGGGTCAATCCCTCTCCGAAGACAACGGCGGCATGATATTTTCCGGGCTCGACTGCGGGAGGGACTTCTACGTACAGGGGAATTTCCCTCTCCTCCCCCGCCTCCAACTCAATCATGCCGCGGGTAACCCTTATCCAGCGCGCCAGAGAAGTGTTGGTGGGCATCAGGGTCGGGTCCAAAAATTCCTGTTTACCCGTCTCTTCTGAGATATCGTTGACAATGGCATAAAGCCGCACCAGGGAAGAACCGTCATTATTAACCAGCAAAGAAAATTCAAGTACGTCCCGGGCCTCGGCCTTCTCGTCGATAATGGCCGGGGTAACCACTACACCTGCCTTCGCAAAATTAGCAGAAAAAAGCACAAACAAAAAACAAATAGAAAAATAAACGAAAAACGGCAGTTGTCCTTTTTTAATCTTTTGTTTGTGATACATTCTTGCTTTTCACATTTAACATACCATAGGTTAAGTTTAAGCAAAAAATAGGAAGAAAATCAATCCTCCCAGCAGCAAAATCACCCCTATCACCAATACGACAATGAGTGTCAGATGAAGGACGGGAGAAGGCCCTTCATACTTTTGAACGTATCTCACCTTTCCTATACCAGCTTTGGCCAATTCCTTCTGCACCGCTTTATTTTTGTAGGCCCTTACGA
>CAZMJM010000047.1:0-2431 GCA_964566875.1 uncultured Candidatus Saccharibacteria bacterium | reverse complement strand
GTTCCGGCCGGGAAGGGGCTTTCGTGTATCAATATCTCAATAGTGGCTCCTTTGTATTCTGCTCCCGGGAAAATGTCTTCCGTAGTGAGCCAGGCGTAACTGCCTTGCGAGGCAGGGACATCCTTGGCTATCCAGCCATTAACTTCGGCCCCCGAACCTTCTCTCTTATAGGCGATATCTATATTGTCTATTCCCGAAGATTCCCAGTTTATGTCAATTGTATCCCCTACCGTAAACCTCTCATCTCCTTTGGGATAGGTTACCTTAAGGTATGGGTTTTCGTTTTCCGTCATCTCTACCATGGTAGATGGTCCCTCTTCCTCAATGTTTTGGGACTGCTTGATGGCGAACAATCCAGCCAGTATTGCCAGGACCAGCACTATCCCAAGGGCCAGCGTTGTTGATACTCCTTTGTTTAAAAATTTGAACATATTTTTATCTGATTTAAAGTTTGACCTTTAATTTATTATAGGCCTATTTCAGATACTTTTCGATGTTTTCCAGATGTTCCTCGTAGGTTTCGGCAGGATGTATCTGGCCCTGACTGTCGTGCAGGTAAAAGAAATAATCCGTGTCCTCGGCATCCACTACCGCATTGAGGGCAGCCATGCCGGGATTACAGATGGGAGCCGGCGGACGTCCCTTATATAAATAGGTATTGTATGGCGAATCTATTTTATAGTCCTGAGGTTTTACAGGGGGCCACCAGTTATCCGGTCTGCCCAATACATACTGGACGGTGGCATCTATCTCAAACTTCATGTCGTTCAGCCATCTGTTCCAGATTATGGCAGCGATGAGGGGCATCTCCTTCTCATTGGCCGCTTCCCTCTGGATAAGGGAAGCTAGGATTACCAGGGTATTGTTCAGGATGTGGCTTTCTGCCGCCCGTTTAAAGAGGTCAACCGTTTGTTCGTTAAAATTGCTTTCCATGCGGGTTACCGCTTCTTCTCCGGTGTAATCCAGATTTAAAAGATAGGTATCCGGAAATAAATATCCTTCTTCAGCTTTGGAGATAAATTCCTCTTTTGTATTGTCTGTCCATCCCAATTGTCCGGCAATTCTATCGGCTACCTCTTCTTTCCTCAAGCCTTCCGGCACTACCACCCACTTCTGATAGGGATGGTTGACCAAAACATCCGCCAGCTTCCAGGAATTAAAGCTTCTGGAAATCATATAGCCGCCCGGTTTAATCTGACCGAGAAATCCCCTGATCTGCATCACCAATTCGAACGACCACTCATTCCTTATATATCCCAGCTCTTTCAGCCTGGTGATTATTTCTGATTGCTCAGCGTCGAGGTTGACGACAAAACGCTCTTCGGTAGCTTTACTCCGGGGTGCTGAGAACTGATATAGGAATGAAAGGGCTGCCACGATGGGCAATAGTGATATGATGATTATTTTCTTGCTCATATTTCATCTTACTTTTTACCTTGAAGAGTATCAAGTGACGCAATAAAAAAGTGCCTAAAAAGGCACTAATTAAAAATTCATACTTTAACATAACGGACGCTGACTCCGGATTCTTTTAGGATAATCACGCCACTTGAGGGTTCAGTCCCTTCCGGCAAGATAACATTCTCCGTCTCGATCTCGACCATTAATCTGGCGCATACCTCGCAGGGTCTCTCATTAAGATATATGTCAGCTCCTTTGGTTGAAGTGCCGCCGCTGACCAAAAGATTGCTCAAAGACTGCATGACGGCACAAACTTCAGTTTGTTTACCGATGGAGACAATTTTGCCCTTTTTCACTATTACGCAAGCGCTTCCTTGTGAAGAGTATTCAGCGGTCAAAGCAGCAATGCTCATATAATAGTTATCTTGTTTGGCAATTTTATCATGATATTCTTTGGTGCCTTCCTGAATTTCGAATAAGCCGGTGGAGCCGAAGCCTCCGGCCCCCCTGATGGTTTTGGGAAGTTCTTCAACTTCCTCCAATACCGGTATCTTAATATTTGAGAAAATCAATTGAGCCACTCGCATGCCTTCCGTTATTTCAAAAGATTCTTTGCCCCGGTTCCTGAGAAGCACTCCTGCTTCTCCCCTGAAATCAGGGTCTATGGTACCCGGTGAGTTTGATAATTCAATATCGTATTTGCTCGCCAGGCCGCTCCTCGGTCTCACCTCGCACTGCCACGGCCAGGGAATGGCAAACTGAACCCCTATTCCTATCAAGACGCTTTCTCCGGGATTAATTATTACAGGGAAATCACCTATTACCTCCCGGTTCATTTTATCCAGAATGACTGAAGCATATACGTCATATCCTATGGCTCCGTTGGAAGCCCTTCTAGGTATCATAGAATTTTCTCTTATTTTCCTTACCTTAACATTCATTCTTCATCACTTTTGGTTTTTAAAGAGAACTGGATTCAACTTACTAAAAAGGGCAGAAAAATCAAGCGAACCTTTTCTAAATCTTTTTA
>CAZMJM010000046.1:0-2538 GCA_964566875.1 uncultured Candidatus Saccharibacteria bacterium | reverse complement strand
CAGCCCGGGCATAACTGCCCGGGTTTTGACTTTTTAATTGAAATCCTTAATACTGATTCAGACAGGGAGGGAAAAGCTCTTTGTTAATTTAATAAAAGAGGTGAAAAAAATGGAAGTAGAAAAATCTGAAAAGAATGAAAGAACGGAAGAACAGAAGAGAACGGAAGCTGTTGACGAGGCGGTGAAAAATTTTGCGGGTAAAAAGGAGTTCAGCGAAGCATTAAAATTTATGAGATTAGGAGCGTCAAAGAAAGCCATAGATTACGCCATCAAATGCGCTTTGGAGGCGGGAGACGATTATTATGCCGAAAGAATAGCTGAGGCAAGAGGGGAGGGCATAAGTGAGAAGGAGATTGACCCGATAATAAAAATTCATATCGCACAGGGCGATTTGGATAAAGCTGAAACAATAGCTCATTTGGGTGCTTCGCTATTGGCCAGAGACAGCATAGTAAGAGCATGGCTTGCGCAGCCAAAAGAACCCTATGAATTCTTAAAGAAGGCCCTCAAGTTAAAACCCTCACGTTGGGTAAAGGACTTTCTAATGCGCGGGTACTGCGCAAAAGGAAAAGTTAAAGAGGCTACTCTGGTAGCCCATAGTCAAGGAAGAAATTTAATAGAAGAAGAAATCAGCACTCTAATGGAAGCAATCATTAGAAAGGGACACTTCGGTTTAATTGAAGAGACGCGAAATTTGAGGCCTGAGGGCTCGTTCACAGAAGACGAAAAAAAGCAATTAAAGGAGCAACTTATCGCCAGGGGGCGCATAGGACTTATCAAGGAATGGGAGGTAGATTTAAAACAGGATGAGATAGACCTGGTTGTGATGAAATGCATCGAGAGAAACGATTTGGAAGGTGCTTTGGAAGCAGCACAGCAGGGAGCTTCGGCAGGAGTGGTAAATAAGCTGGTGATTGCCTGCTGCGGAAAAGGAGACTATGAAAGAGCTAAAAAATCAGTTATTTTGCTCAAAAGAGGATTTAAAATAGCCGAGCTCAACCTATTGATAAGAGTAAAATGCCAGGAAGGGAGGCTTAGAGAGGCAGAAGAGGCAGCTCAAGAAAGAGGAAAATTGGATGAGGATGAAATAAAAGCAGCACTGGAGGCTATTATTGAAGATTGTAATTTGCAGTTGGCTATACAGGCAGCTGGGCTTATGGAGAGAGATATAAGCGTAGAAGAGCTGGATGCTTTACTTGAGCAAGTTATGAGTAGGGATGAACTGCCGTACAGTTATTGGAGCTTAATCCAAGAATGCATCAAACGCGGTGCCTCAAGCCAGGCCGTGGATAAAGCGATTAGATGGCTTTGCACAAGGGGAGAAACAGACAAGGTGATAGAATCAATAAAGTTGTGCGGAAGAGGCCCAAGCAATGATGAAATAGATGCCTTAGCATCAGCGTTGAAGGAAAGAAAAGAAACATACAAGATTACAGACCTGCTTACCGAGTTTGCGGAAGCGCTGACAACCGAACAGATAGGTATAATCAGGAATGCGATAGACCGCGTATAGTAAAAACAAAATTTTGAGAGGTAATATTTTTCCTCTCTTTTTTATTTTTCCCAGAAGAAAGGAATTCCCATACTTGCTTCTTATCTGCCGGTAAATTAAGATAAATAAAGAATATCTATTATGCAGACCTGGTTCATATTCGCCATTCTGTCGGCCGTGTTCGCCGCTTTGGTGGCTATCTTCGGCAAGATAGGGGTTTCTGAGATTGATTCAACGCTGGCTACCACGGTGCGGGCTATGATAATGGCCGTGTTTCTGACCGGCCTTTCCCTGATTATAGGTAAGTTTAAGCTTATCTCAGAAATAAAGAGCAAGACCTTTCTTTTCATAGTGATGTCGGGAATAGCGGGAGCTTTATCCTGGCTTTTTTATTTTTTCGCCCTGAAAAACGGTCCTGTTCCGGGGGTAGCGGCTTTAGACAGGTTGAGCATTGTCTTTGTGGTGATTTTTTCGGTTCTTATCCTGGGAGACAAACTAACCTGGCAGGTGGCGGTGGGGGCGGTACTGGTAACGGCAGGCGCCCTGCTTATCAGCTGGAAATAATTTTATGAAAATCAATTCTTCTCTTACCAAGATTATTTAGGAATAAATCTCCTTCTGGCGGTGAAGGAGATTTTTTAATTGTTGACGGGAAATTGTTATGGGTTTATATTCAAAATAGATGTTAGAAAAGTCGTCATTTAAATTTTATAAATATAATCATTAAATCAATATGAAGATAGCAATAAGTTCGGCCGGGAAAAAAATTACGGACAACATCAGTGAAGTGTTCGCCAGGTGCCCTTATTTTATCATCGCCGAAATTGAAGATGGAAAGATTCAAAAGGCAGAAGCCATGGAAAATAAAATCGCAAATCAGTTGGGTCAGGCGGGCATCGCGGCCGCCCAGTTGATGGCGGAAAATGACGTTGAAGCTGTGATAACCGGCAATATAGGACCCAGGGCTATGGATGCCCTAAGGCAGTTTAATATCGGAGTCTATTATGATAAAGGCGTGATAGAGGAAGCTTTGCAGAAATTCATAA
>CAZMJM010000045.1:0-2830 GCA_964566875.1 uncultured Candidatus Saccharibacteria bacterium | reverse complement strand
TCGTCTGGAGCCAGAAATACACCGGCACCGATATGCTCTACCTAGCCAAAGGCGGCTTCTGGCTTACCATAGGGCAGCTCTTTTCTTTAGCTGTTCTTTTTTTGTTAGGATTAGTTTTCGGAAATTTATTGGACCCGGTCACCTATGGTGATTATCAATATATTACTTCCTTGACCGCGCTACTAAGCGTTTCTTCTTTGCTGGGCATGAAAACTGCAGTCATCCAGGCAGTAGCCAGAGGCATGGAAGAATCCTTTTATTCTGCCTTTAAAATAAAGTTGAAGTGGGGGCTATTGGGTAGTTTGATAGCCGTGGCGATGGCGGTATATTACTACCTTAGGGGCAATTACATCCTGCCGATTCCATTAATTATTCTGGCGGTATTTTCTCCTTTAATGTGGGCTTCACAAGTATATGCGGATTTTCTTTCAGGCAGAAAAATTTTTTCCGAACAAGTGAAATACGGGGTTATACATTACCTTATATTTTCCTTGTCTTTAATTATCGCTCTATTCTTCACGAAAAACCTTTTTATTATTATCGCTGTCTACTTCATTTCCCACACCTCAGCAAACTGGTTTTTCTATTTACAGACAAAAAATCAATTCAAGCCCAATAAAAAGAGTGACCCTACTACCATTACCTACGGCAAACATCTCAGTTTCATGACAGTTATATCAGCCACTGCAAATTACCTTGACAGCATATTGCTCTTTACCCTGGTAGGTTCTGAGGAATTGGCAATTTATTCTTTCGCCATGCTGATACCGGACCAGATTGTAGGTCTTATGAAAAACATCAGTTCCCTTTCTCTGCCTAAGCTAGCCATTAAATCGAAAAGCAACATAAAGAAAACTCTGATGGGAAAGGTATGGAAGCTTTTCCTACCGATAGGGGTTATAATATTTCTTTACATTGTATTCAGCCCGTTTATATATAAGGTACTATTGCCCCAGTACGTGGACTCCATACCGTACTCCCAGGCATTCATATTCTCCCTGATAGGTATTCCTGCAATTTTGTTAACTAATGTCTTTGAATCCCAGATAATGAAGAAAGAACTGTATATATTACAAACCACTAATGTAGCGAGAATAGTGCTTCTTTTAATATTAACACCCCCATATGGAATATGGGGGGTTGTAATTGCCGTTGTAACCTCTAAAATGCTTAATTTTCTCTTAGCTTTGGCCTTGTTCAAAAGAATATAATCAAACTGTCAGTTTATAGAGTGACCTGCCGTCTTCCGCTTTACCAATAAACTCAGCCTTATTGAGACATGAGTTTTTAATTACAAAGTCAACAAATTGTTCCGGCGTATATTCCCTATAGCGGTTTTTGAATTCTTCCGACCTGTAAGGCTCAAAGAACATTTCTTTAGTTTTAAGCCTCTTTAAAAGCTTTATCATATTCTCATAAACGTCTTTTTTATCTAAAAAGTGATGGAATACGTTTAAGGCGAGCACTACGTCAAACTCAAGGGTTTGGTTCTTTTTATATTCAAATATGGATTGTGGGATAATATTAAACTTCCGGTTTTCCGCTTTTTTTATCTTATTAAGAAAATAAATACGGCTGCGATTTTCTTCCACCGCATAACAGTCGAACCCCTCATCTTCAAATCTACAGGAAAAATATCCCAATTCCGCTCCGATATCCAAAAGTTTACCTCTTGAAAGAGATAAATTCTTCTTGATAATTTCAAAACGCAAAGCTCCGTGCTGATGAGGAAAAAGGCGCAAATCGGGGTGCGTCAGTGGCTGATATAGAACGCCGCCGTTATGTATTTTCGCAAAAAGCAGTAATTCTTTTCTAAAATCCATCCACTTTTTATGCCTGACCATTATTCTGATGGGAACCTTTATGTTTAATAATTTGGCGATGGAAAGCCTATGCCTTCCGTCAACGAATAAAAGCTCTCCGTTCCTTCCCACGACAATAGATATATCGTCCAATCTAATGGCAAACGCTTCAAGCTTTTCAATAATTCCTTCAGTAGAAAGCGATTCCTTTCTCGGATAAATACCGTTTTTCTTTATCTGATAATAAAGAGTGTCCAGCCCCTTCAATCTCTTCTTCCAGTCGGTTTCATTTCTACACCCCCATTTTGGTATTCCCCTGGTTATCTGCTTTAATACCCTGCTATAAAATTCAGTTTTCTCCCATGCCTTACCTTCCCGGAATCTGGCTCTGAAGGCTTGATATACGTCCAAATTTTCAAAGGGTTTTACATCCATATCCCAGTCTCCGTCCAAGACTCCGGAATAGTTTTGCCATTTGGTAAATTCCTTTGTCAGGGAAGGTTTCAGAACATAGTTTATTTGATTGGCGTCCACCCAAACAATCTTGTCAAACTTCACTTTGTCCTCGCTATACTCTAACCGGACTTTAGATTCCAGCATTTTTTTCCAGACTATGAATTTAACGGCGCAAAGCACCCGCCACAAGGAAACAAGAGGAGCTCCTATCAGAGGACACTTCTCGTAAATTCCGAAAATTACTCCCCTGACATTTATAATGGCGGCGTTCTTGATTTTTATTAATTGAGAATGAATTTTCATAAAATTGGTTAATTCTACTGGAGATTACATTGCTGGCATAATGCGAATTCCCGTCTGAGAATCCTTTTCCTGTATTTCCTGTATTTTTCACTTTTCCAAATCTTCTTAAAGCCTCCGTCTTTGAAAATATTCCCTACAACCAATTTACCCTCAAAATCATAACAGCAGCAGGTCACATCTCCATTCCATAAGATAACTGTCTGCCTTACCCAGTGACAGAGCTTGGGTTTATCCATGATTACGGGTTTACCTTTGGTCCATTTGTACCG
>CAZMJM010000044.1:0-2917 GCA_964566875.1 uncultured Candidatus Saccharibacteria bacterium | reverse complement strand
GTTTATTAA
Source organism: uncultured Candidatus Saccharibacteria bacterium (assembly GCA_964566875.1). Lineage (GTDB taxonomy): Bacteria > Patescibacteriota > Minisyncoccia > Minisyncoccales > JANBVM01 > CAZEQH01. Next base: position 2,908 of record CAZMJM010000044.1, on the reverse strand, counting down.
GCGTGCAAAGGGACAGCTGAAGAAACAGGGAGGTAAATATATTGAAGACTAATTTTTGATTCTTTGATTCCTTGGGGATTAAAGGTAAAATTAAGGAATATCAAGCCCAAAAAATAAATGAATAAAAGTTTAGTCATAGCTGTAGTTTTAATTATTATCTTCGGGGTAGGGGTTTTTGCATATCTGCAATACAAAAGTATGTCTGCCGAAAACCTTCAGCCTTCCATCACCCTTATCTTCCCGAATGGGGGAGAAACATTGGAAGAGGGCTCGACTTATACCATAAAATGGGAAACGCAGAACATTCCGTCAACCTATAAGATATCTATTACTATCCGGAGGGTACCGCCTCCGCCGCTGCCGACGGAAGGGCAGGAATTCGATCCCATAGTCTTTGTTGGTTTGGAAAACACCGGCAGCGCCGAATGGAACGTAGCTTATATGTATCCGGAGGGAAATTACTTGCTGGGGATAACGGCTTATGCTCTGACGCCCATTACCAATCCCATATCTGACGAAAGCGACGCAACTTTTCACATAGTCAAAAGCGGCTGGCAGACCTACACGAATGAAAAATTCGGCTACAGCATTGATTATCCTGACGACTGGACCTTCCGGGAGTTTCCTGATACCCGGACGGGGGCGGGATTTAGGCCTCAAAGCAGCCCGGATGAAATAGCCTCCGAATGCATCACCGTTGACGCGAGGGGAACGGCGGCCAACGAATACAACACGCCCTTTGCCGAATACGTCAAAAATGCGGCGGTGGTTGAAATACAGGGTTACGAAAAACTGGATTCCATTGAATCGGTAACCACCACCTCAGGACTCGTCGGTTATGAAACGACCTGGATTTATAGGGACGCCACCGGTCAGGAGGGAATTTCCCTCCCCATAACTTATTTTGATTATGAAAAAACCGTGCAGACGGAAAACGTTCAGCTCGAATACAAAACCATCCAGGTTATTTTAAACAGTGAATCCTGTCAGGACATTTACAACCAGATACTTCCCACTTTTAAGATTCTGGATTAAGCAGAAAATTAAAAAGCTCTAACCCCATACGCCTATGCGTCGGGTTTTTTGGTTTTGACTTTTTACAGCCGCCCTGTTAAACAGGAATCAGCAATAAAGGAGGATGATGCTCTTTGAAAAAACAAGAGGTGATAAAATATTGCACGTAAGTGAAATTCCCAAAATTTTATTTGATGAGTTTGTTAAAAAATTGCTGGAAGAGAAAAAAATAAAGGGAGTCAGGAAGATAAAAAAAGACGACTACAGTTATTACCATTATAAATATGAATTTGATATCGCAGAGTTTAATGACGAGACAGGAGCCATTGCTTATCACAAAGACGGCGAAAGCAAAATGAACCGTCATACAGTTTTTACAATATTGTCCTTGTCGGAAGACCATTACAAAATTTATAGATGGGTAAAAAATGTAGGCCAAGGTTGGGCAGAGTCTTTGTTCGTTAAAGAGATACTGCATGGGGCTTTTGCGATATTTGACGCCGGTCCCATGGCTTTTTCGTCAGAATTAACGAATGACGTCAGAGACGAACTCAAGATTTACTTTCCGATGTATAAGGGACTGCTTCCTGTGGACCATATGACACCATTTTTTGTTTCAGTTTTGAGTAGAGCCTCAGAGCTTGTCTCTTCACCAGAATGCGAAAGACCAAAATATTATGCAAAAGGTTTTGTCACTGCTCAACATTATTAATACCCTGTCATTTTTGACAGGTTTTTTGTTGACAAATATAAAAGAATTTAGTATAAGATATTATTCAAATTAGTTCTTAAAAAGGTGATAAAAATATTTCCATATAATCCAGCCAATCCAGTAATGATAAAGAATTTTTCAAAGAATTTAGCAAAGTTATGTAAAATTCTGAAAATACTCATTGTTGGGTATTTCTTATAATTATTATTTTATGGCCTCGTCTATTGAAGTGAGGTCTTTTTTTGTTGATTAAATGTGTTTTGACTTTTGACAGCCGCCCTGTTAAACAGGAATCAGCAATAAAGGAGGATGATGCTCTTTGAAAAAAGCAAAAACCACAAAGGAAAGAATAAAAGGAATTTTTAGAAAAAGAATAAAAGGAGAATTATACGCCGGAGAAATTATTGAAGAATTGTACCAGAACATTAAAGAGAAGCATTCATGGTGGGAGATTAATTTCTCTTCCCCTGTTTATACAAAATCGTATAAGACCGCAGAATATTATTACATGTATCCGCAAAGGAGGGGAGAGTTTGACTTAATGGAATATAATTCTTTTCTGCTTATGAAAGCGGGAGATAAATTCTATATACTATCGAAGGGGGAAGAAGTTTCCAATACCGGGAGAAGATATCTGGGCAATATATTAGCCTTTAAATTGCCGTCATACCTACATGACTGGGTTATAAGAGATTCTGACAAGGTTCTTGAGTACGCGGAACACATGGTGCAAATGAGCACGAATCTATCAGGCACCTTGATAGGGGCGAATTATTCCGGAAATCTCTTTTCGTTAAGATCATCCCCCGAAGGGGTGAAGGTAATGGAGAACCTGACGGATGAAATTAAAAATTTCTTTCCCAAAGACCTTGAGGTTGTGGATGGTTGGGTCAAGGTGAAGAAAACAGGAGAAGATGCTGCTCCGAAAAGATATAAGAAGGAAATAGTAGATTTTCTTTTCCACAAGACAATGGAAGCTCTGAACAATTCAAGATAACTAAACTTATTTTTTCCGAGAGATAAAACTTTATCTCTCTTTTTTTGACTTTGACTTTTTCGGTAAAAACATCTAGATTATGAAATGCAAAAGCAGTTCTTTATCAAAAAGGAGGTTTAGAAATTGACCGAACATCTGAAAGAATTTTTTGCCGTAACCATGAACTCAGTTTATAAGGTAGTTGC
>CAZMJM010000043.1:0-3026 GCA_964566875.1 uncultured Candidatus Saccharibacteria bacterium | reverse complement strand
AGATTCACCCTGGCCATGGCAAGCTCGCCTGGCTTCGGGTCTCGAACACTCTCTCGCCTTGTGTAAAACACAAGGCATGCGCGCTATTCACACTTGATTTCTCTACGCCTCCGTCCCAGAAGGACTTAGACTGAAGAGAGTGAACGAACTCGTTGGTGCCTGCTCCAAAAGGTACGCCGTCACCCCGTAGTAGAATTTGGACTGTTCGCTGAAAGCGAACACCAAAAGTGAAACTTTGTCCAAATTTCACTACGGGGCTCCGACTTCTTGTTAGCAGATGGTTTCAGGTTCTATTTCACCGGGATCTCCTCCCTGCTTTTCACCTTTCCCTCGCGGTACTTGTACACTATCGGTGAGGTTAAGTATTTAGCCTTGGCTAGTAGTTTAGCCTGCTTCCCGCAGGGGTCTCATCCCCGAGCGGTACTCAAGTAAAGATACTCAGAGCATGTGACGATTTTCGTCTACCGGGCTGTTACCGTCTTTGGCGTCCCTTTCCAGGGTACTTCGGCTAACCAACTCACAATTTATAGCTCTCTGTCCAAAGCTTGCGCTCTGGAACGTATCTCACTTACAACTGCCATCCAATCAGCTTTAAAAGCTGCTAGATAGCTCTGGGCTTCTCCCTCTTCGCTCGCCGCTACTAAGGGAATTATTTTTTTTCCTCCGCTTACTGAGATGTTTCACTTCAGCGGGTTTGCGTCCCGTATTTTACAATATAGGACAACGCGATTTTTAAATCGCGCTGGGTTTCCCCATTCGGACATCCCCGGATCAAAGGTTGCTAACCACCTCCCCGAGGCTTATCGCAGGCACGCCACGTCCTTCATCGCCTCAACCTCCCAAGGCATCCACCATCTGCCGTAGGGTTTCTTGCCCTCCAAAATTTTATAAAGCAAAAATAATTTGCTAACAATTAGACCCTTTACTCTACATTTTTTTAAGTTTTAACGTCCTTGCCCTTCTATCCTAACCGAGAAATTAAAAAACCGCCTTCAAGAAGCGGTCCGTGCCAGAAAACAAATAATTCAGGACTCACACGCTTCTTGTTTTAGGTTTGTCGATTAATCTATTATTCTTCTCCATAACTGTACCTCATCTTATCAAAACGACGCGGCTTGTCAAGGGGAAGAGACACAATAAAACCCCGCATAATTGCGCCTCGGAGGAGCTTTTAGCGGGGTTTTAAAAATCAGGAAATTTTCTTTCTCAGATCCTCAAGAATTTTAGCTGCTGTCTCCTTTCCTCCCAAACCAAACGCCAAACCGAAGGCTAATGCCACCATGCCCACGAAACCCTTAATCAGAGTGTCTATAATCGTCGGCGTTACTCCCAATTGGAGCAGTATAGCCAAACCGGCAAAAATATAGACAGACCATCTTATGGCCGTTCCCAAGAATCCGGTATATCCGATGTCCATTTTCTGGACTCCGGCCTTGAATATCTTTTCCAGGATATCAGTCAAAATTATAGCCACCACGAAAATGGCTATCGCTACCACCAGGTTGGGCAGCCAAGCGATGATGCTGGCAAGAAAAGTGGCAAACTGATCAAAGCCTAATATCTCCACCGAAGCCAGTAAAAAGACAATGACCAATATCCATTTGGCCACGCCTCCGATAAACTCTGCCGCATTAACCTTGAAATCCGCCTTTTCCAGGGCGTCTTTCCATCCCGCTTTCTCAAAAATCTGATTGAATTTCAAGCGCTTCAGTATTTCCGCTATCAATCTTCCCAAACCCGTGGCAATCAGCCAGCCTATTATAAAAACAAGCAGGGCTAAAATAAGAGTTGGCAGAAATAATATGAAACCCTGCCAGGTCTGCTGCAAGGCTTCTATGGTTATTTTGGACCAGTCTGTTAACATAAATCTGTTTTGGTTTTAATTGACCTTGCGACCTTTATAGTCTTTCTTTATTATAACACATTATAAAACCGCACAAAAACCCCCTGTCCAGAGGTCAAAAAAAGTCCGTTTTTTTACGGACTCCTTTTATTTCTTTAATTTTGTGGACCCGAGCGGATTCGCCCCATACCAGAACGGAGTTCGGTATGGGGTCTTCTGCCGTCAGGCGGCCTCGAAACCTCCGCTAATGTGGACCGTACCAGACTTGAACTGGTAACCTCCTCGATGCAAACGAGGCGCTCTGCCATTGAGCTAACGGCCCAATTCAGCTTCGCTGAAAAGCGATTAGTAATCAGTTTTTAGCCCTTAGCCGTCTATTATCGTCTAACAACTAATTACTCATTGCTTACAACTGAGTTTTCTACGAAAACTTGTGGGCGCAGAAGGGGTCGAACCTTCCACCTCTTCTTTATCAGAGAAGCGTTCTACCGCTGAACTATGCGCCCCTTTTCTCGAGCACAAAGAGTCTTTTCTCTACCGGGTCATAAAACGAAGATGCCTTTTCCTGAGCAACAATTTCTAGATTTAACCGTTTAAACAGTTTCTCCCATTCTTCGCGTGTCTTGAAGGAGGTGTGACTCTTGTTGCCGAAAAAGTTATCGAATGAAAAGCCGTGAATACGGCAGAAAAAGCTGGACACGATTCCTTCCGGCAAATCCTCGAATATTATTATCTTATCCTCAACCACCCTCGCCGCTTCTTTCAACAAGCTTTCCGGGTCTTCCGCGTGATGAAGGACATAAGCTATTAAAGCCTCGTCAAACTCTTTATCGGCAAAGGGTAATGTCTTTCCATCTATCATTTTAAAGGGAATGGGAAATATCCTCCGGTCAACCACATCAGCACCCATAACGTCCGCCTGAAAATAATCTTTCAAGGTCTGGGATATGATAGCAGAACCGCACCCCAAATCAAGCATCCTGTCACCCTTTTCAATAAAGGGTGAACAAATCCGGCACATCTCCAGTGCCGCTCTTTTATATACTGGTGCGAGAAGGCGGTACCACATTTTCTTTCTTACTTCACTTCCTGCCTTTTGTGAAACTGGCTGATACCAAATCGGGAATCAATTTTTTCAGTGAAGAAGTCTTTATTTTCAAAGAGAGGTTATAATCTCCGGAAT
>CAZMJM010000042.1:0-3096 GCA_964566875.1 uncultured Candidatus Saccharibacteria bacterium | reverse complement strand
GCAGGGGCGGGTTCTTTCGCTTCTTCCTTAGCTTCTTTAGCGGGAATCTCCGGCTTCTTTTCTTCAGTTGCCGGCTGTTCGCCGCTTGGCTGATTCTCTCCAGTTGCTGGCTGACCCTCTTTGGCTTCAGCGGTCTCGGCGTCCGTCTTCTTCTTAGATTTTGCGTGCTTCCTCCTCTTTTCACCCGTTATGACCTTCTCATCAATGAAAAGATTGTGAACGGTGTCTGAAGGCTGGGCGCCCACCGAAAGCCAATAGGATGCCCTGTCTTTGTTTACGCTTTTCTCTTTGGTGAGGGGATTGATAAAGCCGAGCTCTTCGACAAAACGCCCTCTCTTGGGAGAGTTTCTTTTTTCCGTGACCACGATCTTAAAAATCGGCTGATTCCTTTTTCCGACGCGTAATAGCCTTATCATCAACATAATATTCTATAATCTCTAAATTCTAATTTAATTATTTTGAATTCCCTTTTTTACCATTCCTTGGTTTCTAAGCCTTGGCGGGCGGCTGATTCCTCCGCTTCCTGTTTGGAAGACCCGTCTCCCTGAGCCACCAGTTCTTTGCCCAGGAACACCCCTACCACGAAACTCTTGGCGTGGTCGGGCCCCCATTCCTTCAGCACCCGGTAGGTCGGAGTGATACCGACTTTCTCCTGAGCCTCCTCCTGGAAACGGGATTTGGAATCCTTATAAAGCCCTTTTTCTATTATCTGGGGAAGCTCTCCCATCAGATTCTTGATAATGAAATTCTGACAGACTTCGTATCCCTGGTCAAGATACATGGCTCCGACAATGGCTTCAAAAGCGTTGGCCAGAATATATTTCCTGGCCTTACCGATTTCCTTTGATTCTCCCCGGGAAAGCAGAAGAAAATTATTGAATTCCAATTTTCTGGCGATCCGGGAAAGTATGTTGGAATTCACCAATGAAGCGCGCCAATTAGTGAGCTCACCCTCGGGTTTTCCGGGATACTTCTGAAAAAGGTCTTCCGTGACTACCAATTCCAGGACGGCATCCCCCAGGAATTCCAGACGTTCATTATTGGAAAGGTGAAAATCCGGGTGTTCGTTCTGATAGGAGCGGTGGACAAAAGCCTGGACCAATAAATCATTATTCTTAAAATTAATGCCTAACTTTTTTTCAAGTTTTGAAAAGTCTTTCACAAGCGTTCAAACTAGTAGTTTGTAGTTACCAGCGAAAGGTTTCAGCTATTAACTACCAACCACCAGTTTATTTTTATTTTAGTTATCCGACTTTTCGCCGGCTGGCGAATCTTCTCCGCCGGCTGGCGGATTATTCTGGGAACTCTCCTCAGGAGCTATCAGCTCATAAACCGTTCCCAGAACCCCATTAATGAATTTTCCCGAATTCTCTCCCCCGAAAGACTTGGCAAGTTCTATGGCCTCGTTGATGGCTACTTTCGGAGGAACCGCTTTTTTGTCTGAATACAGTAATTCATAAATGCCGAGCCTTAAAATATTTCGGTCGACTATTGAAATCTGGTCTATGGGCCACTGAGGAGCGGCCTTCTTGATTATCTCATTAAGCTCATCTAAATGTTCAACCACTCCTGTCACCAGCTTCCATACGAACTCATGGTCTTCCAGACCGGGTCCGAACTCTTCAAGATTCCTCTCTACCAGCTTTTCCAATGAAGGCTCCTGGTCTGAAAAATCCCACTCATAGAGTGATTGCATGGCGATAGAACGGGAAAGGTGACGAGAAGCCATAGAGTTTTACTTTCTAGATAAAGATTTCCAGTCCAGCGACCTCTTATTTGGAGAAGCGCCTCCCTCCTCTTTTTCTTTTGCTTTAATATCTTTCTCCCTCTTTTTTCTCTCTTTTTTGTCGAGCTTGGCCATAACGTCTACCACCTCCCTGCCGCCGTAATGGCCGCAATAGGGGCAAACGGTATGATGCAGGATGCTTTTCCCGCATTTCGGGCACTTACCCAAAGCCGGCTTCTTAATGAAGATGTGCTGTCTCCTTTTATCTCTCTTTGATTTAGTTGTTCTCTTTTTCGGTGCTGCCATAGTGGTAGTAGGTAATCGGTGTTCATTAGGACACCGACCTTCCTTGGCCCCTTTCCAAATTGGAATAATGCTGTTTATTGGCTTTATACAATTATTAAAGATAGCAAATTAAACCTCCCTTGACAAGAGTTCAGACACGGGCTTAAAAGACTTCCGGTGGATGGGACAGGAGCCGTGTTTTTTCAGTTTCTCAAAGTGGAGACGGGTGCCGTAACCTTTGTGTCTTGAGAAACCATAATTGGGATACAGTTTAGCATATTTTCTCATCAATCTGTCCCTCCTCACCTTGGCAATAATGGAGGCTGCAGCACACGAGAATACCTTAAAGTCCGCCTTAACGATGGATTTTTGGGCAATATCCAAATCCAAGTCCATCCGCCCGTCCAGTATAAGAAATTCCCGAACCGGCATAGACCCGGCCTCTGCCAAATTGACAGAGGTCCGACCTCTGCCAATTTTTTTGTTGAGGTTCAGGACGGCCCTTTTCATAGCCAGCCGGGTAGCCTGCAAGATATTTATCCTGTCTATCACCCGGTGTGAGACCCTGCCGGTCCCCCACTCTATATGAGAATGATGTATAAGAGTGTCGTAGAGTTCTTCTCTCATTTTAGCCGAGAGCAACTTTGAATCTCTAACCTGAAGGCCGGAAGCCAGCTTCCTTATGTTGGCTGCTGTTTTCTCAAAATCCGATTTAATAAGTACGGCCGCCGCTATCACAGGCCCGGCCAAGGGTCCACGGCCGGCCTCGTCCACACCTATTACGTCAAATTCCTTCCGCCACAGCTTCTTTTCCTCGGAGAGATTGGGATATTCCATTCCTCAATTATAAAAAGAAAAACCTATAAAGTGAAGCTATCTATGTTGAGCAAGCGAAACGAGTCATATACGCTTGTGGTGAGCTAAGTCGAACCATTGACAAAAAAGTTAATTTAATCTATAATTATGGACATGCTAGATCATTATAACTTTAATAGGCTGGAAATAGATGGGGAAATCATCCCTATCGCCGACATTATAAAAGAAGGACTATTTCAAGAAACAGATTATGTCAGAATCCCTCGGGA
>CAZMJM010000041.1:0-3133 GCA_964566875.1 uncultured Candidatus Saccharibacteria bacterium | reverse complement strand
CTAAAAAGTGATGGAATACGTTTAAGGCGAGCACTACGTCAAACTCAAGGGTTTGATTTTTTTTGTATTCAAATATGGATTGGGGCACAATCTTAAATTTCCTATTCTCTGCTTTCTTTATTTTATTCAAGAAATAAATGCGATTGCGGTTTTCTTCTACTGCATAGCAGTCAAAACCCTCATCTTCGAGTTTGCAGGAAAAATATCCCAACTCTGCCCCGATGTCCAAAAGCTTACCTCTTGTAGGAGATAAGTTTTTCTTGATAATCTCAAAGCGCAACTCTCCGTGCTGATGTGGTAGAAGCCGCAGGTCGGGATGGGTTAAGGGTTGATATAAAACTCCTTTATTATGCATTTTCGCAAAAAGCAACAGCTCTCTCCTAAACTCCATCCACTTCTTATGTCTGGCCATTATCCTAATGGGAACCTTTATGTTTAATAACTTGGCGATAGAAAGCCTGTGTCTGCCATCAACAAATAAAAGTTCCCCTTCTCTCCCCACCGCAACGTTTATGTCGTCCAATTTAATGGCAAAGGCTTCAAGTTTCTCAACGATTCCTTTAGGTGAAAGCGATTCTTTCTTCGGATAAATGCCGTTTTTCTTTATCTGGAAATAGAGAGTGTCTAGTTTCCTCAATCTTTCCTTCCATTCGGCCTCGTTTCTGCAACCCCATTTTGCTTTTCCCTCAAATATCTGTTTCAATACCCGGTCATAGAAATCTGTTTCCTCCCATTGCCTTCCTTCCTGAAATCTGGCTTTAAAGGCCTGATACACGTCTAAATCTTCGAAGGACTTTACATCTCTGTCCCAATCTCCATCCATAACTTTGGAATAACTGTTCCACTTGGTAAACTCTTTCGTCAAAGAGGGTTTCAATACATAGTTTATTTGACTAGCATCGACCCATACAATCTTGTCGAAATGCACTTTGTCTTTTCCATATTCTAACTGAACTCTAGACTCTAGTGTTTTCTTCCAAGCTATGAATTTAACGGCACAGAGTACCCGCCACAAGGAAACCAAAGGAGCTCCTATTAAAGGGAACTTTTCGTAAATACCGAAAATCACGCCTCTGACATTGATGATGATGGAGTTCTTGACTTTTATTAAGCGGGAAAGAATTTTCATAAGAGATTAAATTTACTGGAGATTACACTGCTGACATAAGGGAAATTCACGCCTGAGGATCCCTCTTCTGTACTTCTTATATTTCTCGCTTTTCCAGATTTTCTTGAATCCCCCATCCTTGAAAATATTCCCCACCACTAATTTCCCTTCAAAATCATAGCAGCAACAAGTAACGTCTCCATTCCATAAGACTACAGTTTGTCTCACCCAATGGCAGAGTTTGGGCTTGGCCTTGATTTCGGGTTTCCCTTTAGTCCATTTATACCGTGAAAACTTTTCAGAAGGCAGAAAATCTTTGCCCAGTTTGATTCTCTCATCAGTATCATGATGGGTGCCTAGAGACATACTTTTTAAACTCAAGCTGTCAACACCCAATTCCTTTGCCAAAAGTTTAATGGCTGGTACTTCATGTTCATTATGCTTCATAACCAAAAATTGGAGTGTAATTTTAGGGCTCTTTAATCCCAGCTTCTTCTTTTCCAGACAGAGCCTCCTTATATTGTTCTTTACCTCCTCAAAATTACTGCCCCTCCTGTAGGCCTCATGGGTTTTTTTTGTGACTCCGTCCAAACAAACAATTATGGTGTCAAGGCCAGAATTTAATACTTCCCCAATACGTTCGCCTAGAAAAACGCTGTTTGTGCTGATTACAGTATAGATGCCTTTATTCGCAGCGTATTTTATCATCTTAAACAATTCCTTGTTAAGCAGGGGTTCTCCTGCAAAACCCATATTTATAGACTTCAATCCCGGGATATCATCAATAATTTTCTTAAAATTATCCAAGGAAAGAAATCCCCTTTTTCTCTTTAATGTTGAAGTGGGGCACATCGGGCATCTTAAATTGCATACATTGGTAGGCTCTATTATTGCTCTCCCTGAAAATCCGAAATCGTAAAGCTGCCAAGGCAGGTTGGGCAATATTAACGGGCCGATATGCTGTTTTAATAATTCCTTAATTTTTACAAGCATAGACTTAATCAAAAAGTTTTAACTCCTTATGCTCTCATTTTCCTTCTGGATGCTAGCTTGGCTGCGGCAGGAACATAGAGACTACATTGCCTACACACGGGCAACAATTTATTCTCCACGAAAGACTTTCTGACTTTCTTAGCTCTTTCAGAGTAGAAAATATTCTTTAAAGAGTCATCATTTATATTACCTATCACAAGCTCATCAAACTCCGTATCTTTAATCCTACAAGCACACAGTCTGACGCTTCCATCAAACAATATCGCAGCGTCGTAGGTTCTCAAACAAGGAAAATGTTTGAATTTATTAACCCTCCTTAAAACCATTACACCGGCCAAATCCTCCGGTCTGATATTGCCGCACCAATTATCATAGTCTACCAGAAAAGTGTAATGAACCTTAGGGCCTAGATATGGCTTGATATATTTTTGAAAATCCTCCGTCGCCAAAGCCTTACTGGGCAGAACCGGGGAACGGAAGTTTAACCAAATCTCTGTTTTATTGCCATTCAATTTATTATAATCCAATAATTTTCTGACTCCTTCAAGCATCTGCTCATAAAAATCGACCTGATGTATGTTCTTATATATCTCCCTGTCAAACCCGGCCAAGCTTATCTCTATCCTGTGTATGCCAGCATCAATTAACTTTTTATAATTACCATTCTTGGCTAATAAAGTTCCATTGGTATAAAAGTAAACATTCTCTATACCGTGCAGTTTAACGGCATACTTCACCTTGTCTATAAGCCCTGGATCCATTAATGGCTCTCCTATGGTGGGTGTAAAACTTACCGTTTTACCTCCCAATTTGGCAAATTCATCTATGGCTTTTCTAAAAATATCGAACGGCATATTGCCGAACTTCGCAGGGGTCTTTTTGGAATAAACGCAGAACTTACACCTTAGATTGCAAACGTTGCTAACCTCAAAATACAAGCGCTTTATAAAAATCTTATCTTCATCTTTTATCTCCCTGCCCAATACTCTGCTTAACCAACAGTATATATCCAAATACAAAGAATAAAGCCTG
>CAZMJM010000040.1:0-3281 GCA_964566875.1 uncultured Candidatus Saccharibacteria bacterium | reverse complement strand
ACCCCGTAGAAGAATTTTGAAAGATTTTTCCTCAGAAAAATCATAAAGCGTAGCTATTCAAAATTTCTCTACGGGGGCAGGTGTAACACAATGGCAGTGTACTTGCTTCCCAAGCAAGCTATGCGGGTTCGATTCCCGTCACCTGCTCACATCTAACCGCTTTTTAATTATTCAGGCCGCCTTAGCTCAGTGGTAGAGCAAACGCTTCGTAAGCGTTAGGTCTTCGGTTCAAACCCGAAAGGCGGCTCAAAGAGCATTGAGAGCCCGTTGAAAGGGCTCTTTAATTTTTGGGCTTTTTACTATATAATCTAATTACAGAAAGCTATCCTTTTATGGAAGAAGACAGAACCGGAAAAATCAAAGATTTACAGGATAAAATCCGCCTTCTGGCGGACCGTCTTTGACCTTGCCTTAAAGGAAAAGAGGTTGAAAGAGTTGGAAAAGGAAATGCAGGACCCTTCTCTATGGAAAGACAGGGAGAAGGCAATAAGGGTTTCCCAGGAATTCAACGAACTGAAGGAAGAAACGGAAAGTTTCAGGGAACTTCAAAAAATAATAAGCGGATTAAGAGCAGAGGAAGGGTTGGAGTTGAAAGAGATTGAAAGGAAGGTTGCCGAAAAAGAAACCATGCTGTTTTTTTCCGGCCAGTATGATGAGGGAGGGGCCCTCCTCTCCATTTATTCGGGAGCTGGAGGACAGGACGCCGAAGACTGGGCTGCCATGTTGCTGAGGATGTACGAAAGGTACTGCCAGGAGAAGGGATTCAAGGTGACCGTTCTTCATCAGTCGTTTGGAGAAGGGGGCGGCCCTGAAGGCCGGATAGGAATCAAGACGGCCGTCCTGGAGGTTATTGGCAAGTATGCCTACGGCCTTCTTAAAAAGGAGAGCGGAGTACACCGGCTGGTCAGAATTTCCCCTTTCTCCGCCAAGAGCCTGCGCCATACTTCTTTCTGCTTGATTGAGATTACTCCAAAGATCAAAGACCTATCCCGGGCTGATATCGAGCTGAAACCTGAAGAGCTGAAAACCGATTTTTACCGGGCTTCCGGTCCCGGAGGCCAGTATGTCAACAAGAGGGAAACGGCCGTCAGGATTACCCATCTGCCCACGGGCATCGTGGCTTCCTGTCAGTCGGAGCGTTCCCAGGCTCAGAACCGCGAGAAGGCCATGGAGCTCCTTTATTCCAGGCTCTACGATTATTACCAGAAGAAACAGAAAAAGACCGTGTCCCAGATTAAAGGGGGAAGGGTTTCGGCCAGTTGGGGGAATCAGATAAGGAATTACGTTCTCCATCCCTACAAACTGGTCAAGGACGTGAGGACCGGCGTGGAGACCGCCCAGGTTGAAGAGGTGCTGGACGGAGGCCTGGAAGAATTCATTCAGGCGGAAATAAGGCTTAAAGAATAATTTTCCAACCCAGGAGCCTAATAACAAAAAGTGATTAAGTTTCAAAAGGTTACCAAAATATATAATGCGAATCTGACCGGCTGCAAGCCGACAGTAGCCTTAGACGAGGTTTCTTTTGAGGTGGAACCCAAGGAATTCGTTTCCCTGGTGGGAAAGTCCGGTTCCGGCAAGACGACCCTTCTCAGAATGCTGCTGGCCGAGGAATATCCGACCTCAGGCCAGGTTTTTTTTGAAGGCCAGAACATCCACCGGATAGGCCCTGACGCCTTACCCGACCTTCGCCGAAAGATAGGAGTGGTTTTCCAGGATTACAAGCTGCTTCCGGCCAAGACTGCCCACGAGAACATTGCCTATGTCATGGAAGTCATCGGCGCCTCAGAGAGAGAAATAGCCAGAGATGTCCCGAAGATACTGGAGATAGTGGGTTTGAGGGACAAGGCCAATAATTTCCCGGCCGAACTCTCCGGAGGGGAGAAGCAGAGGGTAGCTATAGCCCGCGCCCTCATTCACCGGCCTGAAGTGATACTGGCTGACGAGCCGACCGGCAACCTTGATCCCTACCACACCCTGGAGATAGTCCAGCTTCTGCTCAAGATACATGAGCTGGGCACTACCATCATCCTGGCTACCCACAACAAGGAGGTGATTAACCGATTGGGAAGGAGGGTAATAACCCTGGATAACGGCCGCCTGGTGAGGGATGACATGAGGGGCAGGTTCGTGCTATAGATATGGACATACTCATCAACAATCAGTAATATTGAAAATATGTTTACCGCACTACGAAGAATAATACGCTACGGACTGCAGAGCTTTTCCCGGGACGGGGAAATCGTGGCAGCCACCGTTTTCATCCTATTCCTGTCCATTACGCTGGTCAGTTCCCTTTTCCTGTTCCGTGACATCAGCAGAATCCTGATAGGCAAGGTTGAGGAGAAGATAGACGTCTCCGTTTATTTCAAAGAGGGGATAGAGGAAACAGACATCCTGAAGATAAGGCAGCAGCTGGCAACCTTTCCCGAAGTAAAGAGCGTGGAATATGTTTCCCAGGACGAAGCTTTGCAGGAATTCACCGACCGGCACCAGGACGAGTCGCTGCTGATACAGTCCATCGACGAGTTAGGCCGAAATCCTTTCCTGGCATCATTGAACATTAAGGCCTGGGACCCTACCCAGTACGGCAAATTATCTGAATTTCTGGATAACCCCGAGTTCAGCGGGGCCATAGAAAAGGTGGACTATTTCCAGCGGAAGACGGTAATAGATAAGATGAATTCCGTCAACTCCATTATTTCCAGGATAGGCGTGGTTATTGCGGTAATCTTGGTGGGTGTGGCCGTGGCCGTAACCTACAACACCATCCGGCTTTCCATTTACAATTCCCGAAAGGAAATTAAGGTTCAGAAACTGGTGGGCGCTTCCAACTGGTTTATCAGGGGGCCTTTCCTGGCCCAGGGAGCCATCTGCGGTATCCTGGCCACCGCCATATCCTTTCTGCTCATGGCCGCCGTCTTCTGGGTGGCGAGCCCCAAGATAGAGAACTTCTTCACCGACCTTGACATCTTTGCCCTTTTCCAGAGCAACCTCTGGGCAGTTCTTCTTACCCAGCTTGCTACCGGAATTTTCCTGGGCATGATTTCCAGCGCCATCGCCGTCCGCAAATACCTGGAAGATTAATTTGACAGATAAACTAATCAGCTGTATTACTAAGTGGCGGTAAGTCCGCTGCAGCTTTATTCATCAACTCATTAACTACTTATTAATCTTGCCGGATCGTCCCTCGTCTAATAACTAAAAACTAATAACTAATTACTAATTCTGCCGGGTCGTCTAATGGTAGGACGCTGCGCTCTGGACGCAGTAATCTAGGTTCG
>CAZMJM010000039.1:0-4136 GCA_964566875.1 uncultured Candidatus Saccharibacteria bacterium | reverse complement strand
TATAAAAAACCCCTCCCGCGAGAGAGAGGAGTAAAACAAAAACCACCAGCAACACAAGTTTTTTAAATTCCTCCATAAATATTTTTATAATTGTACAGGCTTAAAGAACCTTGTGCAAATTTTTCTGTGGAAAACTCTCCATACGCCATAAAACGACATATGTTCAGTTATGGCGTATTCGTATACATATACATACGTCATACGTCTATCCGTCCGTCTATCTATCTGTCCTATCCATCCATCCATCCATCCATCCATCTTATCTATGGGGTTTTGGGGGTGGGGGCGGTTGTGTGGTAAAATGGTTGAAATAGAACAGAATTTTTATGAGAAAGGTTTTTAAGGATTTGTGGAGAGAACATCGCGTGAAGATAATAATCTTCACCATTTTAAGACTGGTTTCTTACATCCAGGTGCTTTTCTGGGCTTATGCCTTCGCCAAGGTGGTGAACATTATGACCAATGACCCCGGGCAGTGGAGAACGGCCATGGTGTGGGCGGTGGCCATGGTGGCCAATAAGGTGACAGAGGATTTCGTGAGAATCAAGGCCAAGTACGAGCTGGAAAAGATAGGGGTGAGGATACAGATTTCCCTTTCTTCTTTCTTCTCCAGGAAAACGGAACTGAAAGACGGGAGGAGAACGGGGGAGACGGTGCAGGCCATCAAGAGGGCGGCAGAACACATTGACGAACTTTTGGATTTCTACCGCGAGGACCTGCTGCAGCTGCCGGTGAACTTCATCATCATCCCCATAATCCTTTACCGGGCCAGCCCGATTTATCTGCTGTTCCTGGCCGTTTATGTGGTTCTGTATCTTATAATAAATCAGGTAATGCAGACAGCCTACTTTGAGAGGATGAAGAAATGCTTTAAGGCGGCCGAGATATTCTGGGGCACGACCTACCGTAAGGCCCCGGAGGTATGGCGGCAGCGCGAAGACGGCTATGCCTTTTCCAAAGAAATCAGCAAGGAGGGCGATGAACTTTATGACAGGGAAACTTCGGCCAACAACATCAATATGTGGCGGTGGGCGGTGGTGATGTCCATGTCCAGCGCTATCAGGGGAGGGGTAATCCTATTTATCCTATATAATGTAGTGGGCGGGGTGACACCGTTGGGAAACCTGGTGCTGGTGAACGGCTATTTTTTGGAGACCCAGAATACCCTGAACATCATTACCCTGGCCATCGATAAGGCCAGCCGCTCCAGGCTTGCCTTTACCCGCTTGGGAAAGGCGCTGAAAGTGAGCGGAGAAGATTAGGTTTATACCAATAAAAAAAGCCCTTTAAAATAAGGGTTTTTTAATATCAATATAACGCAAAACAAAAAAACCTTTTCAAAGGTTCTTAAAGTAGCCTGCGTCATAGACACGAATAGCAAGCACCTTTCTTTTTGGAAGCTATTTCTTGTTAAGCTTCAAAGCTTCCCAGAATAGTCCGGCTGCCACTACGACAAGAAATACTACTGTGGCCAGGACTGCGGTTTTGATAATGTCTATAAAAAGATAGAAGGTATACGACATTTTCTAATTTACATTATAGTGTCTTTTACAGAATTGTCAAATAAAAAAGAAGAAGGATTTTCCTTCTTCCTTCAGACTTTCACAGCCATTTTGTCTTTAAGCTTCTTAATATGCTTTTCAACACTGCTTATCTTCTTCTTTACGGATTCCGCCTTTTGGGGATCGTTGGAATAAGATTGCAGCTTCTTGTAAAGTTTCATTCGCCTCCTGCTCAGTTTCCTTATGATTTCCCTATCCTTTTCATCCTTTAATTTCTGATCGACCATCTTTTTCTTAAAACTTTCCATTGGTATCACCCCCCTCTTTTTTTAAAGACACCGAATTAATAATACGTCAACAAGGCTTTTTTGCAAGCCACATCACTCCTCAGGTGGGACACTCTTTTCCACAGCTTGCCAAAGTTCGCTAAAAGTTTTAATTTTGTATTACAGAGGCTTGTAACGATTTAGACAAGGTCTTTTTGTCAGTCTTTGACCTTTAAATACGTTTCTGATATAGTTTCAAATTGCGAGCTTATGAATCATCAAAATAATTTAGATAAAAGACGCTTGCTGGGTGCTACCAACGAACTTTACCGCCTGACGCTTTTCTTCCCCAAAAGGGAGCCCTTACGTTACAAGATGAGAAGCATATCAGACGAGCTTCTGGCCAACGTCA
Source organism: uncultured Candidatus Saccharibacteria bacterium (assembly GCA_964566875.1). Classification (GTDB taxonomy): domain Bacteria; phylum Patescibacteriota; class Minisyncoccia; order Minisyncoccales; family JANBVM01; genus CAZEQH01. The sequence continues at coordinate 1,956 of CAZMJM010000039.1, read as the reverse complement.
TCTCACTTTCCAATGAGGAGCAGATGCAAGCGAAGTTTGCAGTCATTGATAATTCTGTCAAAAGCCTTGAGGTGCTTGACAGTTTTTTTGAAATAGCCCGCGGCCAGAACTGGGTGAAACCCGCTGAATTATTGAGCCTTCAGGAAGAGTATAGTAGAATTAAGGAAGAAGTAATCAGGCTGAAAGAGCAGAACCACGCCCTGGAAGCGGAAAGAACAAGGAGCCTTTTGGAAGAAAGACCGGTTGTAAAACCCATGCCGGTGGAAATCAAAAAGGAAGAGCCGGTTCCCGTTCCCCAGCCAGAAGAGCGTCAGGAGCGGACCCAGGAAGAACCCATGAAGGAATTTGAGGTCTCTGAGCGGCAACAGAAGATTTTGGAGTATTTGGGCAGAAAGGGTAAAGCCCAGGTCTGGGAGGTAAAAGAGATATTCCCCGACGTGAGCAAGAGGACGCTGAGGAGGGATTTCAAAGACCTGCTGAAATACGGTTTCGTAGAGAGGAAGGGCGAGCGGAACAATACTTTTTACAGATTAAAGGTAGGACAAGAAATTTAGAGGTAGGACATTGATAGGACAAGAAAATTAACTATGGGAAACGACAAATTTGTCCTACTTTGTCCTAGTTGATATTGGGATTAGATATGGACAATCCAAAAAAAGAGTTCAGCAAAGTTTACGACGAACATATAAACAAAATATACAGGTTCGTTTATTTGAAGGTGAATTCCCAACCCATAGCTGAGGATTTGACTTCGGAGGCTTTTTTAAAGACCTGGGAGGTTTTTAAGAAGGATGTAGAGAAGATTGATAATATAAGGGCCTTTTTATACAAAACGGCCAATAATCTGGTTATTGACCATTACCGCCAGAAGGGGAGAATCAACATTGTGCCGACCAGCGAAGTGCGCTTGATGGACACGGGAGAGGATCTGCATGAGCAGGCAGCTGTCAGTTCGGACATAGAATTTCTCAAGAAACACCTGTCCGACCTGAAGGATGATTATCAGAATGTCATTATCATGCATTATCTGGATGACCTACCTATCCAGGAGATAGCCGTAACATTGGATAAATCAGAGGGGGCGACGCGCACCCTTCTTCATCGCGCCTTGAAAGCGCTCAAAGAAAAGACGGAACAGGTGTAATAAAACACGTCTTTCTACGTCATAATCATAATAAAGCAAAAGGTTTGCGAAAATTTTCTCTTAATATGACTCAGGAAGAATTAATTGCCAAAATTAAAGACCTGAAGGCTGTCGAACCCAGTAATGACTGGGTTTTGTCGACTAAGACTAGAATCCTTGGCACTGAGACAAGAGCCGAATTATTCCCCTTTTTCAAGCCTGTGTACGCAGGACTGTTTTGTCTTTTGTTCCTGATAGGACTGTTTGAGGTTTCCCAGGACTCTTTGCCCGGGGAATCCCTATACTACCTCAAGAAGATAACTGAGAAGAGTCAGGTGTTCTTGTCATCCGAGGCGGAAAAACCGAGCTTGAGCTTAGCTCAGGCCAACAAGAGACTGGAAGAGCTGGACACGATTGCCCGCAAGAACGAGGTTCAGAAGCTGGCTCCGGCCATTGATGAGTTCCAGAGCAAGGTTTCTGAAGCGGCCAAGAGTCTATCCAGAGTGAATAAGGTGGACGAACAGATAGTGGCACAGGCCAGAAAGCTGGATGAGAACAAAGAAAAGGTAGAGAAGAGTCTGGCCACTAAGATTGAAACGGATGATTACTACAATGCCCTGGCAGCCGTGGTTCAGAGGGAGATTGCCGACCTGGAGAGTAAAGACCTGACCGAACAGGAAAAAGCGGGATTGGAACAGGCCAAACAGTATCTGGAACAGGAAGATTATACGGAAGCTCTTATTACGATTTTGGAAATCAGCCAGAACTAAGATATAATGAATTTTGAGGTAGGGAATAAGTTTTCCAGTATTTTTATTTTAACAACATAGAAA
>CAZMJM010000038.1:0-4258 GCA_964566875.1 uncultured Candidatus Saccharibacteria bacterium | reverse complement strand
TTCTAACTTCCATAGACTATAGAAGTAGAAAGCAATTTACAATTTTAAAGGTGAAAGAAACGACAAAGGTCTGTCTTGCGTGCAGTAAAAATATTGCCGAAGCTCCCGGAAACATAGATTTTATTTACAAGGGATTTAATTTTAAGATTTTCAAAGACGACAAAACGTGTCCGGAATGCGCCAAACGGAATTTTATTGAGAAATTCGGGTATCTGCTGGAAGATGATATTTATGTCCGACTAGAGAAAAACAAGATTAAAGTAAACTGGTTCATATACGTCTTATTTGTTTTAGACTCGATTAGAAAAGACCTGAATTTTATTCTTCTTTCTCTAGGCGTTTTCTCTCTGGAAAAGGAAGATAATTTTGAGATTGTAAAACACAATGTTTTAATTATTGAAAAGGAGAGGGCTTATAAACCTTCCCCGCCGCGCTTTTACCCAAAGGATGGGTTTAATCCAAAATTTAATGGTAAGAATCTTTATTTTACCCGTGAGGAGGATGCGGACAGTTTCAAGAAAATACGATGGCGTGAGGTCATCTCAGGATTAGCAATCGCTCATTATCGAAATTGAGTAAGGGAACCAGGCAATTTATTATCTAATAGGGTAGGAGAAGTAATCTTTCTCCTATTTTTTATTTTGACAGACCAGGAATAGAAGGGTAGAAACAATATAGAAGTTTAATAATATATATGAGGTGGTTTCTATGGCAGACGGAGAAGGTTTTGGAATATGTCTAATCTCTATAATTTTAATTCTCGCCGCAATACTTATTTATATGTTTATCGTAGAAAATTTCTTTGTATGCTACGGCTCCTCCTGTACCTTTAAATAGCTTGGTGATATCACAATCACCATTTTTTTTATTTGGAAGATCAAAATCGCCTGGAGGTGATTTTTATTGACAAGAATCTGGTTTAGATTATACTAAGGCATAGAGTTTGTTAAAACTTAGCCTGCACCTGGAAAGAAGAGTAAACGTGTTGACAGACTCCAGCAAACCGGGACAGCTGAAAGCCCGGAAATCACAACACGTTGAAAAGAGCTTTCCTGGAAAAGCAGTGCCCGAAGAAAGCCTGATATATTCAGGCAAGTAGGGTCCAACTGGACGGCAACCAGGCAAAAACAGCCCAATGAGCGCCTTGGCATCTATGCCGAGGAATCAGGGTGGTACCACGGAGACCGTTAGAGTCCTCGTCCCTGGATAGAAAGTTTCTATTCGGAGACGAGGACTTTTTGTTTATAAGCTATGAAAAATAAAGCAATCCAAAATAGCAGGCGCCAGAGGAGAAGCTTAAGTTATGACTTGAGGTTGCTTAGAAATGGTTAAAAATTAATATTACGGAATTTTAAAAGCAGCCTCGAGTCGAAGCTGCTTTTTATTTTAAACTCAAAAACATGAAAAAAATAAATAAGCTTTGGGGTTCAGCTTTCAACAAAACCCCGGAAGAATCAATAATTAAGTTTACGGCGGGCAGAGACGTTTACCCAAAGAAACCGGCTGATTATCATCTGGTACCTTATGATTTATGGGGGAGTAAGGCCCATTGCATCATGCTCTACGGGGAAAAATTGATAGATAAAAAAGACGCGCAGATTATCTTAAATGGATTGCAGGAGATAGAAAAGCTTTGGAGGAAGGGTGATTTTACCCTACGGGCTTCTAGAGAAGACGTCCATACTAATGTGGAGTGTTGGCTCGTTGAAAGATATGGAATGAAAAGCTGCGGGAAGCTGCACACGGCAAGGTCCAGAAACGACCAGAGCAGTTTAGATATCAGATTATATCTGAGAGACCAGGTTTTAAAATTTTTACAATCCGATTTTGTCTTGATCGATTATCTGGTTAAGCAAGGAAAAAAATATAAAGATTCGGTAATGCCGGGGTTCACCCATCATCAGCATGCAACCCCAACCAGTTTCGGCCATACCTTGATGGCCTTTGCTTCCATGATAACCAGGGATAATCATAGACTCATTGACTGGTTTAAATTACATAACTCCAACCCCTTGGGCAGCGTTACCGGTTACGGAAGCACCCTTCCCATTAATCAGGAAACGACTACCGAATTGTTCGGATTTGAAAGGGCAGAAAAAAATTCTCTGGACGCAATTACCAACAGATGGGAGACGGAATCCGACCTGGCTTTCGACATAGCCGTATTGATGAATCATTTGTCCATTCTGGCTGAAACCTTGATTATTTTTTCTTCGCCGGAATTCGGATTCGTTACTTTGTCGGATGAACATTCCACCGGCAGCTCGATAATGCCGCAGAAGAAAAATCCTGACGTTTTAGAGGTTATAAAGGCCAAGAGTAATCTCGCCGGCAGTGCGTTGCAGGGTCTGTTGGGGGCGGGGAAGGGGAGTTTTATAGGGTACAACAGAGATTCTCAATGGACAAAGTATCTGATTATGGACCTGATAGAGGAATGCCTTAGCGGCCCGATCGTTTTCGCTGAAGTGTTGAGTGCTTTAACTGTCAATAGAAAGAAAATGGAAAAATGGGCCCACAAGGGCTTTGCCGGTTCTACCAGTTTGGCCGAACATCTGGTGGCAAATTATCAGATCCCATTTAGAGAAGCCAAAGTTATCGTAGAAAAGTCAATCAAAAAATCAGAAGGTAAAGACGAAGTATCACATTGTTCTTTATTGAAGGTTTTAGAGGGAGAAGGATATCTCTTGGAGCTGAACAAGGACGATGTTAGAAAATGGCAGAACCCTTCCTGGGTTTTGACAGAAATCAAATCACCGGGAGGTCCTAACCCGGAGAGTGTAGAGAAAATAGCAGAGTCTATTTTGAGAGAAGTGAAGCTCCAGAAAAAATTTTTGGAAGAGAAAATAGAGATAATTAAAAAAGGTCGTGAGTTATTAAATAAGGAAATTACAAAAATATGTCAAGAGAACAAAAATATCTAAAAGTGGCTTCGCATGAGGGGAACAAGGGTGAGATAAAAAAGGTTGTGCTTTTATATTCGGGAGGGCTGGACACTTCCTGTATGCTAAAGTGGATCCAGGACCAGTATCAATGTGAACTAATCACTTTGACCATCGACCTTGGACAGCAGCTGGAAAGTCTGCCCGACGCCAAAGAAAAAGCCTTAAAACTCGGAGCCAAGAAAGCCTATGTGCTGGACTGTAAAGATGAGTTCGCTCAAGAGTACATCGCCAAAGGCATAAAAGCAAACGCCGGTTATCAGGGAGATTATCACCTAAGCACTCCCTTGGGGAGACCTTTGTTGGCTAAAAAAGCGGTGGAGATTGCCCATAAAGAGAAAGCGGACGCCATAGCCCACGGCTGTACGGGTAAGGGGAACGACCAGGTGAGAATAGAATCAACCGCTCTTTGTTACGACCCCGATATAAAAGTGATTGCCCCTGTCAGAGAATGGGGAATGGGAAGAGATGAAGAAATAAAATATGCGAAGAAACATAATATCCCTGTTCCGGAGTCCCTGGATAAAACCCAAGAGTGCCCATACAGCGTTGACGATAATATGTGGGGCGTAACCTGGGAAGGAGGCGAGATAGAAGACCCGAAGCTTGAACCGAAGCTTAATAAGATACTCAGGGTATGTACCTTACCGGAAAAATCTCCGGACAAAAAGGAGTACCTGGAATTGTCATTCAAAGAAGGAATACCAACACACCTTAATGGGAAGAAAACGAACCTGACGGACTTGATAATGGAACTGAACAAGATTGTCGGGAAACATGGCGTTGGGTATACCGTGTTAATCGAAGACCGATTAGTGGGACTCAAAGTGAGGGGGGTTTATGAATCGCCGGCCGCTCATGTCATCACCTCAGCGCATTATAATCTGGAAAAATTAGTATCAACTCAAGAGGAGAACGCCTTTAAGGAGATTATAGATTCTAAGTGGTCTTATATGTGTTACGGTGCCAAATGGCTTGAACCGACCATGGGACATCTGAACGCCTATATTGATGATATGAATAAAAAAGTTACGGGTAGGGTTGGGATAAGTCTCTACAAGGGGAAGGCGGAGGTCGTCTCAGTCGACAGCCCCAACTCTTTGTTCGATAAGGATTTGGCGACGTTCCAGAAGAATGCGAAGTTTAATCAGAATTCCAGCGCCAGCTTTATTGAAATCTATAGTTTGGGCATGAAGACTGCCCATCAGGTCAAGGGAGAGGATACCCACTAGGCTCAGTAAAACAATAAACTTCTCGTAGAGGGTCTTGACATTATTTTTTGGTTTGCTATACTTTATTTTAGTAAAGTGCTTTATTAT
>CAZMJM010000037.1:0-4570 GCA_964566875.1 uncultured Candidatus Saccharibacteria bacterium | reverse complement strand
GAACCTCCATCCGCGGCTTAGGAGGCCACTGTTTTATCCGTTAAACTACGGGGACGGCCTCTCTTTGAAAAAGAAAACGGAACATTAAAGTTCAAGAATATAATAGCAGATTTATTTATTGTTGACAATGCTCTTTTATGTTACAATTTTACTATATGCAGTCAAAATCCCCCATCGTTGAAATAGCAAAAAAATCCTGTCCCTCCGTCATCACCATCGTCGTTTCCAAAGACCTCCCTAAAGTGGAGGGATATTATTTATTTCCGTTCGAGGGGCAGCAGTTTGTCATCCCCCAGATACAAAAAAGGGGCGGCAAGCAGAGGACCAAGATAGGGGGAGGGTCGGGATTCATCGCCACTTCCGACGGTTATGTCATCACCTGTAACCACGTCATCAAAGACCCGACGGCCGACTATACGGTAATCGTAGAGCCCACTAAAAAATATCCGGCCAAGGTTTTAGCCAAAGACCCTTTGATAGATATCGCCATCCTGAAAATATCGGGTAAAAATTTCCCCCACCTCAACCTGGGAGACTCTACCAAGATAGAATTGGGCGAGACCGTAGTGGCCATAGGAAACCCGCTGGGAGAGTTTGAAGATACCCTTTCCTCCGGCATCGTTTCCGGGCTAAGCAGAAAGATCAAGGCCTACGGCGGAGGCTTCCCCATTAAAGCCACCAGCCTGAGGGGATTGATACAGACAGATGCGGCCATCAACCCCGGCAACTCCGGAGGCCCGCTGGTTAACATGCAGGGAGAGGCTATCGGCATCAACACCGCCATGGTCATGGGAGCGGAGAATATCGGGTTTGCCATACCCATCAACTACGCCAGGAAAAACCTGGAGGAAGTCATGAAACACGGGAAAATCAAGAGGCCCTTCCTTGGAGTGAGGTACTTCATTCTTAATAAGGAAATATCCCAGGCCAACAAGCTGCCGGTAGACTACGGAGCCCTGATAGTCAGGGAGAATCTTGGAGAGAAGGCTATTGTCAAAGATTCCCCGGCCGATGAAGCCGGCTTGAAAGAATACGACATCATCCTGGAATGTAACAGTCAGAAAATAGACGATGATAATCCTCTGGCGGACATCCTGCAGCAGCACAAAATAGGAGAAGAAGTGGTGCTGAGAATTCTCAGGGAAGGTAACGTTATGAATGTTAAGGTAAAATTAGAAGAAAAGATATAATTGGCCCTTCTCTAATTTTCTATAAGATTCTAAAAATCCCGCTAAAAAGAAGCGGGATTTTAAACACCTTTGCGGTAAAACTTTAGATGTTAATTTTTTCCGCCAGGTCTCCGACAATAGGCAGGGCAACATATTTTCCATTCAGTACATTGATGATGCCCCAGATGGCAAAAATAGCCAGTATAACCGAAAGAATCCATCCTATAAAAGGGAGCCAGGAAAAAACCCAGCCTATGGTGAGAATCAACCCCTGTCTGGCGTGGAATTTGGCGAACTTACTGTCTTTCTTCAGTAATAGAGGTACGAGACACAGTATACCGAGATAACTTAGCACGGTAATGGCTTTATTCTCTTCAACATCCTTGTCACCGTGTATCTCCTTTACCCCTTCTCTGGAGTGCTCCTCCTGATGATTTCCGTGGGGCGGTTCCGTTGAGGTTTCTATAAAAAGCATGTTTTTTTACAATTTATTAATCTTATCAACCTTTTGTTATTTATTATTCTGCGCAGACGCAGAAGCGTCTATTATCTCCTCCTATCGCAGTGCCGCAGGACAGATGACCGTCTGAAACCCAAACCTGGGCTTCTCTATAATTGCAGTCATACCACACATCTCCCCAAACATTAGAACCTTTGTGAACGTATGGAGCGCCTGAAGAACCATCACCATCACAGTTATCAGAAGAGGCGGTGGCGGGGTGGAAGAGCCTGCATAATCCGCAACTATTGCTGTCGTTCCATGAGCCGGAAGCACATCCGCCGCCGTAACCAGAACAAAAAGAGCTGCAGGATTGCCCCCAGCCGGCTTCTCTCCAGCAGACCGAACCAGAGCTCGTATCCGCTCCGGCCTGGTTGGTACAACCACCGCAGCCGTCTGAAAAAATCTGTCCGTTACAGGTAACGCATTCGCCGTGGTCGCATCTCTTATTAGGCCCAGTGCAGGCACAGTCGCCGAACCCCCAATTGTTATTCAAAGCCACACTACAGCTGTCACCCGCCGCATTCCACTGCATGCACTCACCACAGCAACTACCGGGCGTACCGCTTCCGTCGTCATCGCCGCCATCATCGCCGCCGTCATCGCCGCCATCATCGCCGCCGTCATCCGTCGTATAAATGCAGTTAATTTGCCACCAACCGGATTCCAGTCCGGTCCAGCTTGCTACTCCGATAGTACTCAGAAACGTGTTTAATACCACCCAGGAGGAAAAAATAATGACGACCCCTATTAGAGCGGCCGTCAAAATGGACCTGGCCTGACTCATCATGGCCGGGCTGGAACCCGAAAAAAGAAAATAAAAACCCCCCAGCACCAGCATGAAAACACCGATAATGGGAACTAAACAGGTCAACAAAAATTCCAGGATATTATTAAAAAGTTCAAAGAGATGGCAGGTATTGCATTCCGGCGTACCCTCTCGCCCACAAGGCACTATGGGGCCTCCACAGAGCGCCCCCGCGCCCGAAGGGATTATAAGTAAAAACAATAAGATGGGTACAATGTAGGATAGTTTCATCATTGTTATATTTTAACTCTTTAAAAAAACCTTATCAACACCGCCTTGCCCGTCCGAAACCTTGGCAAAAGGAAAGGTACTGCGCCCTTCCGCTTCGCCCTGAGCTTGTCGAAGGGCGTAGGAGAGAAGATTTATGCGTAGGAGGGAGCCTCGAACCCCGAACGCCGAACTTCAAATACAGTGCCCCCGGAAGGAGTCGAACCCTCATCGCTGGTTCCGAAGACCAGAACTTTATCCATTAAGCTACGGGGGCGAAATTTGAGGCAGATGAGGGGCCACTGGCCGCTATTATCAGTCTATCAAACAAATTGAAAAAAACAATAAATTTATATAGAATCAAGGTGTATGGAGCTTCCCAAGGAAATAAAATCAGTACTCCGTAAGCTGAAGAAAGCCGGATTTGAGAGCTATGTGGTGGGAGGATGCGTCAGGGATTTTCTCAGCGGCGCAGAACCCGAGGATTGGGACATTGCCACCAATGCCCGGCCTTCGGAAATACAAAGAATATTCACTAAAAGCTATTATAAAAACAGGTTTTTTACGGTTACCGTTCAAACCAGCAGCCGGGATAAAAGATTGCAGGAAATTGATGTTACTACCTACCGACTGGAGACCCAGTATGCCGACAAACGCCATCCCGACAAGGTCACCTTCGCTGCGACCATCGAGGAAGACCTGTCCCGGAGAGACTTCACCGTCAACGCCATCGCCATAGGATGGAATGGAGCAGGCGAAGGAAAGAAGACTCTCGTTGACCCCTTCGGAGGACGAGAAGATATTAAAAAGAAGGTAATCCGGGCCGTGGGAAAGGCCGAAGAGAGGTTTACCGAAGATGCACTCCGGATGATGAGGGCCGTCAGATTCGCGGTCAAACTCGGGCGGGAATGGGAGATAGGAGAAAAAACCTATCGGGCAATCAAAAAGAATTCACGTCTCTTGAAAGACATCTCCCAGGAGAGAATAAGGGACGAACTGGTCAAGATTATCATGTCGGAAAGAGCCGCCGAAGGAATAGAACTGCTAAGAAAGTTAAGTCTGCTCCGCTATATCATGCCGGAATTGGAAGAAAGCCGCGGCGTCTCCCAGAACAAACATCATATCTACGACTGTTACGAACATTCCGTCCGTTCCCTGGACTATGCCGCCAAACAGGGCTTCAACCAGCATGTCAGAATAGCGGCTCTGTTGCACGACATAGGCAAACCAAAGAGCAAACGGGGCCGGGGAAAAGCGGCCACTTTTTACGGACACGAAGTGGTGGGTGCCAGGATAGCCGCCCGTATCCTGAACAGGTTGAAATTTTCCAGGAAAGATATAGAAAAGATAGTAAAACTGGTAAGATATCACTTATTCTACTATAATCCTGAGGAAGTCGGGAAAAGCTCGGTCAGGAGACTGGTGAGGCAGGTAGGTCCGGAAAACATGGAGGAGCTCCTGCAGGTCAGGATGGCCGATAGAATCGGCTCCGGAGTGCCCAAGGCTGAACCCTACAAGCTCAGACACATGAAATATGTGATAGAAAAGGTTGCCCAGGACCCTATCTCCACCAGGATGCTGAAAATCGACGGCCGTGAGGTGATGGAACTGCTGGGGATAAAAGAAGGTCCTGCAGTAGGACAGGTGCTGGACGTCCTGCTGAACGAAGTACTAAAGGAACCGGAGAAGAATAAGAAGAGTTCCCTGAAAAAGAGAGTGGAAGAGATGGGAAAACTATCTTCCGACGAGCTCGCCGCCCAGGCTTCTGCGGCCCGCCAATACATTGAAAAAGTGGAGGTAAAAAGAGACCAGATGACCAAGAAAAAATACTGGGTCACCTAAAACACATATCATAGAACACATAGCACATAACATAGAACATGAAAC
>CAZMJM010000036.1:0-4657 GCA_964566875.1 uncultured Candidatus Saccharibacteria bacterium | reverse complement strand
CAACAAGTTGATTATGCTCCAGGGAATTCTGAGAGATTCCAGCGTTCTTTTTAATCCTTGATTACAATAAGTGAAGGTCCCGTCAAAGTCAAGCGCTATCGTTTCAATTTCTTGATTATAGCTTTTTCTAAACATTCTCATATCTAGTTTTATTATCACAATTTTTCACCTTTAAAGCAACTCTGATATTTTACAATAAGATAAATAAAAAGTAAAATATTCTAAGAGAGCTATAATTTCAAAGAATGCAGGTTTTTGAGTTCCATTTCAATCCGAAAGTCAAACCGAATCTGAGCTTCGATAGTTTTTGTTATGAGCCGATAAATATTTACGAAAAAAGAATGGGCAGCCTTTATATGGTGGGACTCCTGGAGAATACCATACCTCAGAACAATCACTTCGTAGAAAGGCTGGCTAAGGTAATAAAGGACTACTATTACCGGAAGAGCATACTCAAGCCCGAGAAGTCACTGAAAGAGAGTTTAAAAGTAGCTAACGAATTCCTGGACAAATTGATTAAACAGGGAAACGTCAACTGGCTGGGAAACCTGAATTTTACCGTTTTGTCCATCAAGGATTTTAAGCTTAACTTCACCAAGGTGGGAAACATAAAGGTAATGGTGTTAAGAAAAAATACGCTTATAGACATTGATAAAAAAATAAATGGCCAGGACTTAGAGCCATATCCGCTTAAGGTTTTTAGCAATACCGTTTCGGGCAAGCTGACCGAAGGAGACCTGGTACTTGTTTTGACAAAAAACGTCTTTGAGTTTTTCCAAAAAGAGAAAGTGCTCGATGCAATATCGTCACTGTCCTTTTTTGACGAAAAAATCTTAAGAAAAATTCTAGAAGAGAGGCAAGAGAAAATGAGCAGTATTCAGGGGATCTTTCTGGTAGTCTCCCTAACCAAGGAAGCGGTCCTGGCCACCAAGGAAACTTTCACCCCCGAGGCCTTAAAGGAGTTTTCGCTAAGAGAGGCTTTCTCTCCCGTATTGAAGTTTCTTAGGCGCGAAGAAAGGAAACCTGCGCCCGTATCAAGGAGAACTGGCGATAAGGTAAAGACACCTAAGCTGCCTAATATGCCGGAGATTAAAGTGCCGACTCCGAAATTCGCGACGGATTTCTTGAAAAAAGTTTCATTAAAAACCAGGATGTTCTTTGCTTCAATTGGCGAAAGAGTTCAGATTTTCATTAAGAATAAAAAGGTAATTTTGATCGCCACCCTTCTCCTCATCCTTATAGTGGGCTCCTTTTTCGCTACCAGAAACGAACAGAAAAAGATAGACACCTATACTCAGGAACTGGAAAGTATAAAGGGAAACCTCACTACCGTTGACAGCTATCTGATTTTAAAGGATACCCAGCCCGAAGCCGTTCAGAAAGCCAACCTCCTTCTAATGGAAAGCCTGGACAAGGTCTCTTCCCTATCAAAAGAGACGGCGGGGCTTCCCCAATCCTTAAACAGCCAGGTTTCAAGCCTTAAAGCTGAGATAACCGACCGGCTGTTTGAACTGAATGATCTGGAAACCATAGAGGAGCCAGCGGTTTTTCATCAGTTTAAAAAAGACTCATTCGTCCCCTATAAGACGGTAGCGTCCGGCGATAGCATCTATTTCTTCAGCCCTTACGGCAGTAGTATCCTTAAGCTTAAGGTTAATGGGGAAGAAAGCAGTATCGAAACGGAAAAACCGATAGTCTCCGCCTCTCCTCTGGAGGGGGCGGCTGCCTTCCTGTCGGCACCGAATCAGGTTGTCACTGTGAAGAATGGCTCAGCTTATCATTTTTCTCTGGAGAGCCCTTATCCCGACTATGTACTGGGCGATTTTGCCTCTTTTAATCAGAGTTTATACTTCCTGGATAAGAAATCCGGACAAATCATCAAATACCCTTATCTGACGGACTTTCAATGGGGTTCACCCCAACTTTGGCTGACCGAAAAAACCACCAAGGTAGTAGGGGCAGACTCTATTGCCATCGACGGTTCTGTCTGGATATTGAGGGAAAATAAAATACAGGAATATTATGGAGGGGAATTCCAGAGAGAACTGGACGTTAATGTATTCCCTACCCCAAAGAAATTCTCCAGAATCATCACCGATTCCCATATGGATTACATTTACTTATTGGAACCCGAACAAAGACGGCTTGTTATTCTCGATAAGGACGGCGGGGTCGTAAGGCAGTTCCAGAGCGAAAAGTTTGACAACCTTCTTGATTGCAGCGTATCGGAAGACGAAAAAACCATCTATCTCCTGAACGGTCTTACCCTTTATAGAATAGATTTGTAAAAACCTTCTCGGCCATTAAATAAAAAAGCGATTACAAAATCGCTTTTTAAATTAAAAGAAAATATGAATTATTAATCTTCAAATCGAGTGCCGTTCTTGCATTTTTTCTTCGGGAGTTCCCGTAATAATCATCAGCTCCTCTATCACTGCATCTAAAAATATACCCGCCAAAGCTTCAAAAAACGTTCTAAGCGGCAGAATGGGGCCTCCTATGAGGCGTTTCTCTTCATAGTCAATTGCTCCAACTTCCTTTCTGCCGGGCAGTTCGACAATCACGTCTGACAGTCTCCCCAACAGAGAATCAACGTTAGACGTGACTAGCACTATTTTGGCTTTTATCTTCTCAACTATCGTTTCACAGCGGTCTACATTCGTGTCCGTAGTGCCTGAACCAGATATCACTACAACCAAATCTTCTTTCCTAACCCTTGGACAAGTTGATTCCCCTATGACGTGAGCGTGGAAGTCCATCTGCCGGAGGCGCATGGCAAAGGCTTCTCCCACCAATTTAGATCTCCCCTCTCCCATAAGGAAAACTCGTTCGTTGTCTTGGAAAACCCCTATCAAGAAATTTATAAGTTTGGTGATAGACCTGATTTTTTCATTTTTTTCTTTTACCTTGACTATACCTGCCTTCATTAATTCTTCTTTCTTTTCCATAAGATCAACTACATGGTCTTCACTATATTCCTCTACCCTTTCGGGATTATTCTTATTATCCGACATTCTTATCATCTTTTAAATTGAATGAACTATTGATTTTTAACAAATTTCGTTCTTAAAATCAATTCAGCCGAACCATATTCTGCCATTTTTTACTTATCTGGAAATTGAAGCGGTTGAAGGTTGAACTGTAAAACGCTTGCAGTTTATTGACAAAATTGTAATTTAGTATTATAATTGCATAGAAAGTGAAAAATTATTTCACTTTTATCTGCCCTTTACAAAGAAAATCATCCCGATTTGCCCAGGAGCATTCCTGAGCGAATCGGGGTGATTTTAAAATGACTAAAATAGAAGACCCTGAGATTGAAAAGAACCCATTTGATAGATTAATCGAATTTTTTAGAGACAAGAGTGAAATAGAAAGATTGCTGCAATACGCTAAAGTCATCGCATACCACGAATCCCCTGACAGCGACGTTTTCGGCACGATAGCGCTTCTGTTTATGGAGCTTTGCGAGAAGAAGAAGATAAAACTGGAAAAAGCAGTAAGTATGTTTAAATTTCTTCCTTTAAGAAACGGGGATTGCAGCATTTCATCTATAAAGGAATGCATATTCGTTGATAGGGGCCATAAGGACTTTGACCATCACGGCACTACGGCAGGAAGCAGTTTTGAAATAGCTCTAACGAAGTTAGGGCTTGCCAGGGAAAGATGGCTGACCACCATTCGTAAAGTTATTTACAATTCAGAAAGAAAGGGTTTTTCCAACGCCTTCGATATAAATGAAATATCCAAGGTGATAGGAAGAAGCCGCCTGAACGAACGAGAGAAGATAGAATTGGGAGTAAAAACGGCCTACATGGTACTTCTATTCCATAAGCGAGGGCTGGAAAGAAATGCCGATATAACAAAAAGATATATACAGGACTTTTTTGCTGAAAAGAAAGAAAAGATGCCAAAACGATTCAAGCTCTACGAAGCGCAAATGGATAAAGAAACTTTCCAGAGGCCTTGTGACCTCTGCGAAATCTTGTCTGCAAGCCTTGAAGAATACGGAGAAAAGAAGACGAAACGATTTGGAGAAACTCTCATGGAATTGTTGTATGAGGGTTTTGTAAAGTACAAGGAAGCGAGAAAAAACAGGAGGGAATTCAATGAGATAATAGTGAGAGAAGGTTACCCTGTAGTTGTCATCGATGCTTTTTCTAAAAACATACTATTGAACGAGAAAAGCCACGTGGTAGCTATGAAGAATGGCGGAGTAATAGTGATACAGAAAAATAAGAAAGGCAACGTGCAAGTTTTTTTCCGCACAGACGTAATAAATGAAGAAGTTTCCAGAAGCATAGTCGGTGAGTATAGAGCATTAGAATTGAAAGCTCAAGATAAAAATATTCCGATAAGTAAAAAATCTCTATATAAAACAGGAGCCGTACCGGAAATCCCGGAATGGTATTATTTTTTGGGAGACAAAAGAGGAGACGGGACAAGGGGGATGTTTATCTTTAACGGCAGTTTGACTGCCCCGGACGTTCCTCCTACAAGGATAGACCTGCAAGTAATAGTAGAAGTCGCATGTAGCGAATTGAGAGGGTTCTTAGCAAATAATAAAAAGGCTTAAGGGACGCCGACCAACGCGATAACAAGTTCCCTTATTTTTTTTGCCTGAAAATCGGATTTTCAACGAAAAAGAACCCTTGTC
>CAZMJM010000035.1:0-4983 GCA_964566875.1 uncultured Candidatus Saccharibacteria bacterium | reverse complement strand
GGCAAGCAGGCCTCAGGGTCGTTAAGGCCGTCGCTCTTTGCAGCTTAAAAACTGCAAAACCATGCCCGCTCAGGCTTTAAGACTTCCCTGAAGCCTGCTTACCTCACAGAAACCCCGAACACCTAGTATCTTCAAACTTCTAACATACTTATGAACAAAATTCTTTTTATCGTTTTGGACGGCCTGGGAGATAAACCAATCAAAGCACTAAAAAACAGGACGCCCCTGGAAGCCGCCTCCACTCCCAACCTGGACAGATTGGCCGAGAGAGGCAAATGCGGACTGCTTGATCCTTATTTTACCAAGGCCCTTCCCACCTCTGAAGAATCTCATTTCGCGCTTTTCGGGTATAATCCCCATAAATTAGAATTGGCCAGAGGAATATTTACCGCCAAGGGATCGGGCATCAAGCTTGAAAAGGGAGACGTGGCTTTGAGGGGAAACTTCAGCACCGTCGGTAGAAACCTTAATATTGTGAACCGCCGGGCAGGAAGAATAAAAGAAACGGGGCCGCTGGTGGCCGCCTTATCCGGCATGAAAATAAGAGGCGTCAGTTTTTTCCTCAAACCCGCCGGTGAGCACCGGATAGGCGTAGTAATGAGGGGCAAGGGGTTAAGCAGCAAGATTTCAGATGGGGATCCCCACTACGCCCATCTTGGGAAGAGGTTAATCAAAGTGGTACCCCTGGACAAGAGGAAGGAATCTGCTTTTACGGCCAAAGTACTGAACGAATTTTTGGAGAGGGCTCATGAGATTTTAAAGGTGCATCCCCTGAATGAGGCCAGGAAGAAGAAAGGACTGCCTGAGGCAAATTACATCCTGGTAAGAGGAGCGAGTTCTCCTCACAAAATACCCTCTTTTAAGCTGAGATACGGTCTTAAGGCCTGCTGTGTAGCCGGCAAGATCCTTTACAAGCAGATAGGAGAAATTCTGGGTATGAAGGTACTGAAAGTGAATGGAGCTAACGGGTTGGCCTCCACCAACCTGACTGGGAAGGTTAAAGCCGTATTGAAATCCCTGAAAAGCTATGATTTTGTTTTCCTGCACATTAAGGCTACCGACAGTCTGGCCGAAGACGGCAATTTTAGAGGAAAGAAGAATTTCATAGAAAAAGTAGACAGGCATTTTGCCCCCTTTTTAAAACTGAAAGACGTAATTATAGTGGTTACCGGAGACCATTCAACCTGCTGTTCCCTGAAAAGGCACTGCAAGGAGCCGATTCCGGTTCTGGTTTGCGGAGCGGGTGCAGACAGGGCCAACAGGTTTTCCGAAAAGTCATGCCGGCAGGGAAGCCTGGGTACGTTCAAACAAATAAAGCTTATGGCTAGACTGTTGAAGATGGCCGGCAGGAAAAGGAGGATACCGTGATTTTGTCTGTTGGGGCAATCCTGATATAATGGTTGTTGTTTAGTAAAAGATAAGGTTAACCAAAGGTCTAAGACCAATTTTTTAACACCGCATATGGCAAAATTTCAAGTCAACAAAGACAAGTGTATCAGCTGCGGAGTCTGTATCTCGGTCTGCCCGAAAGGAGCAGAGTGGGACAAGGACGGCAAATCCCACATCATTGATTCGGCCGCCATGGAGGAATGCGGAGGAGAAACCGTTTGTCCTTATGGGGCCATCGAAGAAGTCGAGGGATAGGGGATTGACACCTGTTTATTAATTGTATATATTAAAACCGACTGATACAGTCGGTTTTAAATATGAAATTTTCCAGAAAAACCCAATATGGATTAAGAGCCATGATATATATGGCGGCAGCCTCTGATAAGGAGAAGAAGATATGCTCCATTAAAGAAATTTCCGACGAAGAAGGCATCCCCTTTGATTATCTGGAGAAAGTGGTTTCCAGGTTGGAGAAAAAGGGTCTGGTGGAGTCAAAGCGCGGAGCCAGAGGAGGATATTTTTTGAGCCGACCTGCCGGTAAAATCAGCGTTGGTGAGATAGCCAGGGCCCTGGAAAAGACCACGGCGGTCGTCAGATGTCTTTCCCACGTCTCAAAAGAAAAATACAACTGTCCCCTTAAGGGAAAGTGCCGGGCGGTGGAAGCCTGGACGAAAATTCAGCGTGCTTTAAATTCCGCCCTGGACTCGGTAACTTTAAAGGATTTAATTTCCTGACATCTTCAAAATGCCCAAAATGAAAAAAATCTATCTGGATTATGCGGCTACCACTCCTCCTGACCCCAGGGTGATAAAAGAAGTAGTTTTCCATTTCAAAAAGAGTTTCGGCAACACCATGTCCCTCCACAGTTTCGGGCAGGCGGCTAAAGAGTCTCTGGAAAGCAGTAGGGAAAAGGTAGCTTCCCTGATGGGAGCCGAAGCAGGGGAGATAATTTTTACGGGTTCTGCCACTGAAGCCAACAATCTTGCCCTAAAAGGGGTGGCCGCAGCCAATAGCTCTGCGGGAAAGCACATAGTAATTTCCGCCATTGAACACCCTTGCGTTATGGAAAGCGCCCGTTGGTTGGGCCGCCAGGGATTCAAGATAACCGAATTGCCGGTAGACGGGGAAGGTCTGGTCAGCCCGAAAGAGGTGGAGAAGGCTCTGAGACAAGACACCGTCCTGGTATCGGTGATGCATGCCAACAACGAGATAGGAACAATTCAACCTATTGCGGAAATAGGGGCTGTCTGCCGGGCAGCCGGAGTTTACTTCCACACGGATGCCGCCCAAACCTTCGGGAAGATTCCCATCCAGGTCAACGAAATGAACCTAGACTTACTGACGGCCAGTTCCCATAAGATGTACGGCCCCAAGGGAGCCGCCTGCCTGTTTAAGAGAAAGGGCGTGAAGATAGAACCTATTTTACATGGAGGGGGCCACGAAGGAGGTTTACGGAGTTCCACGGTTAACGTTCCTGCCATTGCCGGTTTTGCCAAAGCCTGTGAATTATGCAGAGAGGAGATGGACGCAGAAACGAAAAGGCTTTCCCGGCTTCGTGATAAGCTCATTTCGGGTATTCTTAAAGACGTGAAAGATTCACGGCTCAACGGTCATGCAGTAAAAAGGCTGCCCAACAACGTCAATGTCTCGTTTTCCTTTGTGGAGGGGGAGTCCCTGATGATGCAGCTTGACCTGATGGGGGTCGCCGTTTCTACGGGCTCTGCCTGTTCTTCCAGGAAACTGGAACCGAGCCATGTGTTAAAGGCAATAGGCCTAAAACCTCACCAGATACACGGTTCCCTGAGGTTAAGTCTGGGGAGACAGACGACGGAAGAAGAAATAGATTATGTGCTCGGCGTCCTTCCTCGGGCAGTCAGTAAATTAAGAAAGATCTCGCCGTTTTCCCGGTGAGATAATTTATCAATTAATAAATTTATGCCAGACGACAAAGGATATACCAAAAAAGTCATACAACATTTTAAAAACCCTCATAACTTCGGCCGGATAAAGAAGGCAGACGGCATAGGAAAGGTAGGCAACATCTTCTGCGGAGATGTTATGTGGGTCTACATCAAAGTCGGCAAGAACGGGAAGAGCGGGGAGATAATCAAGGATATCAAGTTCGAAACCTTCGGATGCGTGGCCGCAGTGGCCACCAGCAGCGTTATCACTGATCTGGCCAAAGGCAAGACGCTTGAGGAAGCCGTGAATATTAATAAGAAGGAAATAGTGGATTCACTGGGAGGCCTTCCGCCCATCAAACTCCACTGCTCTGTGCTGGCGGCCGATGCCTTATCAGAAGCTGTTTATGATTATCTGACCAGGAAAAAGAGAAGTATTCCGGAGAAACTTAAGGCCAGGCACGAACGGATACAAAAGGAATTGAAATTGATAGAGGAAAAGTATCAGGACTATGTAGAACTGAGGAAAAAGGCTTTAGGCAAATGAGCAACAAAGAAGTTTCCAGGCAAAAAGAAAGGATTGTTTGTGCCCTTTCCGGTGGGATAGATTCGGCTGTCTCCGCGGCCCTGATGAAGGAGTCGGGGGATTTGGAGGTGAAAGCCGTCTTTATGAAACTAGGGACGGGCAGGACGCAGAAAGAAGCAGAAGTCCGGGCCCGTCGGATAGCCAAGACTCTTAAGATTCCTTTTCAGGTGGTTAATTTAAAAAAGGAATTCAATAGAATAATCGTCGACAGATTCTTAAGAGATTATAAAAGAGGGATTACTCCCAACCCCTGTGTTGCCTGTAATAAAGAAATTAAATTCAAGCTGCTTTTCCAAAAGGTTAAAGAAGGAGGAGAGGAATTTTTAGCTACGGGGCATTACGCCAGATTGGAGATGCGAAAGGGAGGAATCCGACTGCTTAGGGGCCGGGATACGGAAAAGGACCAATCCTACTTTCTCTGGAGGTTAGACCATAAAATTTTGAGGAATGTGATGTTCCCGGTCGGAGGATATAAAAAGGGCGAGGTGAAAAAGATGGCCGTAAAGTTTGGTCTGCCCGCAGCAGAAATTCCGGAGTCCCAGGAAGCCTGTTTTATAGAAGGCAGGACGGCAAATTTCTTGAGAAAACACTTAAAAACGAATCCGGGAAAAATTGTTGATGTTTCCGGTGCCGAACTGGGAGAGCATCAGGGGCTGTGGTTCTACACCATTGGCCAGAGGAGAGGTATCCGGGTTCCGGAAGGACCTTTCTATGTGGTAGACAAGAACATTAATAAAAACTTATTGGTGGTTAGTAAAAATGAGAAAGACCTCTATAAGAAGAAGACCCCACTGAAGAATGTGAATTGGATATCAGGGAAAAAACCCGGCCTTCCCATTGCCCTGAAGGTTAAGATAAGGTATAAACATAAGGCGGTTCCGGCTCGGCTTTCTTTTAAGAACAGGAGATACCGCCTGGATTTTAAGAAGCCTCAGCGGGCCGTTACCCCCGGGCAGTCGGCGGTCTTCTACCAGGGTATGGAGGTCTTAGGCGGCGGCGAAATAGCCTAGTGATTTGTAGCCATCCAGCCAGTCCGACAATATTGTTCGGCAAGCAGGCTTCAGGGTCGTTCGCTCTGCCCAGCGAGCAGAGCTCACTGATGTTAAG
>CAZMJM010000034.1:0-5075 GCA_964566875.1 uncultured Candidatus Saccharibacteria bacterium | reverse complement strand
ATTTGACATCAAAAATGGGATCGTCGTCGCTAATTGACCTTTACGAAACATTCGTGCTTGGAGTGGCCGTAGCTTTTACGGTAGGCTCCATAGCTACAGCATTATTTGCTGCTTTAATCAAAAGCTTACGAGGCTTTTAGGAAAAGTCTCATAAATTTATCTTATATGGCAAGCCCGGCCAGAATCCATATACTGGTATCAGGCCAAGTTCAGGGCGTTTATTTCAGGGAAAACACCCGGAAAAAAGCTGAAGAGCTTGGGATTTCCGGTTGGGTTCGGAACATGCTTGACGGAAGGGTCGAAATTATGGCCGAGGGAGATAAGGATAAGTTGGACAAGCTGATGCGCTGGGCCGAGCAGGGTCCAGCTTTTGCTAAGGTGGATGGTCTGCGAACGGCTTGGCCGGAATATAAGGGGGACCTGGGGGAATTCCAAATTAAGTATTAGATGATTTATCCTCGCCATTATCTGGCGGGGGGCTCAATGTTAAATGAACTTTTTATCCATCTTTCAGGCTTGGGTTACATAGGCCTCTTTCTTATCAATCTGATAGGGTCTTCCACCATAATTTTCCCTCTGCCGGCGGCAGCCTTTGTTCTGGCTTCCGGAGCTTTCCTTAATCCGGTTGTATTAGGACTTACCGCCGGACTGGGAGCGGCGCTGGGGGAGCTGGTCGGATATGGATTGGGGCTGGGAGGCAGGAAACTTAGCGACCGGAAATTCGGCAAAGAGCTGCTGAGAGCCGAGAAGATGTTTGCGCGATATGGAGGATTCGTAACACTGGTGGTGTTTGCCGCCACGCCCTTGCCGGATGACGTAGTGGGGGTAGCGGCAGGCGTGCTAAACTACCAGGTCAAAAAGTTTTTCATAGCCGTGTTTATCGGAAAAGTAATTCTCAATACCATACTGGCTTCTGCCGGTTTCTACGGCATCAACGGAATAATAAGCCACTTTATGTGATATATGAACATCATAAGAAAAACTCCGATTTTCGTAAGAAAATTATTGGAAAAAATAACGGCCCTCCTGGAATTATTTTTGTTTTTGCGGCTGCTCTTAAAATTTCTGGCCGCCAACCCCCTGACCCCGATAGTAAAATATGTCTACCAGTACAGCGGCCTCCTCATTGAGCCGTTTCAATACATCTTTCCTGATTTATACTGGAAAGGAAAACTCGTTGAGGTATCTACCGTTTCTGCCATGATAGGCTATGGTATCGCAGCATACCTTATTGCGCGTCTTTTAATCCTGCTTTCAAAAGACTAATTCTTTCCGTCGCCAGACGGCATACATCATGCCTGCCGAGAAAAGCGAGAAAAAGCATCCCAAAATCATAATGTTCCTGATAGACACGCTGTTGGGTATGCTTCTGAAAAACATCTTTTCCATGGCGGGCTATGAGGTCAAGGCTTTCTACAGCTATCAGGGGGCTGTGGCAACCGTTATCAAGGAGAAGCCGGATGTTTTGATTTGCGATGTCTTGCTTGATAAGACCAAAGAAAGAGTGGACAAGATAGGGGGATTTGATGCCATTAAAATGTTTAAGGCGAATGAAAAAACCGCAGATATCCCGGTGGTTATCTTGAGCGACCTCTGCTACGAAGAAAACGTCAAGATGGGATTAAGATTGGGTGCTGAAGAATATTTGTGTCTTGCCCTCTATCCCCCTTATAAAACCTTGGAATTCATAACAAACTTTTTAATAGATAAGAAAGGATTTGAAAAGGAGGATTTTAACCTCGTGAGAAGAAAATGAAATCTTTCAAACCGATAGAAGCAGCCCTGGCTTTACTATTGATTGCAGCTGTGATTTTTGGAGTCTGGCATTCCCGTAAGGCAAGGCCTGAGGAAGAAACAGTCAAGGACAAGATTTTCTCCGTTTTAGCCGGTTTTGATTTTCGCGACCCGCAGAGCTTTTCTTCGATTTCCCAGATAGAAGGTTTGGGAGAAAAAACGGTGCCCGTACTGCAGGACCTTCTGGAAAGCGAATCCATTTCAGAACGCTGGGCTGCCATAATCCTCCTGCCAAGATTTGCCGCCCAGAATGAAGAGCTTGCCCCTGATGTTATCGCCGGTCTCAGGAAAACCATGAATGACCCCGACGACACCCTGGGTATGCTGTCGGCCGTCCAGCTGGCCTCTTTGGGTGAAAAGGAGGGGATAAGAGCTTTGATTGACTCTTTATCTTCTGAAGAGACTACCCATTTCGGGAATCCTCCGGAAATGGTAAGAGAGAGGGCTCTGATTTATCTCCGTTATTATACCGGGTTTGAAGGGACCTCGCAGGCGGAATGGCGGGTCTGGTGGCAGGAGAACCAGGCGAACTTGTTCTGGAACAAGGAACTGGGTGTTTTTGAAATTAGCCAAAATTTACCATGAAAGGCAAACTGCCGACATTAATAATAATCATCATATCCTTATTTGCCATTGGCGGAGTGGTGCAGGCTAAAACCACGGTTACCGTTGTGAATCGCGTAGTCGAGGTGAAATTAAACCTTGCCTTTTCCTTTTCGGAAAAGGTATCGCAGGAAGACCGCAGGAATCTGGTTTCAGAATGGGTCGACGGCATGATGGCTGTGTGGGATGACCCTGGTTTTTCCTATGGTTCCTGCCGCTATCCGGTCCGTTTTCAGGTAAACACTCAGATTCTAGCAGAAGGTAAAACCTGCTCTGATGCCAAAAAGGATATGCCGTCCTTCCACTGCGTCAGCGTGGTCAATGGCCCCGTTAATGTGCGGGGCAATATCGCCGATTCTTCATTGGCTTCTCCTCAATCTCCAAACAGCTATGGGGAATGGACGGTGCACACGAGTCCGGTGGATGCCGCCTATGAAATGGGATACATGATGGGTCTGGATGGGGAATATTATCGTGATGAACAGGGTAACTGGGTGGCCGAAAGCCCTGAGGCAGAAGGCAGTATTATGGCCAGGGCCTGGAGTGGGGCTCAAGCTGAGCAGTGCCATATAGATGAGGTCGTGAAGAGTGCAGACATTTCCTGTCCCGCTTCCTATACCGAAGGCGGAGTAAAAGACATTGTAATGGTGGGGGATATCATGATGGACCGGGGGGTGAAATATTTCATTGATAAGAACGGCAGTATTTTTTATCCCTTCGAGAATTTCAAGGATTTCTCTGAAGGCCGTGACCTAGTCTTCGGCAATCTGGAGGGCCCCATAGTAACTAATTACCAGATATCTCCTCAGGAAGAGTATCGTTTTGCTTTTGCTCCCGACACAATTGATGCTCTCAGTTTTGCCAATTTCAATCTGGTTTCCCTGGCCAACAATCATACCCTCAATATGGGAAGGGAGGGTTTTGAAGAAACCAAAGAATTCTTAAAAGATGGAAATATAGGGTTTGTTGGAGATTCCGTTTACTGTGATCCGGACGACGGATGGTATAGCAATGATTTAGTTTTCCTGGCCTTCAACAAGACTTTCCCCTTCAACTGCGAAGACGAGGAAATTGCCGGAGTCATCAAAGATGTTTCAGCGGGAAATCCTGATAAATTATTGTTGGTCAGTTTTCACTGGGGTAATGAGTATCAGGAGACAAGCTCTGTTTTCCAGCAGGAACTGGCTCATATGGCAGTGGATGCTGGAGCCGACCTGGTGGTTGGCCAGCACCCCCACGTTGTGCAGGAAATCGAAGAATACCGGGGAAAACTGATTTTTTATTCTTTGGGTAACTTTTTATTTGACCAGTTCTTCTCTAAGGAAACCAGCCAGGGCCTGGTGGTAGAGGCTGTGCTTTCCCGGGACTACGCCATTTATAATCTTTTTCCTTTCGACTTAAGCTTGGCTCAGCCGGCAATGATGCAGGGTGAAGATAGAGCCAATTTTCTGGAAAAATTGGCCCTCCGTTCTGATGAAGACGTTGCTTCCCAGATAAGAGATGGGGCCATAGTAGTGGATTCACAAGACATCATTCTGGACATCGACTAGCTTTGACAAAAACGGGTTAAGCGGTTAGAGTATACTAGTATAATAAAAACTTAAGAGGTGAGAGATTTGATTAAATTTTTGGCAGTTTATAGGTTTTCAAAAATAATGGCTAAATTGAATTTATTCAAATTCAGATATCCCGGATATCCTTAAATTAATTATTAATGAGCTCTTACAAAAGAGCTTTATTTTTTTGTTAGATTCGCATAGTTGTCAGTTTTTTATAATAGAGTTAAAGTTGAATAATAACAATAAATAAAAATATGAAAAAAACATTCATCTTTCTTATAGGTATAGTTCTTGCCTTATTGGTGACAGGCCTTTTCACTATTTGGTACTGTCCTGCCTGCCGCCAAAAATTTTCTCCGCAAGGGCAGACTCCGGTAGCCACTTTTCAGGAATGTGTGGACAAAGGGTATCCAGTGATGGAATCCTACCCCCGTCAATGCCGGACGCCCGACGGAAAAACATTTGTTGAAGATATCGGCAATGAGCTGGAGAAAACCGATCTTATAAGAATTACATATCCCCGGCCTAACCAGTCCATATCCAGCCCTCTCACCATTACGGGAGAGGCTCGGGGCTACTGGTTTTTTGAGGCCAGTTTCCCGGTGGTATTGTTTGATGCCGAGGGTAATACCATAGCCCAGGGCATCGCTCAGGCCCAATCAGACTGGATGACCGAAGACTTCGTTCCCTTTGAGGCAGAGCTCCAATTTGAAGCTCCTGCCACCGTGGAAGGTTCCCTGGTGTTGAAAAAGGATAATCCTTCCGGCCTTCCGGAGAACGATGACGAGCTGATAGTGCCGGTACTTTTCGGTCAGGTTTCCCAGCTTCCTAATCCGGCCTCCGTGTACTGCGAGCAGCAGGGAGGCACGCCGGATAACAGGAATTTTACAGCCGGCGCCAAAGGCTTCTGCATTTTTGATGATGGATCTGAGTGTGACGAGTGGAGTTTATTGCGGGGAGACTGTCACGAAGGGGAAAATTTTTGTAAAGACCTCTGCGGCGACGGTCAGTGCCAGGAAATAGTTTGTGCAGCTGTGGGCTGTCCCTGTGCCGAAACGCCTGCCTCCTGTCCCCAGGACTGCGGAGAATAACTCCATTATATTGTGATTATCATTAAGA
>CAZMJM010000033.1:0-5081 GCA_964566875.1 uncultured Candidatus Saccharibacteria bacterium | reverse complement strand
GCCTTAAACTTACCGGAAGGTCGAAATCATAATAAAATCCGTTTTCAATGGCCGGCCCTATCCCGATTTTCGCCTTGGGGAACATTTCCAAGACTACCGAAGCCATCAGGTGGGACAAAGAATGGCGGATGGTTTCTATTGTTGCTTTTTTCATAGGTTTATTTAATGAGTTATTTTAACAGAAGTGGTGGTTTTTACCTAGCAGGTTTTTAAACAAAAACCTCTTTTTTAAAGAGGCCAGTTTGCTTTTTGTGCGATAAACCAGCCCCTTGACTAAGAGGTAGTAGTGGTGGTTGTGGTGGTAAATCTTAAAAATTTCATACCTTTTGTAATTCTAAAATATTGTCCCTTTTTGTCAACAGAGCTTTCTAAGATTCTACTATCTCCTCAATGCCCTCGCAGATGAGCTTGGTTTCGTCACTTTTCCTGTCCAGTCTCCCCGAAACAAAGACAACCTTGTTTTCTATGAAAGCGGCCGGGTTTCTTTCCAGGATGCTGGGAAAAACCACCACCTCTATTCTGTCGGAAAGGTCTTCCAGGTTGACGAAAAGCATAGCTCTTCCGGATTTGGTTATTATCTTTTTTATTTTAGCGATAATCCCGCCGAGGGTTACCTGGTGCCTGGCAGGAAAACTTTCGGGCAGGTCGGCTATCTGGATGGTCTTCTTGTGAAGTATATCCTTGTAGTCTTCAAGGGGATGGGCGCTGACGAAAAGGCCCAGCAGTTCCTTTTCCCATGACAGCCTTTCCTGTTTGCCGGCCGGCTTGATAGGTTTTAAGTGAACCTTGTGAGGAGAGAAATCACTGCCCCCGAAGAGGTTCTTCTGACCCGATTCTTTGACTCTCCGGCTTTCCCGGTTGCTCTGCAGTATGTCTTCCAGATTGTAGAGCAGGAGATTTCTTTCTGCCAACCTGTCAAAAACACCGGCCTTTATCATGCTTTCCATGGATTTTTTATTTAAGTTCTTGGAATCTATTCTGGAGATGAAGTCGTCGATGGATCCGAAGGCCCCATTCTTTTTCCGTTCACCAATAATGTTTTCCACAATATTCTCGCCAACATTCTTAATGGCCAGCAGCCCGAACCTTATTTTCTTCTTCATGGGGATAACCGTGAAGTTACGCCAGCTTTCATTGACGTCCGGCGGAAGTATCTCAATGCCCATTTTCTTGCATTCCCCGATAAGAAAGCCGATTCTTTCAACGTCGGATTTCTCCGAAGTGAGTAGGGCGGCCATGAAAGAAACGGGATAGTGGGCTTTCAGATAGGCCGTCTGGTAGGCAATGATGGCGTAAGCACAGCTGTGGCTTCTGTTAAAACCGTAACTGGCAAAGGGGAGAATCCACTCCCATATTTTTTTTGCTACCGAATCTTCGATGCCGTTTTTTCTCATTCCTTTAATCAGTTTTTCTTTTTGGTCCATCAGGAGCTCTTTTATCTTCTTTCCTACGGCTTTCCTCAGGATGTCGGCATCAGCCAGGCTGAATCCGGCGATTTCCCGGGCGATAAGCATCAGGTCTTCCTGGTAGACCGGCAGCCCGTAGGTTTTCTTCAATATTTTCTCCAATTTCGGATGAATGTATTCCACTTTTTCTTTTCCCTTCTTGCGGTTGATATAGGAAGGAATCAAAGACATGGGTCCGGGGCGGTAGAGGGCCACCATAGCCACGATGTCTTCAAATTCGTTGGGCTTCAGCTGCTTCAGGTAGCGCTGAAATCCGCCCGATTCCATCTGGAAAACGCCTATCGTTTTTCCCTTTTGAAGGAGCTTGTACGTTCTCAGGTCGTTCAATGGCAGGTTCTCTATGTCCACCTTCTTTTTCTTGGTGGCATAAATCCTGGCCAGCGTATCCTCAATAATGGTTAAGTTCTTCAAGCCAAGAAAATCCATCTTCAGCAGTCCGATGTCTTCTACGGCATGCATTTCATACTGCGTTACTATGCTGTTGTCGTCCTGGGTGGGATGCTGCAGGGGCACTATGGTATCAAGAGGTTCCTTGGACATAACCACCCCGCAGGCGTGGGTAGAGGCATGTCTGGCTACCCCCTCCATTTTTTTGGCGAAATCTATGAGTCTGCCGGCCTGCTGGTCTGTTTCATATATCTGTCGGAATTCAGGAACCTTAGCCAGAGCCTCGTCCAGGGTGTAGCCGAAGGGAATCATCTTGGCCACCCGGTCGCAGAAGCTGTAGGGTATGCTCAAAGCCCTGCCGACATCCCTGATAGCCGCCCGGGCGGCCATAGTTCCGAAGGTGATGATCTGGGCCACTCTGTCGCGCCCATATTTTTCGGCCACGTATTCGATAACCTCATCCCTTCTCCTGTCGGTAAAGTCCAGGTCGATGTCGGGCATGGATATCCTTGAGGGATTCAGGAATCTCTCAAACAGCAGGTTGTATTTCAATGGGTCTATACTGGTAATGCCGAGCAGATAGGCGACCAGAGATCCTCCTACCGAGCCTCGTCCCGGTCCCACCACGATTCTCTGTTCTTTGGCCCAATTGACGAAGTCTTGCACTATCAGAAAATAGGATGAGAAACCCATCTTCTTAATCATAGCCAGCTCGTAGTCCAGTCTCTCATGCGCTTCTTTGCTGGGGAATGTTCCAAATTTTTTCGTCAGACCTTTCATACACAGTTCTCGCAGGTATTCGTCCTCGGTTTTATTATCCGGCGTCTCAAAGTAGGGGATTTTCGTCTTTCCCAGCACGAATTCGAAATTACACGCCTCCACGATTCTTTGGGTATTTTCAATGGCCTCGGGAACTTCTTTAAAGGCTTCAATCATTTCTTCCTGAGACCTCAGGGAAAAATCATCGGATTTCATAGTCAGCCTCTCCGGGTCGTTGGGGTCGGCGCCCGTATTTATCAGCATTAATACGTCCTGAGCCTCGGCATCATCTTTTCTCAAGTAGTGGGAATCGTTGGTAGCCACCAGGGGAATCCCTAATTCTTTAGAAAACTCTATCAGTTTCTCGTTGACTGTTGCCTGTTCTTTGATGTTGGGATGGTGCTGCAGCTCCAGATAGAAATTGCCCTTCCCAAAAATCTTTTCATATCTTTTAGCGGCTTTCTTGGCTTCCTCCAATTTTCCCTTTAAAATCATCCGGGGTATCTTACCGGCAATACAGGCCGACAATCCAATAAGGCCGGAGCTGTATTTTTGTAAAAGCTCCACGTCGATCCTCGGCTTATAATAAAACCCTTCCAAGTGGGCTTTGGTGAGCAGTTTTACGAGATTTTTGTATCCCTCCTGATTCTTGGCCAAAAGTACCAGATGGTATCTGACATTATCTATATTGGGCCTTTTCTGGGCCATACCATCATAGGCCTCGTACATTTCGCAACCGATAATCGGTTTTACTCCTGCCTTTTTAGCTTTTTTGTAAAATTCTATCGCCCCATAGAGAGCGCCGTGGTCGGTCAGGGCGAGGGAATCCATATCCAATTCCTTGGCGTAATTCAAAAGGTCGTCTATCTTGGACAGCCCATCCAGCAGAGAGTAATGGCTGTGAACGTGCAAATGGGTAAACTTTGACATAGAGATAAAATTATGCCCCTTTAATTTTGAGCATTGTTTCATTTTACTTCACTTGCCTCAGCCCCGTCAACTCAAAAAAAATAGAGGCTTTCATGGATCTTTTTTAATGACCCTGCCTCTTGTTTTGGGTTTCCCTCTCAGGGAATTTGTAATTATGTTATAGCCTCGACCAGATTCTATCTCTTCTGCTTCAATAATGTCTGCCTCGATAAATTTTCCGGCTCTAATTTTCTCAGCCTTCAGGAGTCCTTTCACTCTAATGTGGCCGCCTACGTCCACTACGGCCCCCTTAGACTCCATTATTAAGCCTCCTTCTGCCTCCGCACTCCATTTCGTTCTCAATAATTTTCCTTTAATTATCAGATTTCCTTTGGCCTTTAACTCTAGTATATCAAGGACTGTTTCTACCTCACAGTCCTGTTCCAAAACCAGTATTTCGTTAGGGCGGTATAGCCCTAACATTTTTTCGGCATAGGTTCTTCTTATATCAATAGACAAAACATATCACCTTTTAAAAGTTCTTTCTTTTTAATTAAAAAATAATCTCATTGTTTTGTCAATGAGAAAAAAAATAGAAGGGCTATTTGGCAGGTTTTATTAATACCTCCGGATATTCTTTCGGCGTAACGATTATGTCTACTACCTCGAAAAAATCAGTTTCTATTTTGATTTTATCTTGGTCTTTTTTGAATTTCGGGAGAATTAACGCGAATTGAATACATTAAATCAATTATATCATATAAGAAATTCTTGTAAAAGCCTGGAACATCCATTATATCAATACCTTTTAACGAGTTCTTTAATTAATATATTATAATATAAAATTGATAAAGATATTTTGATTATTATTTATAAATATTTTAAAATAAAAAAAGGTTGATGAATAAAATGGTAGAAGAAGAAAAGGAAACAAAAAAAGATTATTCGACTAGTTGGGATAAAATTAAAGTGCTTAGTTTAGGTGGTAAATGGGCATATGGTGTAGGTATTATAAAAGAGAAAGATGGCGCAAAAAAAATACGAATAGTTAAAGGTAAATTAACTAATCCTCTCAAAAAAAGTACCGAATGGAAAGAAATTGATTTAAAAGAAGATCCAAACCCTATTAAGCAAGTGCAAAAAATGAATTTTAAAAGGCGAGACGAATTCAAAGCAATGATAGATGCATTGGATGAAATGTTTAATGAACTCGAAAAATCTAATGAAAATTAATAATTTTTATTTATTTTTTATTGTAATTATATAATATTTCCTTTAAATCCCATTTTAATTCTGGCTCTAAAGCATCAAATCCACAAACTTTTATACAATCTAAACAAAAAGTACATTTTTCTACTAAAATTTCGATTTCTCCAAACCCAATAACGTTATTTGAAATTTTGAAATTTTCTTTTCGGGTCCCAGATTCCTGTTTTTCGCAGTTCATTTTTTTCAAAATAGTTAAAATCATTGTCTTTTTCGATGCTTTGCATTACATCTTCTGGGATCTTGTGCATTGGTTCTAAAGGATCTCTTCTGAAATCCTGGCCGATTAGTTTA
>CAZMJM010000032.1:0-5135 GCA_964566875.1 uncultured Candidatus Saccharibacteria bacterium | reverse complement strand
TGGACAAACCTCAGGCAGACGAGATGGTCAAGGGCAAGGAAGAGGTGGAAGAAATAAAGGGAAAATAAAGAATAAGTTTGCCTTCACCTCCTGCATTTACAATTTAGAAGCTGCCGGAGAAAAATCTATTGAAAGAGGCAGCTTCTTTTGTTTCGTTGCGTTAAGTTAAGGTAAAGGCCGCACAATACAAAAATAATCTCTAAAAATATGGCAAAATATTACAGTCTTCCGGAGCTGCCTTTCGGTTATAAAGCTCTGGAACCCTATATTTCAGAGAAACAGTTGACCATACATCATCAGAAGCACCATCAAGGTTACGTCGACAACACCAACAACATTTTGAAGTCGATGGAAGCGGCCAGGCAGAAGGGGATGGGGCAGGACGCCAAAGCCGTACTTAAAAATCTCTCTTTCAATCTGGGGGGTCATCTCCTCCATTCGCTTTTCTGGAAAAATCTTCTTCCCAAAAAAGAAGGGGGAGGAGGTATGCCTCAAGGGGGAATTTCGGAAACTATCGATGAGGAGTTCGGCGGCCTTGAAGGCTTTAAGAAAGAATTTTCCAGGGCCGCCAGTTCGGTTGAGGGTTCGGGCTGGGCAGCTTTAAGTTTTGATAAGAACGTCGGCCGGCTCCTGTTGGTTCAGATAGAAAAACACAACCTTAATCTCGCTCCCGGACTCCCGTTGCTGATGGTTTTGGACGTCTGGGAACACGCATATTACCTTGATTATGAGAACAGAAGAGGTGATTTTGTGGACGCTTTCTGGAACATCGTCAATTGGAAGGAAGTGGAACAGAGGTTAAAGGGGATAAAAGGATAAAAAGGACAAGAAGGGTTGAAAATTTCACAAAGTGCCGAGGATTAGGGCATAATAAGAACGTAAGGTTCGGTTTTAAAGAGTATAGACGTTTAAGGTTAATGGAGTTGGATAAAAGCATTATTGCAGAACTCATCACGGCGCAGAGGAATGAGGCGACCGAGCATTTGGTATATAAAAATTTGTCATCTCTGATAAAGGGAGAAGAGAATAAAAAAATTCTTAAGGGAATAGCCGAAGACGAACACAGCCATTCCCTTTTCTGGGGAAAATACTCGGGCGAGGAGGTAGCTCCCGATTACCTTAAGGCGTTCCTGTATACAGCCGTTGCCAGGATTTTCGGCATTACCTTTGGCATCAAACTGATGGAGAAGGGAGAAGAACAGGCCCAGGTGGTATATGAAAGAATAGCCGAAGCCATTCCTCAGGCCGAGAGTATAGTGGAAGATGAGGACAGCCACGAGCATCAGCTGCTGTCATTAATAGACGAGGAAGGCCTCCGTTATGTGGGATCTGTGGTTCTGGGGCTCAATGATGCCCTGGTGGAGCTTACGGGAGCACTGGCCGGCTTCACCTTTACCTTGGTGGAGCCCAGGATAGTGGCGGTGGCCGGTGCGGTAACGGGCATAGCCGCATCCTTTTCCATGGCGGCCTCCGAATATCTTTCCACTCGCGCCGAGAGCGACAGAGACCCTAAAAAGGCAGCCATTTATAC
Source organism: uncultured Candidatus Saccharibacteria bacterium (assembly GCA_964566875.1). Lineage (GTDB taxonomy): Bacteria > Patescibacteriota > Minisyncoccia > Minisyncoccales > JANBVM01 > CAZEQH01. The sequence continues at coordinate 3,604 of CAZMJM010000032.1, read as the reverse complement.
CGGAATAGCATATTTTCTGGTAGTAGTAGTTTTGGTTGCCCCGTTTTTAATTTTAAAAAATCTCTATATTTCTCTGGGGCTCAGCCTGGCGGGGGCGGTTTTAATAATATTAATCTTCAACTTTTACATATCCGTGGCCCAGGACCTTCCCTTTGGGGAAAGGTTTAAGGAAATGGTTTCCATATCGCTGGGCGTGTCTTTTCTCAGTTTTATCATAGGGCTTATTATTAGGAGATTTTTAGAGATAGATATATAATGTTAGAGATGAAAGACCGCGAACATCATCATAATATGGAACACCAGGAAACGGGCAAAGGAAAACACCACCATCCGGGTGGCCACAGCAGCGAGCATCATCACGAGATGATGATAGCCGATTATAGGAAAAGGTTTCTCGCCTCCCTTATTTTAACCGTTCCTATTCTGTTGCTGTCTCCGCTAGTGCAAGGTTTTTTAGGAATCAGCCTAAGTTTTCGGGGAGACAATTTTTTCCTTTTATATCTCTCTTCTATCGTTTTTTTCTACGGAGGCTTTCCCTTCTTTAAAGGCTTTATTACAGAGATGAGAGACAGGGCGCCGGGTATGATGACCTTAATAACCCTGGCCGTAGGCGTGTCATTTTACTACAGCACACTGGTGGTTTTAGGCCTTCCCGGGAAGCTGTTCTTCTGGGAACTGGCCACCTTAATAGACATCATGCTTTTGGGGCATTGGGTGGAGATGAGATCGGTATTGGGGGCTTCCCGGGCGTTGCAGGGGTTGGCTGAGCTCATACCCTCTACGGCCCACGTGGTAGGCAAAGACGGAAGCATTAAAGATTTGCCTTCTGCCTCGCTTAAGAGGGGAGACCTGGCTCTTGTGAAGCCGGGAGAAAAAGTTCCCGCCGACGGCACGGTTACAGAAGGAGAAAGCCGGGCGGACGAGTCGCTTTTGACCGGAGAATCAGCGCCCGTTTCCAAAAAGAAAGGAAGCAAGGTGATAGGCGGCTCGGTCAACCAGGAAGGTGCCCTGCGGATTACTGTCGATAAGGCGGGAGAGGGATCATACGTAGCCCAGGTAATTTCTCTGGTCAGCCAGGCACAGGCAACCCGTTCCAAAACTCAGGATTTTGCAGACCGGGCAGCCGGATGGCTTGCTTATACGGCGCTCACGGCAGGGGTTTTGACTTTATTTGCCTGGCTGCTGTTGGGCAGGGATTTTGTCTTTGCCCTGGAAAGAATGGTCAGCGTTATGGTCATCACCTGTCCCCATGCCTTAGGGTTGGCCATACCTCTGGTGGTGGCCGTTTCTACTTCTCTGGCGGCCAGAAACGGCTTGTTGATAAGGGACAGAAAAGCTTTGGAGAGGGCGGTCAAGCTCGATGCCGTTGTTTTTGACAAGACCGGCACTTTGACCCGAGCTGAATTCGGAGTGACCAACGTACTGGCGGAGTGGGAGCACAAGGAAGAAGAAATTCTCTTTTATGCTGCTTCCCTGGAATCGAACTCAGAGCATCCCATTGCCGCCGGAATCCTGAAAAAGGCGAAAGGAAAGGGCGTCAGCATTAAATCTCCTGATAATTTTCAGGCTCTCCCCGGCAAGGGAGTCGCAGGGAAGGTAGGGGGTAAGGAAATAAAGGTGGTGGGGGAGAACTACCTCAGGGAGCAGGGAGTGGAAATAACCAGCGCAGATGTTAAAAAGTTTTCAGAGCAGGGAAAGACCATAGTCTACGTATTGATGGAGGGTAAGATGATGGGGGTGATAGCTCTGGCAGACCTTATACGCGAGGAATCCAGGGAGGCAGTCAGGAGGTTAAAGTCCATGGGAATAAAATGTATGATGCTTACCGGAGACATCAAAAATGTGGCTGCCTGGGTTTCGCAGGAGCTGGAGCTGGATGAATTTTTCGCCGGCGTCCTGCCGTCTCAGAAGGCCGATGTTATCAAGAAGATTCAGGAAAAAGGCATGAGGGTGGCCATGGTGGGCGACGGCATCAATGACGCCCCGGCCCTGGCGGCCGCCGACGTGGGTATCGCCATCGGAGCGGGCACGGACATCGCCATAGAATCGGCCGGCATCATCCTGACGCGCAGCGACCCCGGAGACGTAGTCGCGGTAATCAACCTGGCCAGGGCGACCTATGCAAAAATGCAGCAGAACCTTCTGTGGGCCGCCGGATACAACATCATAGCCATCCCTCTGGCCGCCGGCCTGCTATATAACTTCGGAATCTTGCTGAGCCCGGCGGTGGGGGCTCTTCTGATGTCGGCCAGCACGGTAATAGTGGCCATAAACGCCAGGTTTCTTTCCGTCAAAAAGTAGAATTTTCTTTTAAAAAAAGCCGGCTCATTTTAAAGAGTCGGTAAAAATTTAGTTTGTAATGGCAATGACGAATTCTACGCCTTTGCCTTCTATCCCCATTTCCGTTATCTCCCAACCGTAAAGATTACAGAACCGTTTTATCAGGAACAAGCCCAATCCGGCCCCGTCGCCCTTCGTATATCCTTCATCAAAAATCTTTTCCTTTGCTTCTTTCGGAATTCCGACACCGTTGTCTTTATAGATTATCTCGCTATGTGCGCACTCCAACGATATTACAGATAATTTTTTTCCGGCGTACCTCTGGGAATTATAGAGCAGGTTGTAGAAAATCTGGACCATTACGGACCGGTGAGCCCATACCTTAAGAGGACAACCAGCCGTAAAATTTATAGTGTCTAATAGTTCGGGAAAAAATTCAGCGGCTTCGAAGAACGCGTCAACGACCGGCACGCTCTCCTTTTTTTTCATAAGCTCAAAATAGCTCCCCGTCATCTTCAGTATCTTTTCAATCTTTCTGGCGGAAGAACTTATCTGTTCCACCCAATCTTTTTTCCATTCAAAGATGCTCGTTTCCTTCATAAGGGCGGAAAACCCTTTTATATTCGTTATCTCGTTTAGGATATCGTGTTCGGTCAGCCGTCTGCCAATCTTCCGGATAATTTCCAAATCGTTTTCTGGCATTCTCATCACTTATTTTTTTATAAAGAACTCTTTTTTAATTACATTTTATGAATGTATAGTCAATATATTGTCCTACGGCTTGTCCTATCTAATTAGTCTTGGTCAGGGTAGGACACTTCTATTGACAAATTTTCTGTAAATGTTATAAATCAAAACACCTGAATTGATTTCCAAAAACGATTACGTGCCGTAAAAAAGAGGTCTTTTTTGGGCGCCCAGCTAGTTTTAAATTCCTCCCTAGATTGGGCACCCAACAACGACCTCTTTTTTCTAATGACAGATGATTGTCAGAAAACGACGGTAATTTGTTCCCTTATTATACTATAAAATAAGCTAAAAAGCAAGGAGGTACCCAGACAGAACGGCAAAGAATTTTTCGCTCTTGACAAAAGCTTTGACGAGTAATAATTTGGAAATCAGATAATCTTTTTCAAGCCCCGCTAGTTGCTTGACAAAGATTACGGCATAGACTAAAAAGAATAATTGCGCAAAAGAACATTTATCGTCTAGAGGAGGAACTAGATGTAATTGGTGGTATTCAATCTCCTTATTCAGAAAAAGAATACGTCCTCCTCAAGAACTCCCAACGGAGCACAGGGAGTTTTTTGTTGCCGTGAAATTT
>CAZMJM010000031.1:0-5166 GCA_964566875.1 uncultured Candidatus Saccharibacteria bacterium | reverse complement strand
ATGGAAGGAAAAAAGAGAAAAGGACATCAAATGGTAATAAAATAAATAAATAAATTAATTAATTAATTAATGTGATATATGGCAATCATAAAGAAAAAAACATGGCCGGATTATTTTGAACTCATAAATTCCGGCAAAAAGAAGTTTGACCTGAGGATGGCTGATTTTGACATAAAAGAAGGAGATACTCTCGTACTGGAAGAGTGGGACCCGGAGACTAAACAGTACACGGGCCGGAAAATACAAAAGCTGGTAGACTATGTCATGAAGTTTAAACTTGATGATTTCGGCCAGAAAGAAAAAATTGAAGAAAAAGGATTTTTCGCAATTCAGCTTAAGTAAGGAATACGCCAAAACGATAATCATTCTCTCCATTTTTTTGACATTTTTTTCTTTTAAACTACCATATTAAATAGGTGGTTTAAAAAATGGCAGGAAAAAAGAAGGAGCTCTCCGAGGAGGAGGTCGAAGAGGAAATAAAAAGACTTGATGAAAAGATGGAAAAGTTGTTAAAAGACCCTGAGACACTGAAGAAGGTAGAGGAATACCAGAAAAAGTATGGTACCATGACCTGGGAAGAGCTGCATCGGCAGTTTACTATCTAAATAAATAGCTATCCTTATAAATAGCTATTTTTATTTTGACCTTGTTTTGACTTCTGATTGACAAGACAAAAATTTAAAGTAAGATACCATATTAACAATTAAATAAAAGAGGCGATATGAATGACCAAACAATCCGAGTTATTAATCGACCCGAATGAGGTAGAAAAAGCTTTTTTAGACTGTCTTTACAGGGAAGAGGAGACAGAAGGTCCTGGCAAGATTCCTGAAGGCGCCGTGGTTGTAGAGGGAATTTTTAACAAGTTTGCTTTCCATCTAGAACGTTTGGAAGAGAAAAGAACTAAAATTACAGCATGGCTGAAAGCTCTCCCTCACCAATTCCGCGTACATGAGGGAGGGGGATGGTCTTTTCTGAACGCATGCATTCAGGATAATGGTTTGCAATGGACAGCCCTTCAGGTCCGGATGGAGCAGCTCTTCTGTTTGGGTATCGGCTTGGGTTTAGCTGATTACCTGCTGCCCCGTGAATTATGGTCCTCTATGCCCGGCAACGTGCCTTATTATGTAATTGACTTATAGAGGGTGAAAATTTTTTCAAGGAGACGGGAATAATATATTTCTTTCTCCTCTTTTTTTATTGCTCTTCGAATTTTGATGGAGTAAAATGAATAAGGTTGCGGATTTAATTAATATAAAAAGATATAATAACAAACATGAGGCACGGAAATTCAGCCTTTTATGGTCTAGGCCTGATAGGCACAGCCGTTTATTTTGTGAGCCACGCTGCGACCTTCTGGATGGGAGTTGTCGGGATTTTGAAAGCTTTGGTGTGGCCGGCCTTTCTGGTCTATTACGCCTTTGACTTTTTCCTCCATTAAATCCGGAGATAACAGCCATTTTACCTTTTAAATCATCCTAACACGATGCCGTGAGCCATGTGCGGTTCGCGGTTTTTTATTGACAAATGATGTGAAATATTTTAGAAATATATAAAAATTGTTCTTTAAAAGGTGATTAGAAATAACAAAAATTGTTGCGGCGGTTTGTGTTTTTTTTAAGAATGGAAGATTTTTGATGGGAAAAGAAACGCAGGCCCCCTATACCGATAAATGGAATTTTATAGGAGGAAGATTGGAGAAAGGTGAAAGCATCTTTCAGTGTGCAGCCAGAGAAGCAGGTGAAGAGATAAGAACTGAAGTGCGATTGAAACACTTTATTGGGATTTATCAGCAGATGATTTCCCTGGGTAACGCCATTGCTTTTATATTTTCAGCGGATATTGTGGGCGCCGAGCCAAAAGCTACCAATGAGATAAAAGAAATCAGGTGGTTCACCCGGGAAGAGATTAAAGAACTGGGTGAAAATAAACTATTGCTTTCGCCTTACATATTGGATGTCGTTGATAATTACGGAAAAATCAAGATGCCCTTAGACATTATTAAAGTGATACGGCCTTAAACGCCTGTCTCAAAAAACAAAAATGTCCGAAAGGGCTTTTTTTTGGTTTCGGCGGGATATATATTTTATGATAAAATGAGGGTGTATTATAAGATAACAAGGAAAATTACTATGGATACCAATGAAGTTCCGAAAATCAATATGGACAGAAAGGAAACAGGGTGCTGCCCTAGGTTTGACCCGGCTCCCTGGGATGGGCAAACTTTCGTTTTTGATAATAAGCTGTTCGTTAAGGCGAATACCATGAGCTTTTTCCATATTCCAGTGAACATGGGGTCGGTGTTCCCCAGGGTCTGGAAAAAGATTGAAAAAGAAAAAGCTTCCGAGGAAGGATTTTTGGTTCTTTCCTGCGACCCTTCGCCCTGGAAAAGCGAACATTATTTTGCCGTAGATAAAGACATTCCCGGAGAGGAGATGGTGAAATTATCCGGCACCTTCCTGAGTAAGGTATTTGAAGGGGATTTCAGGGAAGCGCGAAATTGGATGGAACAGATGGAAGAGCATGTGAAAGCGAAAGGCAAGACGATGAAAAAGCTTTATTTTTTCTACACCACCTGCCCAAAGTGTGCCCAGTACTACGGGAAGAACTATGTGGTCGCCTTCGCTCAGGTTTAAATATTCCCAATCAGGCGAATTCCTGGTCAGCCGGATGCGCGGCCAGGGTTTTTAGCAGGTATTGATTTATTAAAGGAATAGGTGTAGGGTAGACTTGGGAGCCGAAGTTTGGGACTACAAATAGTCCGCTGATTATACTCATCACGCTATTTGCAACTCACCGTTATTCAAGAAGAGTTGCTTTTTCTTTGAAACCTATGATTCCGAGACTAAAAAAGGTCCAAGAGGTTACAAATCCCCATCTTAAAAAAGAGGAGTTTTTAGAGGAACATAACAGGTTATCTCCCGTAAACCTGAAGGCCACAATCCCCCTGCTTTCTCGTTTCCGGACAGAGAAAGCATCCCTTTTTAAAAGTGAATATTGGCCTATAGATAAGATTAGGAGACCTTTTATCTTGTGGCTCACTTCTTTGACAGCGCAGGAAAAGAAGAAAATGGATTAAAATAAATTTTCTCTCTCATTTGGCGTTTTAAGTAGAGTTTTCTATAATTCCAAAAATTATCTATCTGGTGTGTAAGCACCATTTTTTATTACTACTTAGTGTTTTTGACCGTCCGTAACGCTGCCGGCGGAAGTAAAGAAGCTGAAAGGCGAAATCCTCAAGAGAACTTCGAAATGAAATAAAATCGTTTGTTTTGTGTAGTAATAAGCGTAAAGGACAATAAGGAACTTTTAAAAACGCGAACCATTATGTTAAAAGATAAAAAGTTCAAAAAAGAGAAAAGGGGGTTAGTGGTCACGCAAAAAGAGCATGATGAATGGCATAAGGAAAACGGCCCCTGCGGTGACCCGAAAGAGCATGATGCATGTATGAAGAAGTGGGGCATTACCATAAAGGATTAAAACAAAGATAATTTGAATGAGGAGATGTGCAAAGAACTCCGTGTTGAACGGAGTTTTTTGTTTGACTTATAATTCTGGTTTGGTAGGGTATCTATAGTAAAATTAACAAAAAAAAGCGATAGAAAATGCCGGAAAAAGAATTGTATTCACGGGATTTGAGCACTGAAGCAAAAGAAAAACTCATTGATTTTCTTGAAGCTTACATAAAGACTTTACTCGTTCAGGAGGTAGACGAGAAGGCAGAAACGGCAAAAAAGAAGGCTATTGAGGTTCTTAATACCGATATTGATATTTTAAATTTCGTTAATCTTCTATGGAGCATACGCGTGCAATTATCAAAGATCGTTGACGTTAAGGATAATAAAATATCTTCACGGGCAGCTGCAAAGCTTTTAGTAGAGATATTTGATGAGGCCAGAAAACTTGATAAAGCTCTCCGGACCCTGCCTCCAGGGAGCGGTATCAGATTTAGCTGAAAAATTTAAAACTTAACCAAAGAGCAAAATTGCTCTTTTTTATTTTCGTATTGGGGAGTAGAATGGAATATTATGAGGAAAAGCGAGGCAATTATATTAATAATTATTTTTCTGTCTTTTGCCTTCGGCATCAATATCTATCACTGCATGCCCGACATGATGGCTTCGCATTGGAATTTTCAGGGCCAGGTGGACGGGTACATGCCTAAGTTCTGGGGATTATTTCTGATGCCCATTATTACCATGGCCTTACTCCTGCTTTTTATTTTCATTCCCAGGATAGACCCGTTGAAGGAAAATATTAAGAAATTCAGGAAGTATTTCGACGGATTTATTGTCCTTCTTGTCCTGTTTATGTTCTGTCTGTATGTTTTGACGATACTCTGGAATTTAGGGCTTAGGTTCAGCATGAACAGGCTTTTATCTGCAGCTTTGGGAATTTTATTTTTCTACTCGGGCGTTCTGGTTGAAAATGCCAGGAGAAACTGGTTTATCGGCATCAGAACGCCCTGGACCCTGAGCAGTGAAAGCGTCTGGGATAAGACCCACAGGTTGGGAGGAAAGCTGTTTAAGGCCTCGGGTATTATCGCGTTCCTGGGAATATTTTTCCCCGACTACTTGTTCTGGCTTGTCTTCATACCCTTGATCGTCGCCTCAGTTTATCTTACGTTCTATTCTTATTTTGAATACCGTAAGGAAAAGGGCAATTAGTATCATTTAATTCTCTGTTCTATAGAAAGAATGCCCTGCATTCTTTTTTAATTCGTTGACAAATTTTGTTTTAAATTGTTAAATAAAGAATAAAATTTAGCTGGTTGATAATAATTGAAAGAAATTGAAAGGATTATTGAAAACATCCTTATGGGTGGAAAAGATACCTCGCTATTAGAGAAGGAGAAGGCAGAGGACATTCTGCTTAGCCTTATTTCTGTCTGCGGGAGCAAAAAATTTTATGAAGGCGATGAGGTAGCAAAGGTGCTTGACGTCGCAGGAGATAGAATCGTTAGAGAGGCGATTTCGCTGAAACTAAAGGACATAGACAAAATGCTGGGATACCTGAACGAACTTGACCACAGTTTTTCACAGGGAAACCGGACACGGAAATATTCAGCCGCTCAACTGAATCTCATTCTAAAATTGACAGTACTGAAAGGAAAGAAGAAATAGCTCTTTATTTTCTTTAATTGGTGTTTATCACCAATTTTTATTT
>CAZMJM010000030.1:0-5517 GCA_964566875.1 uncultured Candidatus Saccharibacteria bacterium | reverse complement strand
GTCTGTAAAACTGGCGTCTTATGACTTCGGGGGTGCAAGTCCCTCACCACCCACATACGAGAATATTAGTACGCTCGCTCCGCGAGCTTTAGTAAATGAGTACATGAGGTTTCGCTCATTAACGCATCTACTCATTAACTAATAAACTAATTACTAGTTAGCGCCGATGTAGCTCAGTTGGCAGAGCACCTCCATGGTAAGGAGTAGGTCGCCAGTTCAAGTCTGGCCATCGGCTCATAAATGTGTATTGTTTAAATTAGAAACATAACCTGGAGTTTTGAAAATTAATCCTGAATTAGAGGGATTTAATTCGAAATTCTTCTACGGGGATGCCGAAAAAAAAGAAACCATACGTAAAAATGAAATGCACCTCCTGCAAGAGGGTGAACTATTACACCCGCAAATCCCAAAAAATGATAGGGGAAAAGTTAGAGTTGAAAAAGTACTGCAAATGGTGCAAGAAACATACCCTTCATAAGGAGGCGAAATAATCCTGTGTTTATAGTTTAGTATTTGACTATATGGGGGCGTCGGTTAATAGGCAAACCACCGGTCTCCAAAACCGGCATACTGGGGGTTCAATTCCCTCCGCCCCTGCTTGCCTCGCCGAAGCCCGTTAGGGCGAAGGCGGGCCTTCGTAAATGACGTGCAAAAACACGTCATTTAGTCTTATCTTAAAGATTTTTTCTATGCTATAATATAATAGTAAAATATGAATTTTCCTAAGCTTAATAAGGCAAAAATTTTAATTACCGTTCCCTTAGCCATCATTTCTTTGAAGATTTATCTGGGCGCGGTTTTTGGCTATTTCTTCGCCAGATTTATGGCCGAACACCTGGACTCGGTGATACTGTCGTTCGGCAGCTACCATCTGCACTTTCACCATTGGATGATGGGCCTGGTAGGAGTTTTGTTTTTCCTGTTGTATGAATTTTCTCCCTCGGTTGAATATTTTATCTTCGGTTTTTTAGGAGGTCTGATTTTCCAGGGAGTTACCTCTTATCCCGATTGGTATAGAATACTAAAAAAGGGCGGAGATTAATATTTTATTATAATTAGGGTGGTACGGTCGTATCACAGTCCAATATTACAGATTAAATTCTAAAATTATGAATAAAGCCATTATTATCGCAGTAGCAGTCGTCGTAGTCGGGGGTGTCATTTATCAGACTCTTATAAAAACGTCTGAACCGGAATTAAAGACCGCTGAAGTTTCCCGCGGCCAGGTGATTCAGGAAGTTTCGGAAACCGGACAGGTGGAGAAAGGCGATAAGATAAATCTTAGTTTTCAGCTTTCCGGCACTATCAGTGACATTTATGTGGTCGTGGGAGATGAGGTAGAGAAGGGAGATATTTTGGCCAAACTGGATGATGCACAATTGAGAATTAAAGCAGACGATGCTGAAGCCGCCCTGGAACTGGCAGAGGCCCAGCTCAATAAACTTCTGGCTGGAGCCACCGCCCAGGAGATAAAGATCGCCGAGACAGCGGTTCAGAACGCCCAGACGGCTCTTTCTTCCGCCCAGCTAAGCCTGAGTGACGTTGAAGCCCAGGCGGACGAGAATCTCAAATCTTCCTATGAAGACGCCCTCAATCTTTTAGACGATGCTTCCCTTCAGTTGGCCAACAGCTATCATCTGGCCGACTCCATCCAGACGACTTATTTTAAAGCCAGCGACCAGGAGGGCATTAAAGTACAAAATCAGGTTCAGGAAATACAACTCGCCCGAAATGAATTCGGCCCCGTGAACAGCCAGGCTCAATCTTCGGAGGAAGGGCAGGATATTGATGCGGCGCTCGTTTCCGCCCAACAGGCTCTGGACAGGGCCTCAGAAGCCTTAAAAGCCATCAGGCAGGCTTGTACCAGTCTTTCCTATAAGAACGTTGTTTCGGCTGCCGACAAGACTTTACTGGAGACCCAACAGGGTTATGTCCTGGCTTCCCTGACCAATATAGTTAACTCACAGCAGGCCGTAACCTCAGCCCGACTGAGCAGCCAGACAAACATAAACGCAGCCCAGGCCAAGGCGGAGGCTGCCTCCGGTCAGTTGGCCGCTGCTCAGGATGAATTAGACAGATTAAAGGCGCCTCCCAGACAGGAAGACATTAACCTTTATCAGGCTCAGGTTAAACAGGCCAGGAGCCAGATTACTCTGTTGAACACCCAGTTGCAAGAAACACTGCTCACCAGTCCCTCTTCCGGGCAGATTATCCAGATTAACAGGAGAAAAGGGGAGGTGGTCCAGGCCGCTCTCCAGGAACCGGTTATGGTGCTGCTGCCGCAGGACCCCTTCGTCATAAAGGTAGACATCTACGAGGAGGATGTGGCCCATATGAGCCCCGGCAATCCCGTGTCCATCTCTCTGGTAGCCTTCCCGGACCAGACTATCGAGGGTGAGGTGGTAGCCATAGACCCGGCCGAGAAAGTTATAGACGGAGTCGTCTACTATGAGGTGACGGTTGATTTCTCTCAGGTGCCCGAAGGGATCAAGCCGGGCATGACGGCCGACCTGGTCATTACTACCCAGGTTAAAGACAACGTATTATTCATACCCGACGAGGCCATTCAGCAACTAAACGGTAAGACCGCCGTTGTTGAGGTAGTAGAATCAGGAAAGCCGAAACAAAGAACAGTGGAACTGGGTCTTAAGGGCAGCTCTGATCGCCAGGAGGTAATTTCAGGGCTTAGCGAAGGAGAAGTGGTGGTGATAAGGTAAAGATATTCGGGAAACATGGCCAATGAGCCTTTGATTAAATTAGAGAAAATTTTCAAGACTTACCAGCTTGGTAAGGTAGAAATAGGCGTCTTAAAAGGCTTAGACCTCAATATCGGAGAGGGAAATTTTACGGTAATTTTAGGACCTTCCGGTTCCGGAAAATCCACCCTTCTGAATATCATGGGTCTTTTGGATATCCCGGATAAAGGTAAGGTATTTTTTAAAGGGCAGGATACTTCCCGCCTTTCCGGAGACGAATTGGCAGAGATAAGAGGAAACAGCATAGGTTTCGTTTTTCAGCAGTTTAATCTTCTCTCCAACCTGACGGCTCTGGAGAATGTAATGATCCCCATGCTCTTTCAGGACGTTAGTGAGAAGGAGAGGACAAAGAGGGCGGAAGAGCTGCTTTCTTCCATGGGACTGGCCGAAAGATTAAACCACCGCCCTTCGGAGATGTCGGGAGGAGAACAGCAGAGGGTGGCCATCGCCCGTTCCCTGGCTAATCAGCCGGACGTTATAGTGGCGGACGAACCCACGGGCAATCTGGATTCTGCCACTGGCAAGATTATTATGGAGATACTGATAGACTTGCACAAAAAAGAGAAAAAGACGATTATCGTGGTAACCCACGACCCGACCATAGCAGATTACGGAGAGGAAACCGTACACATTAAAGACGGTATGATTCTAAAAAATCACCAGCATAAAGAAGAAGTGGTTTGGGAAGAGAAAAAATAGGAAAAAATATGGATTTTAAACAATACTTCAAAATTGCTACAAAGAATCTGACGACCAGGCCCTTAAGGAGCTGGCTGACCATCCTTGGTATCGTTATCGGGGTTTTTCTTATAACCTCGCTTCTTTCTATCAGCGAAGGGCTAAAAGAAACCATCATGAAAGAGCTGAAGATGATAGGTAAGGATATCGTAGTTATCGTGCCGGGCGAGGCCACCAATTTTGTTACGGCTTTCCTGGGCCACCTCAAGCTGAGCGATGAAGACCTTAAGGCCATCAAGAAGACTGAAGGAGTGGAGGCGGTAGTGCCCATCATAGATACAACCGAAGTAGCCAGATATGAAGGAGAGAGTAAACCCGTTCTGGTATCAGGATCTGACTGGAGAAACTCCCTGGATATTTACCAGAACGACATGGGCCTCTCTTTAAAGGAGGGAAGTTGGCCCGTACCTGGCAAAAGAGAAGTGGTGGTAGGCAGTTTGGTTCCCGAAGAAATATTCAAAGGCATGATAATAAACACCAATCTTAGTATTAAGGGCAGAAACTACGAGATAGTGGGAATACTTAATTCCATGGGTTCGAAAATGGATGATTCTCTTATCCATCTGGATGCTGATATATACCGGGAAATAACTGGAGATAGGAAAGGGGCCAACCAGGCCCTGGCCAAGATAGCGGCGGGTTATTCTCCGGAAACGGTAGCAGAGCGCATTAAAGAAAATCTTAAAGAAGTTCAGAAGAGAAGGCAGGGACAGGATGAGATTCCGTTTTCCGTATTAACCAGCGAAAAAGTTGGCGGCATCGTGAGCAACGTTACCGGTGTAATACAATTGGCGGTTTTCAGTTTTGCTAGCATCGCCATCATGGTCGGCGGCATCGGCATTATGAATACCATGTATACCTCTGTCCGCGAGAGGACCAGAGAGATAGGTATTTTAAAGGCGGTAGGAGCCAAAAGTTCCGTTATCGTCTTTTTATTCTTGGTAGAGTCCGGCATCATCGGAGTGGTTGGAGGATTGGGAGGCCTTCTGCCGGGGTTGGGTCTGGCAAAATTGATTGAAAGCGTGGCTCAGGTCCATCCCGTATTCTATATTAAGGCTTCTTTCTCACCTTTCATCCTTTTCTTCGGAGTGACGTTTTCGTTTTTTGTCGGCTGTCTCTCAGGATATTTGCCAGCTCGTAGAGCAGCCTCTCTCAAACCGGTTGACGCTCTGCGGAGCTATGAATAACTAATTTTGAAAAATATGGCTCAGGTGTTTTCGCCGCAAGAAAAGGAGGAAATGGAGAAGGTAAAAGGCCAGGTCAGGGGGCTGGCCTTAAAATCGGAACTGGGTTTTATTTTCCGTGAAGAAGGGAGTGACGGATTGTACAAGATGGAACAAGCCCTGGCCGAAGCGGGTTATCCTTTGAAATATAGGGAAATCCAGTCCGGTACGTTCTATCCTCTGAAGGTCTGGGGTTATTTGCTGCTGGGCATCAGGAACATTTTTCACTATGATGACGCCAAATTCGTTAGAATGGGAGAATTTGACGTCAAGCTGTCCCGTCTTATCACGCTGTTCGTTCAGCATTTCGTGACCGTGGACAGGGCTTTCAGGGAGGCCGAGAAAATGTGGAGCAAATACTTTACCGTTGGTAAGCTTGAAGTAAAGGAACTTAATAAAGAACAAAAATATCTCCGGCTCACCCTGGAAAACTTCTACTTGCACCCACTTCACTGTCTGGTATTTGCCGGCCATTTTACAGGAGCCATGAAGATGATATTCAAAGGAGGAGGGAGATGTGAGGAGGTAAAGTGTATGTACCGGGGCGACCAATACCACGAATTCATTCTAAGGTGGTGATTTAGGGAAGGATCTTTTTATATTGAAGCCGAAGCGCAAAGCTCCGGTTTTCGGTTACGTAATTATCATTGACAAATTTATATTTATATTATATAATAAAGTTATTAAAATTGAATAATGGAAGAAGAAAAAAATGAAAAAATCACTTAAGATAGAATGGTTTGATTTCGAAAGCGAGGCAAGGGATGCAGTTCTGTTCGAAAAAGTTGACGTAGCTTTAT
>CAZMJM010000029.1:0-5565 GCA_964566875.1 uncultured Candidatus Saccharibacteria bacterium | reverse complement strand
CTTAAAAGAGGGTAGAGCTAAAGAGGAAGAAGTAAACGTGAAGGGCTACGAGCAGCGGATTGGCATTGAAAAAGTAAAGGAATTCATAGCAACTCTCCGTTGACAAACTTTGTTTTAATTGTATAAATAATCATTAACAATTTTATAAGGAATGATAATGAAGTTATCTAAGGAGCAGGAAAAGAGGATTAAGGAGATAAGGGAAAAGCACAAAAGAGAAGAACAACTGATACTCAGTCTGATAAACGAGACCTTTCGCGAATTCCAGATAGTGGCAAAGATTATTGATGAAGAGCAGGAGATTGATGACGATTTGTTAGACAACGTGGCGCGGGGCCTGGAGTTGGGCATAGAAAGAATGAAGGCCTTGCAGCAGCGTTATAAAGATGACGTCAGCAGATTAAGTTTTATTAAAGCGGAGTACACCGATAACAAAATGAAAGAATATAAAAAGATGATAAGCGGATACGAAAAGGTATTGAAAAAAATCAAGGACAGAGACGGGGAATTATTCCAACTATAAGGGTATCTTTTGATGCCTTTTCTTTTTGTTTGAGTTGTTTACCTACATTGACAAATTAAAATTAGTATGATATAATAAAATCATGTCGCAACCGAATAATGTGACGGAATCCATGAACCTTTCCGAGCTAGAAAAGATTGTGGGAGTGCTTCTAAAGAACGACGATGACGAAGCTGTTAAAAGGCTTCTCTTCAGGGTTAAAGAAGAAGACCCTGTTCTCTACGATGAATTTATAAAGATTCATGGAAAATAGCTCGTTAAATCAATTAATTTTTTTATTTTTTTCCTCTTTTTATTTTTTGAGCTTTTCAATCTTTGGAAGGTTCAAAGAATAAATTACAACAAAAAAGGAGTGATAAGATTGAAATGGTTAATCAGGAAAGCAGAAGGTGGTATCTTTGAAGAAGATGAATTCACCGTCAGATTCAAAAAACCTATAGAGGTGGATTTAAAAGATGATCCCTTCCCAGGGTACGAAATAATAAAAGAAATCGTGGTTCCCGAAACCAAGAACCCGGAAAACCAGGTTTTTTGGGGGAATCCAGGCGACACAATAAAAGCCTTGTATACCGTGAAAAGGATTATTCCCCCGAACGAGATTGTTATTAAAGCTTAAATTTATTTTTCCTCTTTTTATTTTTTTTGAGGCCTTCAGTCATCTGGAAGCTTCAAACAGGGTAAAAAGAAAGAGGAAAGAATTATCAAAGATCACCCTATACCTAACGGTCGGGTGATTTTTGTTTACAAACATAGATATTTATGTTATAATATAAGTACCATGAAGCTATTTAAAAAGTTAATAAAGATTTTCAAAAGAAAAATAGACCCGGGCTTAGAGAATGACCTAAGATTGCAGGTCTATGCCAGAAACTGGTTGCGCAGACGTAAAGAGAAATTCTAGAGGTGAAAACTTTTGAAAGACTCAATCAAACAGTTCATGGAAGACTCGTACAATGAGGAAAGAAAATTACTGAATAAATGGAACGAAGAAATAAAGCCCTTGTTGGACAAGATTGAGAGGCATAAGAGTCAGTCATTGACGGGTTTGAACATCAAAGCATTTAAGAAGCTCGAGAAGCTTATGGATGATTTTTCCGAACAATGGAGAGGAGTCATATTTACGAGAGCGTACGTAAATCATCTGTTTAAATTAGAGAAAGAAACGTTGGCAAAAGACTATCTATTTAGTCGTTTGGAGAAGAATGCAAAGCAGATAATTAATGAGTACGGAGACATAGTGAACGCCTTTTAATACTAAATTTATTTTTTTCTCTTTATTTTTTTTGAGACCTTCAAGTGATTGGAAGCCTCAAACAAGGTTTAAAGAAAGAGGAAAAAATTCATCAAAGACCATCCCGACCATAAGGTATAGGGGTGGTTTTTGTATATGAATTGACAAGTATAAGTTTTATATTATGATATTATATTCAAAAGAACCTTAAAAAAGGGGATAGAATTGAGATTGGGAAGAAAGAAAAGGGAGTTTAAATATGTGAATAATTTCCAAATAATGGAAGACCATATTTACAAGATTCCCCTGGAAGATTTAGCTTTTGCGATGAGCCTGGGCGATGCAAAGTTCGTTTACTATAGAGAATTATCAGGCGGAAAATCAGCGCTTTTTACCTATTTACGGAATAGCGGTTTGAAGATTATTGACGACGGTACTTTTGTCGGCCATTACATAGTGCTGGAAGTGACCTATAGCATAGTTATAGGAAAAAAGAAGTTTCTGACCTACGACCATATTCATGGCATCTGCGACTATTCCGACGAGATACCTAAAAAGTACGAAGACACAAAAGTGTTCGCGGTAGATTATTTGCCATCTCTGAGGCTTGATAGAGTTGCCGAAATAATAGAAGAGAAAGAAGAAAGCATAACAGATTAAAATTGGAAGGGGATTTCACACCTCTTCTTTTTTTTATCCCTTTTATCGTTGACATCACCTTTTTTATCTGTATAAATAATCCAGAAGGATGATTGGAATGCCATCAAAGTATGAATTACTTGAAAGCTTAGAGAAGGACCTGGCGGCCTTCTATGAAGAAAAAGACATACCGGGGAGAGTCAACGAAATTGCGGATTTGTTTGGCGAAAAAGATGAAGAGGAAGACGTCATCTACAAGGTGCTCACCCTGGTAGACTCTCTGGAGAACATCGGAGAAATTATTGGTAAAAGAATGGTTCCTTAAAACTGAAATTCTAACTCTGCGAAGGGATTTTTATACCCTTCTTTTTTGTTTCTAATTGTCAAATATGAGAAAATATGTTATAATAAAAATGGTGGTAAAAATGGGAGAACCTAAAAACCCTGGCACATTGCACATTTGCCAAAAGTGTCATGAGGAGCTCGACAAAGCGGCAGAAGCAATGGGAGTTAACGAAAGATATAGCGAAGCCTTCTATCACACACGATGGGGATTCCATCACTGCAACATTTGCATGAAAGAGACTTTATGTACGGAATGCGATCATTTCGTACTTCTAGCTATAGAAAGTAATTAAATTTTTTCTTTTTATTTTTTATCACGCTTACAACTTAATAAACCGGGTAGGGGAGAGCCAGAATGAAAATCATTCCTTTTCTCTCCCCACCTGGACCATTTATAGACCGGGAGGTCGTTTTTTGTTGGGAAATGATAAATTGCTATAATACGATAATGAGAATAAGTATAAGAAAAACCACACCAAAAGATATGGAATGGATTAAGAAAATTTTCCTAAAATTTTGGAAAGGGGACTTTGTTGTGGCTAAGGGCCGGGTTTATAAACCGGAAGTCCTGGAAGGCTTCATCGCCCATTCCGGCAGCAAAAAATTAGGTTTGGTTACCTATAAGGTTTCAGGAGATGAATTGGGAATAATCAGCTTCAACGGTTTTCTTAAAAACAAGGGTGTCGGCACCGCCCTTATGAAAAAGGTTATAAAATTAGCCAGGAAAAAAGCCTTAAGGAGAATTTGGGTCAGTACTACCAATGACAACCTTGAAGCCTTGAAGTTCTACCAAAAAAGAGGTTTCCGTATTAAAAGAGTTTACCCCGACGCTATGGATAAAGTCAGGAAACTCAAACCTTCCATTCCCAAGATAGGGGACAACGGTATTTCCCTGAGGGATGAAATAGAGCTGGAGATTTTGTTATAGGGAGAGTCCTGAACCAGTTACGGAAAACCCTTCCGTTTTTATTATCTATCATTGACAAACTTAATAATATATTATATAATATAGATATAACTTAATAAAGGAAAGATTATGCCAAGCATAGAAGAAGAAAGAAGAGGTTGGCTGTTATGGGAAAACCCAGAGACAGCCGAGATCGAGATTTTTCCGTCCAAGGAAACAATGCGCAGAAGAATAGAATTTTGTGACATGATGGCAGGAATACCAGAAATCGGCAAATGAAATACTAATTCTTTATTTTTTTCTATCTCTATTTTCTTTGAGGCATTCAGGAAACTGGAAGCCTCAAAAAAGATTTAAAGAGATAGAAAAAATCCATCAAAAACCCTATACACTACGTATCGGGTTTTTGCTTGCCCCGAGCAAGGCCGAGGGGTTTACCCTGCCCGTCCTGATTTACCCTGCTTTGTCCTGAGTTTATCGAAGGAAGTGGTATCGAAGGGAGCCGCGTCGAAGGAAGCGCTGTCGAAGGATTTGACTTTATAATTCGATTTTATAAGATGAACATCAAAGCTCTTTAAGGCGATAATAATGACTAATGAGAGGAATAAGAAAGCAAGAAAGAGTATTAATTTTTGGCTGTACTTTTATGAGAAGCTAAAAGAAATAGAGGAAGACGGCGGATCGATGTGGGAATCTGTAGAGCGATGTTTGATTTCAGATGTGAACCTCAACGACATATTGGAAGAGAGAGGTATCGATAGCAAAATCTATCCATGCCGCGGGGCGAAAATTACAACTATGTCCCTTCATCTTGATGTAATAAAAAAAATCGATGAAATAAGCAAGATTGTTCCGAGTTTTTCGATTTCTACCATTGTAAACCTTTCACTGATGTTCCGCGAAGCAAACGCTCATTCTATTCTGGAAAGAATCGGCCGGGAAGTGCCGCAGAACGGTCCGGGGGGTCCCATTCCGGAGGATGTCTTAGAATACACCAGACAGATAACAAAAAACCAACAATAATAAATTTTGGGCCATCTGGCCCTTTTTATTTTTTGCTTAACCTTACTGTTTACTTCGAATTTAGAATTAACTGAGATGCCAAATATTAATCTTTCAATTATTTGTCCAAAATTTAGTTTATTTATATTGAGAACATGTCTCAATCTTTAATTGGCTTACTGACTAACTTTAATATCTCTTCGAAATTATCGTCAGGAGCCGATTTTACTTTAAACCTGTACCCACACCTGGTGCATTTATAGTGAATTATATAGTTCCCCTTTTTCACTTCCACGCCCACGGGCTTCATTAAACCCCTGCATTCTGATTTTCTGTCACCCGGGTTTATATCTACGTGTTTGGAATACAAACATTTGGGGCAATGGTCGGTATAACCCGTCCCTTGCGTAAAAGCACCGCAGTGGTCACACTTGAAGCTTTCTACTCTTTTCTGAAATTTTTTATCTTTCAGCATGTTTCGCCTTTTTTATCTTAACGTTCACAGTAGAGATGTAAAGCCCATTTCTATGGCCATATTTTGATGGAAGACCTAAAGAAACAAGGAAAGATGTAAGCGTGGATACATGGTGTGGGCGAGTCTTTTTGGTTGTGGTCTATACATTGACAAAATTAAATAATGTGATATAATGAAAGTGGCCTAATAAAGATAGGCCCAGAAATGGAAGGTGGTGGTTAATAAAGGCATAGTATCTCCTCCAAATTTACTATACATTCATTCACCACCTTCCATCCTTCTCATTTTATTTGAGATTTTCAAATAATTGGAAAGCTCAGATAAAGTAAAAAGAAAGAGGAAAAAATTCATCAAAAACCCGGCCGCAAGGTATCGGGTTTTTGCTTTGGGCGAGGGGAAAGGGGACCGCAAAAACGCGGATACGCCATAAGAGAACATATGTT
>CAZMJM010000028.1:0-6316 GCA_964566875.1 uncultured Candidatus Saccharibacteria bacterium | reverse complement strand
ATTATTAGCCAAATCTTTCAGCATCAATTCCTGATTGCCTTCCCCTATTATTACCAATCTCACCTTAGGGTACTGCTTCAAAATCTTCTGGAAACACCGGAACAAGAAGGGAAGATTTTTCTGGGAAACCAAGCGGCCCACGAAAAGCAAAATTTTATCCTCCCCTCCTTTGAGCAGCCAGTCTCTGACATTCTTGGCATCCGCCTTTTTAAAAAAATTAATGTTCTTTGGCACAATGGGCTTGTAAAAAATCTTAGAGGCGGGCAGCCCCCCTCTTTCTTTTAAGCTGTTTAATACCTTCAGGCCATCTGCCTGGATCCCATCTGCCCGTCTTAGTATATACCTGGCTATAGGAGCCAGAAATAGATTGACAGTTTTTTCCTTGCGCCAGTTTTCGTCATAGGGGTCGCATCCGTAAACGCAGACATTCAGGGGCACCTTAAATTCTTTTCTCAACAGGAAGCCTATCACCCCGGTAAAAAAGGGTTCCTGGGCCTGAATAATATCTACTCCGTGCTTCTTGCATATATTCCTCCCTATCCGATACATCTTCCATAGGGCGTCCAATCTGTTGATACCATTAGTAGGAATGGCCATAAGAGTGCCCATTTCCTTCCCCTCGAGGTTATGTTTTTTCAATGAGAAAATAACAACAAAATAATTCTTCAGAAAAACAGAATAATAAGCCAATCTTTTTGGAGTATCTCCCAGAGCCTGCCCCTCCGGAGCTAACAGTTCTCTGGTATATCCCAGGGAAAGAATTTTAAGTTTTTTTCTCATTAATTTTCTTCTTGTAAAACCTTTAATGTTTTTTCTAAAAGATTATCCCAGTTGAATGATGCTAGTTTCCTCCTGGAGTTTTCTGCGAATCTGCGGGCCAGTTCTTTGTCCTGGAAAAGTTTCGACACAGCCGTCTTGATTTGTTCCTCATTATTATATTCTACCAGAAAACCATTGAAGCCGTCTTGTATCAGTTCGGGATTACCTCCTCTATTTGAGACTACCACTGGAACTCCCGCCTGCATAGCTTCTAAAATTGCGTGTGACAGGCCCTCATATTCTGAATTTAAAACAAAGACATCGGCAGCTTTTAGATAGAATGGTATTTCCTCATGAGGGATTTTACCTATAATATTAACCTTATCTTCCAAATTCATTTTTTTTATCAGGTCTTCCAGATTAGTCCTTTCCTCGCCGTCTCCCACTATTATTAATCTCACATCAGGTATTATTCTGGCTAATTCCGCAACAACCTCTACAAGTTTGGCAAAACCTTTCCAGGGAGACAATCTACCGATGGATAAAAGGATATTCCCTCCAATTCTTATATGCTTCTTAGCCTGTTCTTTTGAAATATTATTTTCCGGAAAGGACTCTGGTACATTATAAATCACCCTTATTTTCTCCTTCGGTACCCCCCATCCGACTACTATTTCTTTCAGATAATTACTGGGAACGATTATCCTGGAAGCCCGGGATGCCAGATAAGACTGCATGGAAACAATAATCCCGACTAAACAAGAATGCCTTTGATTCTGGAAATCATCTATTCCGGAAGATTCTTCAAAACTTAGGGATTTTTCCCAGGCATAATCACCCACCACCTTCACCACTAATCTTTTCTTTCTGAATATTGAAATTATAAGGGCGGGGATGCCTACGCTGAAAAGATTCTGGGCATAAATAACATCGGCTCCTTTAGCCAACCTGAAACCACGCATAAGATAAAGCAAGTGCCTGATTATCTTGGGATATTTGCGAGAAACCCCCTCTACCTGAAAATTGAGTCCCTTTCCAGAATTCGTCAGGCTGGTATAGGTGAGTACGGACACTCCAATCCCTTTCCTAGAAAATTCTTCCGCGACCTTCTTAACATATCCTGCGGGACCGCCGATATCAGGGGGAAAAATTCCCGTGAAGATACAAATTTTCATAAAAATTCAGCTTTTGAAAACTTCGTAGATTTCACCGAGAGTCCCGACTTTTAATTTTTTCCCATAAATAAGGTATTGGAGAATTTTTTCCATTTTTTGGAAAAAGTCTTCCACTTGAGCCTCTGTCTTCAAATAAGGATTTCTTCCTGCCGCCAACTCATAAGAATGAAACATCATATTCAGGACATTAATTCCTTTTCCCAGAAGCCTGTCTACAACGAATTTCATCTCTTCAAAAGAGGAGAGGGAAGGCCTGAGCCATACGGGCTTTACTAAGCCTGTTTTTTTCACGGCCCTTTTCAACTGAGAAGGGGAACCATCATAAATTTTTTGTAAAGAAGGCGCCAACCCTTTATTCAAAACAATACTTATAGGGATTTCCAGCACGCCGCTACCTCCTGAAACCCTTATGTCTTTTTCGCTTAAAAAGTAAGGGTTGCTTTCTTTGATGCCGCTGAAATCAGGCCCTCCATCAAAGCGCCAGTCGGTATGGGGAGCCAGACTGCTGTCTATTATATATCCCAACTTTTTAATGTATTTTAGGCTTTCTTCGTCAAATCCGTATCTCCCGGCCCGATAGGAGATAGGGCGAAATCCGAAAGATTCTTCTATTCTCCCGGTCAGTGCGGAAAGCTTTTCCATCTCCATCTCAGAGCGGTGAGGATAAGACATGCTCAATTTCTCTTCTTCCGACGAGAAAGGGGGATTGACCCACGGGTGGAGATGGGCACCTATCTCTATACTTTCCTTATCCAATAATTTTTGAAAGATTTTTTTAGAAAATTCATCCTCGGCAACAGAATAAGTAACAAAGTAGGTGGGCCTCACTCCGTATCTCTTCAATAGTTCCTGTAATTTGGGAATTTCCTTAATATTTTCTAAGGAGAGAATTTTCGAGGGTTTCCAGCTTGGAGAGTCTGCTTCCGTGTCTATAGTAATGGCCAAATAATTTTCCATTAATAAATGCGGTGAAATATTTTCTTTAACATTTTAGGAGGCTTGAAGCCCTTATTGATAAGGAAAATCGCTGTTTTTCTGATGGGCCTATAAAAAGCATTAACCAGTAAAAACAGTATCAGCCTGGTATTATAATTCTTCTCAAAATCTACGGTCAGGCCGCCGTTTGATGCCCTAAAATCGCCCCTCCTGAGAGCATTGATTATTTCTCCTGGTTCTAGTTTGTCTGCTTCAACCTCCACCCACAGCTTCCCCAGCACATAGGAACTGTGGGCATCAGAGCCCGCCAAAGGGATAAGACCGGAGTCTTTGGCCCACTTCATCACTTTAAGATTAGGGGCGGCTTTGGAATCATACTTGGCATTCCACACTTCTATACCATCTAACCTCTTCAAGAACTCCTCCGGCGGCTTCTCGGAAAACTGACTGGCATGGGCTAAGGCCAGAAAAACTCCTTTCTTTTTCTCGTAAAAGCTCACCACCTGCTCCCAGTGTACATCCTCTTCTGTCAAATCTGTCGTATTATAAGCCAGCGTATGAAATCCCTCGCTGGTTTTAACCTCAAATCCGGGAACGAATAAGAAATTCCCGTCGGAAAGCTGGCGGCATTCTTCATTGAAAGCCTTGCGCTCGGCCTCGTCTCTTATTAGAGAAACATGGTCTGCCAGAAATACAAAGCTCATGCCTAATCTTTTAGCTTGTTCTTTTATCTCAGGCAGGGATGCCTCCCCGTCGGAGTATTGGGAATGTACATGCATGATGCCTTTAAATTTCATAGGATTTTCTTAACTAATTTTATCAGAGAAAATAGTATTTCCGCCAGAAAGGGTTTTAAATCCCCCATCTGAAAATAGTCGTAATGTAAATTCTTCCCGAAGAACTTAAAAAAGTCCAGAAAGGCCTTCAAACGGGAGGGCCGCCGGCCCATCTTGGGGCCAAAAAAAACGCTTCCCAAATAAGATGCGTCTCCGAACAGCCACCGGCTCCGCACTCCCACCGTGTAATCAAAATGTTCCTTCGTCTCCTTTCCCAGGGCCAATTGCGCCAGAAGATAGGGAAAGTCTATACCGCTGTAGATAGAAAGGGCCAGGGAACCCCAAAGACGCGGGTTTATTTCTATGAATTTAAATTTATTGTCTCTTGCGTCCTGCCTGAATTCCACCATGGCCGCCCCGTGCCAGTTAAGCTCTTTTAAGATTTTTAATCCGTATTCTGCCAATTTCTTGTCGTAGAAGCTTTCCCTGAGAGAACTGGGCCCCCCGAAAAACGGAACCTCGTTTATTCTCTTCATCATAAAGTAGGCCTTGGGCTGTCCGCGGTCAAAAATGGCGTAAAAACCGTATCCCTTTCCCGGAATACATTCCTGCACAAAGAAATCTTCTCGCGAAAAAGAGGTAAATTCCTTAGGAGAAGATATATAAGAAAGTTTCTTTCCTATTATCCTGCCCCCCATCAATTCTCTGGAACGCCTCGGTCTCACTATCAGGGGATATTCAGCCTTTTTGAAATCTTTTATGGTTTTGGGGCATGGGATGCCCAATCTTTCAGCTATTTCCAAGCTTTTTATCTTATCTAAAGTCTGCTCAATAGCCTCGTTGGAAGGCAGGGGCAGTCTTATCTTTTCTTCAAAATAACTTCTTTCCTGAAGAATCGGGATAAGCGTTTCCTCGTTGATAGGTAAAAAGACTTCTGGTTCCTCCATTTCTATAATCCTCTTGATGTCCTCAACGTACCGACCGGTATCCTCAAGAGGAGAACTGTAAAGATGTTTCTTGCGGCAGTACCTGGAAAAGAATCCCGAGCTCAATCTGGTGTGGGAACAGCCCACTACCTCAAAATCTCTCTTCCCCAGAGAGCGGGTGGCTGCCAGAGAACTCCTTTTATCCATGGCGGGAATCAGGACCTTAGTCATATGGAGACAGAATAAATTTTATAAACCTGGTCGGCGATGTTGTCCCAATTATATCTGTCCAGGTCCTGAAAGGCCTGAACCGCCAATTGCTCTGCCAGATCCGGATGAGTATATAACTTTTGTACGGCCGCAGCTATCTCTTCCGGTTTCCCCGGCGTCACCAGGAGGCCGTTCTTGCCGTCTTTGATAATGTCTAATATGCCCCCTACGGCACTGGCCACCACCGGTAATTTGGCGGCCATCGCCTCCAGTACTGCTATACCGAATCCTTCTTTCAGGGAAGCCAGAACAAAACAGTCTGCAGCCCCCAAGTAAGCTGAAACCTCATGGTTAGGCACCTGTCCGACAAATTTCACCTTCAAGCCAAGGGCCAGTTCTTTTACCAGACCTTCAAGTTCCTCTCTTTGGGACCCCTCCCCTATTATTACCAGTTTGAATCCGTGAGCGGGTTTATCCGGCCTCGCTCCCAAAAGACGGAGGGCCCTTATCAGGTATTTTATTCCCTTCACCTTTTCCAGGCGGGCTACTGTTATAATGGTAAACTCCCCTTTTAGCCCCAGCTCTTCCCGGGCTTCGTCCCTGCTTAAGGTTTTGGTGCCAAAATCTCTCGCATCAATACCGTTGGGAATAACCTTTGTTTTTGTCACCCCAATTTCCTTGAAATAATCTTCCACCGCCCTGCTGGAACCTATACAGACGGCCGCCTTGCCGTACACTAACCTTCTGAGAAAACCTTTATCTGCCTCCAACCTCTGTACGGTAACGACGTAGGGTATTCCCGTCAAAGAAAAAAAGAAATAACCGATTACGGAGCTTAAAAAACCCTGGCAGTGGCAGATATCTATCTTCTCCTTCCTGAGCAAACTGAGTGATTTGAAAAAGATAAAGGGAAAAGCACCCATAAGGTAAAGAGGTGAAGAATAAGAAAGATTTTTCAGACCGAAAAGTGAAGTCCTGAATATCTTAACTCCTTCCCTTTCTTCTTTTTTGGGCTGGTTCCTGACTCTGCCGGTAACCACAAAAACTTCGGCCCGCGCAGCCATCCGCTCGGCAATATTCTGGGTCCAGGTTTCCAGTCCGCCAATAACCGGATAGTAGTGTAAAACAGGTATGAGCACTTTCATCTTTGGTTTTCTTTTTTACCACTAATATCTTTAAGCGTTTCTGCTATCGCAGAAATCATTTTTTTAACATCTGCCTCCTGATAATAATTCTGTAGAGGAAAGTTTATCACCCGGTTGGCTGCCTCTACGGTATTGGAAAATTCGTTCAGGTCAAGGCGGTATTCCTTCTGAACCTCAGGGTTCATTACTATGGGAGTATGCCAGATACGGGTGCAGAAAACTCCTTTACTTCTAAGCTTTTCTACCAGCTCATCCCTCTTATTCTCCAGTTTGGCAGGTATGAGTCCTGACAGATAGCAGAAAACACTGTTGTCCGATTCCTGAACCTGAAAACCCAACTCTCTTAGTCCTTTCTGGAACATCTTTGCCAATTCTCTCCTGTGGTTGAG
>CAZMJM010000027.1:1226-6962 GCA_964566875.1 uncultured Candidatus Saccharibacteria bacterium | reverse complement strand
CCCAGCCCTTCCAAGGCTGTGATGAGGGTTCGATTCCCTTCACCCGCTCAAAAATCAGCAATTTTTAATCGAGGCAAGCCCGTTCAAAGGAAAAACGACTCTCTTGAGTCGTTTTTCAAATTCTAAGACTTAGTTACTAAATTCAAAGTAATCACTAACAGTCAAGATTCAAATGACAAAAATTTTGAATATTTGGATTTTTAATTTATTCAGGATTTAGAACTTCGGATTTAGTGCTTAACGTTACTTGGCGTATTCTATGGACCTGTTTTCCCTGATAACGGTCACCTTGATTTCTCCGGGATATCTCAGTTCTTCCTGTACTCTCTGGGCGATTTCTTTAGCTAATTTCTTTGACTGGAAGTCGTCTAACTCTTCAGGCCTTACGAACACCCTTATCTCTCTTCCTGCCTGGAGGGCCCAAGCCTTCTTAACTCCATTAAAAGAAGTGGCGATGTTCTCCAGGTCGGATAACCTCTTCAAATAGTTCTCCAGGCTTTCCTTCCTGGCTCCCGGTCTGGCTCCAGATATCTGATCGGCCACCTGTACTATCACGGCCTCGATGCTCGTTACCGGATATTCTCCGTGGTGTGATTTCATAGCGTCTATTACTTCCTCTTCTATGCCGAACTTTTCCAGAATTTTGATTCCAATATCCACGTGGGACCCTTCAATCTGGTGGTCTACTGACTTTCCAATGTCGTGGAACAAACCAGCTTTTTTACAGACCGTGGGGTTGGCTCCTATTTCCTGTGCCAGAAAGGAGGCCAGATAAGCCACTTCAATGGAGTGGAGAAGCACATTTTGGCCGTAACTGGTTCTGAACTTCAGCCTGCCTAATAACCTCAGCAGCCTATCGTTCAACCCCAGGATTCCCAGCTCATAGGCGGCCGTTTCCCCGGCCTTTTTGATTTGGGCGTCTATCTCTTTCCTTGCCTCCTCAACCTTTTCCTCTATCCTGGCTGGCTGTATCCTTCCGTCCAGTATTAATTTTTCCAGAGCTATCTTGGCCACCTGTCTCCTGGCGGGGTCAAAGCCGGAGATGACAACCGTTTCTGGTGTTTCATCAATAATGACTTCCACTCCGGTTAATTTTTCCAGACTGCGGATGTTCCTTCCCTCTTTTCCGATAATCCTTCCCTTAATGTCTTCATTGGGAAGGGCTACCGTGGAGGTGGTAATCTCCTGCGCCTGGGAGACGGCGTATTTTTGGATGGCGGTAGCCAGTATTTCTTTTGCCTTGAGTTCAAATCTTTCGTAGCCGTCGTGTTCCATTTTATTAATTTTCTCCAGGATATCTTTTTTGTATTCCTTTTCAACCTTATCGAGCAGTTCCAGTTTTGCCTCTCGGCTGCTGATGCCGGAAACCTTCTCTAATTTCTCTATGGCTTTCCTTCTCATGTCCTCCAGATTGGCCTTAATTTCCTTCACTCTCTCTATCTTTTCCTGGAGCCTTTGCTGGTTCACTTCAAAATCAGATATCTTTTTATCTAAGATACTTTCACGCTTAGAGAGAAGTTGTTCTGCCTTGAAGAGTCTTCTTCTGCGATTCTCTTCCTCCTTTTTGCTCCGCTCTATAATGGAAGAAGCTCTTTCTTTTGCCCTAGAGACTATGCTTTCAGTTTCTTTGGCGGCCTTTTCGATTCTTTTTTGAATCCTGGCCTCGATTGTTTTCCAGTCTCTTTTGGCGATTGATTGACGAACATAATATCCGAGGATTACTCCTATGGAAAGGCAACTCAAACCCCCGATCAATAGTATTAACGGATTCATAATTCAAAATGGGAAATTGGCTATTTAGTGTAATACTCTTTGGCTTCATAATTTTTTTTCAAGAAATTGACTAAATAATTCCAAAATCCGCTGTTTAAGCTCATTATTTTCATACCCTAATTATATAATATTTTAGCCGTAAGTCAAACTACCACCCTCGGGGAAGGAAAAAGCCCGCAGATTGCGGGTTTTTTCGCATTTTTATAGACTTCCAGATAATATGTTTTAACTGGCGGGTTTCTCGGAAGGTGCTGGGGTTTTTTCCGGTAGGATTTCGGTTTTTTTCAGGTCTTCGTATATCAACAAGGAATAAATTACCGGAAAGGGGGTGACTATGAAACCTAAGAGCGAACCGATAAAGGGAACGCGCACGGCGCCGGAAACCGCTCCGGTGAGATAAATAACCACAGAAAGAACCAGCAGCATAAAGGCCAGTCTGGCGAAGACGTCCCACCACCTTCCGCTTACCAGCTTTTTGCTCCGGGATATGGGCGTGGTACCTCTTGATTCCTCTGCTATAAGCACATAAAAGGAAAAACAAAACCATACGGTGAATATTATGCCCGGTACGAAGAAAAAGAGATATCCGGCGCTTACTATCAAGCCGGTCAACATAGAAATCCAGACTGCCGACATTATCCTGTTTCTAACTTTCCCGTAAGATTCCATAATTCCCGGATTTTCTTTTCTCTTTACAACGGCATATATAAGCGCCAGATGTGACCAGATGGTTATAACGCCGACGACGATTAATCCGAGGACGACCAATAGCGGAATGAGGCCTTTCAAAGCACCTAAATCGAAAAGGATCGATGATACTAAGAAAGACAGAAATCCAGCCGCCAGGCCTATGATTAGAAGAGGCAGTAACACCAGCATGGGGATGGCCGCAATGCCCAACAGGGTTCCCAATCTGGCATTATAAATTTTCCAGGTTTGCCCAAGAAGCGTATTAACATCAGATAGCGGTGGTGATTTTTGGTTTTTATCCATAAATTTTGAGAATTATCTTTCAGGCCTTTTAGATATTTTACCACAAGTTCGTGGGCAGAAAAACAAAAAAGCGGCGTCGGCCGCCTATTTGTTTGATTTTAGTTAACCTGTTTAGTCAAAATCCATTTCCTCTGGCTCGTTTCTTTGAGCTGACCTCAAGTCGGTCAGTACGGTGGGTAGAAGATATACGCCCACGGCTATCAGCGTCACACCAATAGCGTCTCTTAAAAAGATTCCTAGAGCTATGAGCGCCAGGCAGACTATCAAGGCTGACTTTTCTAACGAGTTCTTACTACGCGACATATATTTATACCTTGCTTTATAATGCCAATTTACTTTTTTGTCAAGAACCAGGGTGTTTCATTTTTTCTCTGCGGTACTCTGCTCTTCTGACTTCTTCCTCATCCATGCCGAAATAGTGGGCAATCTCATGCCAGACCGTGCTTTTGACGATTTCTCTTATTTCTTCTTCGGAACGGGCAGCGTTTTCAATAGCTTTCTTAAAAATAGTAATTTTATCGGGGAGGACCTGGCCATAATGCCATCTCTTAGTTTTCGGGACGCCCTCATATAGTCCGAAAACAGCAGAACTCCTCTTGCCTTTTAATTTTTGGACTTGGAGCGGAGTGGGTTGTTCCTCTATGACAACCTCTACATTATCCATCTTCCTCAGAAATCTTTCCGGTATGGCCTTTATTCCTTCGTTAACCAACTTTTCAAATTTTTCATATTCCATAATCAAAATTAAAACGCATAAGGATAAGCTTTCTAATTCCCCTAACGTATAGCCGTAATTTATTTATCCCAGCTGTTGTAAAGCCAGACGCTGGCAAAAATCAGGGTCCAGACAGATAGAACCAGCATAGCTGCTCCCAGCAGGGTAAAGCCCGGGCTTATACTGTTTGATTCTATGGATGACAGGTCATAGCCGGGCGCCATGCTTGAAACATAGATGTGAATAAGGCTGGGAAAAGCGGTTAGCACTATCAGGTAGATGACATAACAGACTAAGGCAACGAGCGAAGCGGCGTTGGCCAGTTTTGTCGGTTTCAGCATAATGGAGACCCTATTTCGCGAATTTATTGTAGACCCAGGCAGTTATCACTCCGCCTACGAAACCGTCGGTGAATGCCCACAGTGCTCCTATAATCGCTCCGAGAAGTGAAGCGTTGTAACCTATATAGAGGGAAGATAGAACTTCAACAATTATGGTTCCCCATCCAAAGATAGAGGTTATGCCTATTGTGAAGACAAGAAACGCCCACGCTGCACCAAGAGCTAAACCAAGCGCTGAGATATTGATTTTTTCCATAATTCTGCGACGTTATCTTATTTTCGGCCTTTATTGATTTTTATCAAAAGTTAGATTAAAAGCGCATCATCTTACCACCGGACCCGGAATTCGTGATAGTCATCTCCTTCGTGAGTGCATTTAGTTTCTTCACAGGAGGTTTCTTCCTTGACTACCATTTTTACTATAGCGGCGAAATAACCTGCCAGCCCTTTACAATAAAAGGGATGGAGACTGAAATCTTCGATCCTGACAATGACGGATTTTTTATCTTTATCTACGCTTACTATCTTTAGTTTGCCTCGGGTGTAATATTTTTTCCATATGGTGGAGGCCCCGTTGACGACCATCTCAAGCGAACCGAAATACTTGATAAAAATTCTGCCGACCCACGGCATTCTTGCGCTCAACACGCCCAATTCCCAGAAATCCTTATCCGTATATCCGAATAATTTTTGGCACACCACCATAAGCAGAGGTTCCAGACCGGAGGGATAAAATTTCATCGATTTCAATTCTTTATACTTTAAAGGATGCCCCAATTCTTCCAGGGCATCCTCTAATTTTTTTAACCCCTCCCCGTCCTTTTTTAAAATTACGTATTCAAAATCATCCTTAAGGGCCATACCCCTGGTTTCTCCTTCAATCTGCATAAGTTTTCTAACGGTTTCTTCTGATAGTATCCGTTCCATATCTCATTATAGCTCTTAGCTTCTTTTTAAGGCAACCCTTTTTTAATAAAAAAATGGTGCGGAGAGCACCAATGATTGGCCTAAAAATCAAGCGGTTGGCGATGCATTCTGGCCTTTTCATAAAAGGCTCCTAATTGCACTGCTTGATTAGCGGAAATAAGGCCTTTCGCTATTAGTTCATCAAATAATTTCTTAAACTCTCTGATTTGGCTTTTATAATTTTCCGCTTCTCTTTTGATTTTCTTGGCCTTCTTCTCGATTTTTTTCTTCAATTTTAAAAGTTCTTTAAGACTCATAAGTCCGTTTTAATTCTTCCTTTCCTTTCTGTCAAACTAAAACCGGGCCAACTGCCCGGTTCTTGGATTAAAGACACCGATGATAATCGCTGCCCTACCACTTCAGCATGAAGTCGTGGTATCGGTCGCCTTTGTAGACGCAGTTGATTTCCTCCCCCGTTACTTTTTTCCCCGTCACTATCTGGATGGCGGTGCAGTAGTATCCAATGAGAAAATTACAGTATATACGAGGCGTGTCGATGGGATAAACAGGATAATCTTCCATCCTGATGATGACATACTTCTGCTCTTTACTGTAATCCGGCACCGTTAATTTCCCCGCCGTAAGCATCGTCTTATACATCTTCGGTGCAGATTCAGCCGCCTTGTCCAGGGACATTAGATATTGCAGCCATAGCCGTAAAAGGTTAGGCAACTTGAAACAGAATCTGCCCATTTCTTGAAATTTTTCTTCGTCGTAGTTAAAGAGTTTTTTAATGATGGCGAAGGTGAGGAAACTCCACCACAGGGGATAGAAAGACGTCGCCCTAATCTCGTCATACTTGATAGGACAACCGAGAGCCTGTGACGTTTCCTCCAGTTTTTTTAACCCCTCCTTTTTATGCTCCTGGAGGATGTATCTTCCGTAATTTTTCAATGCCAAGCCTCTTACCTCTCCTTTTATATTCTTTATTCGTTCAACCTCCTCTTT
>CAZMJM010000027.1:0-1126 GCA_964566875.1 uncultured Candidatus Saccharibacteria bacterium | reverse complement strand
CTGTATTCTTCCAGCTCCGGATCAATTAGTTGAATTTTTCCCTTTAGGTCGACTAGATAGGCTGATAGTCTGACTATTGCTTCGTCAAAAACGGCCTTATCTTCAAAGTCGCCGAGCTTTTTTATAATTTCGGCCTCGCAGTCAAACTCCTCTTTGATTTCCCTTTTTAAACATTCCTCTTCTCTCTCTCCCTCCTCAATCCTGCCGCCTAAGCTGGTCCATATGTCCTTGCCCGCCTTGCGAACCATTAAAAATTTATTGCCCTCGACAACAACCGCTATGATTTTATGTATCTTTCTCATATTATTAATTGTAATTTTTAAACGTCTAAGAACTGATAGAAAAGGAGAACCAGTCTCGACAAGGGGAATTCCTGTTACCACTTCAACACGAACTCATGGTATTCATCTCCCTTATGGACGCATTTTGTTTCTTTGCAGACCGGGTCTTTTCCAATAATCATTCCGAGAATGCCGGCTGTGTAGCCCTTAAAGACATAGCATAAAAAGGGATGTGTGCGAAAATTTTTAATCCTCACAACCGCACGCCTTTTTTTTCTATCATGCTCTGCGATTTCCAGACTGCCGAACTTATAGTGTTCATCCCACATTCTCTGTGCCTGTCTGGCTGCCATATCCATGGAAACAAAGTATCTCATAAAAGCCCTTATGAGCATGGAAGAGATTTTGGCCTCAGTTCTCCCCATTTTTTCAAAATCTTCTTTTTGATAATTAAAAATTTTATTAACCGCCATATCCAGGGCCACAAGTGCGCCCACGGGATAGAGAGAAGTTCTTTTGACGTTTTTATGATTTACCGTGTAACCCGCCTCCACCATTGCAGCCTCTATTTTTTCCAGCTCCGCTTCTCCTTTCTGCTCCAGGATAAAATCAAAATCAAGCATAATACAGTCACCGGTAATCTCACCTTTTATTTTTCTTATTTCCTCGATTTCTTCCTCTGTGAACGTTTTTCCCATATTAAACAATTATACCGCTTCATGGTTGTTTTCAACAACCGCTCCGCCAGTGCTGCGAGCAAACCCCAAGGAGGTGTTTCATAAAACAGCCGTTCTGCCAGCGTCACGGGAAACTAAAAACCGAGAACTGATTTCGGTGGAACAAGT
>CAZMJM010000026.1:1837-6972 GCA_964566875.1 uncultured Candidatus Saccharibacteria bacterium | reverse complement strand
ATAGATATTTTCCGTCTCCTCCTGATACTTAACCAGAATTTTCCTCATGAAGTCCATTATTTCAAGGGCGAATTTCCTTCCCTTGCTGGTAGAGATGTCGTCCCCGATAAAGTTTAGTAAGGCTTCGTTCATGCCGGCCAACCCGATGGTGGAAAAGTGATTGGCATAGTACTTGCCCCTCATTTTTTTGACGCCTTCCAGGTAATATTTGGAATAGGGGTAAAGACCCTTTTCCATAAAGTGTTCCAGGTTCTTCCTTTTGATTTCCAAGCTCTCTTTGGCCAGGTCCATTATTCTCTCCAATCTCTGAAAAAACTCTTTTTTGGTCTTGGAGAGATATCCGATGCGGGAGAGGTTGATGGTAACGACTCCTATGCTTCCCGTGAGGGAACCTGAACCAAACAGACCTCCGCCGCCCCTGTTGTGCAGCTGTTTCATGCTCAGCCTCAATCTGCAGCACATCGACCTGACGTCTTCGGGATTCATCTCGGAGTTTATGTAGTTGGCAAAATAATTGGTACCGTATTTCCCTGAAGCCTGAAAGACCGCATCAAAGGCCGGGTCGTCCCAGGGAAAATCCTTGGTGATGTTGATGGTAGGAATCGGGAAATGAAAGGGGCGGCCGCTCTTGTCCCCCTCCAATATGACTTCATAAAAGGCCTTGTCAAAGGTCCGCATCTCTTCTTCAAATTCCTTATAGGTTTCTTCCTGAGGCTTGCCTCCGATGATAACGGGCTGTCCAGCAAAAGCGGGAGAGGGACGCAGGTCCAGGGTTACATTGGTAAAGGGGCATTGAAAACCGACCCTGGTGGGAACGGCCATGTTATAAAGAAATTCCTGCAGGGACTGTTTCACCTGGGCGTAGTTCAGATTGTCATAGCGGATGAAAGGGGCCAGAAGGGTATCAAAATTGGAAAAGGCTACCGCTCCCGCCACCTCGCCCTGCAATGTATAGAGAAAATTAACAACCTGTCCCAGGGCAGAACGGAAGTGTTTCGGGGGTTTGGATTCCACCTTACCTGTCACCCCTCCAAATCCTCTGAGCAGAAGGTCGTAAAGGTCCCAACCCATACAGTAACATCCCAGGGTATCCAGATTGTGGATATGGAAATCGCCCGTCTCGTTGGCTTCCCGGATTTCTTTCGGATAGCTCTTGTTAAGCCAGTATCTCTTGATGATGTAAGAAACCCCATAGTGGTTGAGTCCCTGGAGAGAGAAGGCCATGTTGGCATTTTCCTGAACCTCCCAATCCAGCCGTCCGAGGTATTGGTCTATCCTTTCCACTGCCTCCTCGCTAACCGCCACCGCTTCCCTTATCCTTCTCCTCTGTTCCCTGTAAAGGATGAATGCTTTGGCGGTGTCAACCAGTCCTTCCAAAATTAAAACTTCCTCAATGATGTCTTGAATCTGTTCGACATGAGGAATTTCATCTTTTTTAAATCTCCTGTTCAATATCTCAACCACCTTGTTGGATAGAGCCCTGGATTTGTCGCCGTCTCCCTGGCCAGTGGCCGTGACTGCTTTGAAGATGGCATCAGAAATTTTCTTCTGGCCAAATTCTACAATGGTTCCGTCTCTCTTCTGAACCTTGGTGATGGTGTGTTTGGCGATGGTTTTAGTTTTAGCCATTATATACATTTTACTCGCACCAAAAAATCGGGTCAAATCCCGATTAATTTCAGCGAAATTTTAAGTTATCCACAGAATTCCTAGAAACCGGTAACGATGACCGTCACCTTGATTTCCCCTTTCCTTAGCTTCTCGTCCTGAACCGCACCGAAGATAACCTTGGCCTCCGGATTAACTTCTCTGGTGATAATCCTCCCCACCTCTTCTATCTCGGACAGGGCAATGTTCTCTCCAGAAACATTGAACAGCACTCCCTTGGCTCCTTCCGGGGTCACATCAAGCAGCGGAGAATTGAGGGCCGCCCCAACGGCCTGTTGGGCCCTGGATTCTCCTGTCCCCCTCCCTATTCCGAAAAGAGCGGTACCCGCTTCGTTGAGTATGGATTTGACGTCGGCAAAATCCACGTTCACTATCCCGGGCAAAATGATGAGATCCGATATTCCTCTGACCGCCTCTCTCAGGATGTCATCACAAAACCAAAAGGCATTAATAAGGGAGGTGTCCGGTTCCAGGGTTTGTAATAGTTTGTCGTTTTTAATGGTTACCAGGGCGTCCACATTTTCCCGCAGCCGTTCCCGGCTACTCTGGGCTATCTTGGCCCTCGAGGCGCCTTCAAAAGAAAATGGCAGGGTAACGATGGCAACGGTTAATGCCCCGGAATTCTTCGCTATCTCGGCCACTATGGGTGATGCTCCGCTCCCCGTTCCTCCTCCCAGTCCGCAGGTAATGAATATCATATCCGCTCCCCTCAGAACCTTCATCACCTCTCCGGCACTCTGTTTGGCGGCTGCCTCCCCCACCTTAGGGTTCATGCCGGCCCCCAATCCCTGAGTGATGCCTTCACCTATTCTTAATTTCACGTCGGCCCTCACCTTCTTCAGGTCCTGATAATCCGTATTCATGGCTATAAACTCCACGCCCTGGACATTGGCCTTCCTCATTCTTAGAATCGCGTTTCCCCCGGAACCGCCGATACCGACTACTTTGATATTGGTACTCATAGAAATTTAATTAAGGAAGGAAAATACGAAATATCCTTTTGAATCTGGAGATTACCTTCTTGCCGAAATCAAAACCCTTTTCTCTGCCTTCCAGCTCTGCTCCCATAAGGACCAGGCCGCAGACGGTAGAGAGAGAGGGGTCGCCTTCAACCCCGGCAATCCCTTTGGGTTCTCCCAGCCTGACGGGTAAATGAAATTTGGTTTTGGCCAGGTCAATCAGTTTGTGAAGCTTGGCTCCTCCTCCGGTAATGACTACACCGGCCGGAAGCAGCTTTTCCTTTGATATCTTTTTCAGCTCCTTGTTGGCTTCATCAAAAATCTCCGCCATTCTTGAATCCACTATCTTAACCAGAAATTTTTGGGTGAAAACCAGTGGCTCTTCTCCTCCGACATCCACCTTTCTTTTTACGTCTTTACCCTTGAAAAGACAAGAGCCGTATTCAATCTTGATTTGTTCTGCCACATCAATGTCTGTTTTCAGGCCGATGGCGATGTCGCTGGTCAGGTTGCTGGAGCCCATGGGCAGCACCGCCAGGTGGATGAGATTATTTTCCTCAAAGACGGCCAGACTGGTAATGCCTGCCCCTATATCCAACAGAGCCACACCAAGTTCTTTCTGTCTCTCCGTCAGAACGGCGGCGGCAGCGGCCACCGGTGAAGTGAACATGTCCAGAATATCGAGGTCGGCGGCCAGAACGGCCTTTTTGGCGTTCTGGATATAAGGGGAAAAACCTCCTATCGCCAGCACTTCGGTTTCCAGGCGGACTCCCTCTAAGCCCACCGGCTCCTTGATACCCTTGACGGAGTCGATAATATACCATTTGGGTAAAACATCAAAGATCTCCTGGTTGAGAGAAAGGTTGATGGTCTGGGCTTCCTGTAAGACCCTCTGGACGTCTTCCTCGGAAATCTTCTGGTCGGCCCGGGAAACGGACACCAGACCCTTGGAAGAAACGGAAAAGAGGTGGCTGCCGCTGATATTCATGTAGGCAGAATCTATCCTCTGGCCCAACTCCTGCGAACTATTATAAAACAGCTCTCTAAAAACATTAGAGGCCTTTTCTGCGCTAACCACGGTTCCCCTCCTGACACCTTCTGATTTAACTTCGTTTTTCAGCACCAACTCCACTTCCCCAGATTCTTCGTTCCGGTAGGCCACCAAGAGCCTAGTTTTGGAAGTGCCTATATCCAATCCGCTGATAAATCTTTCTCGCGCCATTTTGTTCCGGATTTTCTTTATTGCTTATTATAGTATTTTAAACTTTCCCGCCTATTTTTCCAAATATTTTTCCAGGTAACGCCGTTCTCTCCCCTCCATCTTCGCAGCCTCCTCTTCCGATTCCTCGTGCTGATAGCCGAGAACATGCAGGATACCGTGAACCAGAACCCGCAACAACTCTATTTCAAAATCAGAATCCATCTCTGCGGCGTTCTTCCTTACCTGGGAAGGACAGATGACCACCTCGCCGGCTGACCCGTAGACTCCCTTGAAATCTTCCTGGCCCTGAAAGGACAGAACGTCAGTAGAATAATCTCTCTTCAAGTATTTTTTGTTCAGTTCTCTCATCTTGTCTTCACCGACCAAAGCTACCGACAGCGGAAAATCCGCCTTACCGGTTTCTCCCTCGAAAACTTCTGAGGCGACTTTCTTCAGTTTCTCCTCATTTATTTTTCCGGAAGTGAGATTGGTTATTTCAATCATGCCCCTTTGAGAGAAGCTCTTTTAATATTTGCGACACGCGGCTGCCCTCTGCCTTACCTTTTATCTGGGGCATTAGGTGCGCCATAACCTTTCCCATATCCTTGATGCCTTCGGCGCCGGATTGACGGACGGATTCTTCGGCCATCTTTCTTATCTCTTCATCAGAAAGCTGGGGCGGTAAATATCCCTGAAGAATGTCTATCTCCGCCTTTTCTTTCTTAACCAAATCTTCCCTGCCCCCTTTTTCAAAATCGGCAATTGCCTGCTTTCCCTTCTTGACCATAGCCATTATTTCCTTGATGACCTCCTCTTCCGTCAGGAGGCTTTCTTTCTCCAGTTCCCGTTCATCCAGGTCAGCCTGCTCTTTGGAAGCCTGGTACCTCTTCTCTGATTGCCTGTTGGCAAGGGCTGCCTTTAACATCTTTAAAATGGCGAGTTTTGCCTCGTCTTTTTCCTTCATAGCCTCTTTGAAATCGGCCTCTATTTTTTCCCTTAACATGAGAAGATTATCAGTTACCCATCTTCTTCTTCTTCGCGTAGGCCTTTTTCTTCTCTTCCCGCCTGAGAGCCGCTCTTTTTTTGAGCTGAGGAGATTTGGTGCGCCTCCGGTATTTTTTCTTCCTTACCCTTACCAAGAGACCGCTCTGCTTGACTCTTTTGCTGAACCGGCGGACAAGACTCTGAGGATTTTCCCTTTCCTTTTTTTTAACCTCTAAGGGCATATTATATTTGGCGGTATTACCGCGGATTAATAATGATATATCGTACAATTTTTAGTCGACTCTGTATCCTGATCCCTTCGG
>CAZMJM010000026.1:0-1737 GCA_964566875.1 uncultured Candidatus Saccharibacteria bacterium | reverse complement strand
AGCTCAGGGCAAGCCGGGGACGTCTCTCTCTCCGGAATTTTCCCAACCACCCAGGAGATGGAGGTGGAGATGGTCTATTATCTGACCGCCGCCCCGTCCGACGTTAAAAACTAATTTGTAGCCTTTTTCCCTGACTCCCACCTTCTGCGCTACCTTTTGGGCAACCAGGAACATCTCACCCATCAGATCCTTGTCTCCTTCGGTAATGTGATTGATGGAGGCAATGTGTTTTCTGGGTATGATTAGTATATGAACCGGGGCCTTGGGATTGATATCGCGAAAGGCCACAAACGTTTCGTCCTGATAAACCATATCCGCCTCCCTCTTTCCATCTATGATCTGGCAAAATATGCAGTCCTCTTCCATAATCTGCAATTTAACTTAATCCCTGAAAATTTCAAGGAAAAGAAGCAGGCCGAACCTATTTCAACAGCTTTTTAACCTCTTTAACCAGTTTTTCTAATTTGATTTCGGTTTGCCGGCCGGTCTCCATATTCCTCAGCATTATCTTGTCTTCCAGGGCTTCCTTCTGGCCCATGACCAGGGCGTATTTTATGCCCGTTCTGTCTGCCATCTTCAGTTGAGCGCGCAGGGAATCTTTGCCGAGAGATTCCAGAACCGGAATCTTGGCCTTGCGGAAATCCTCCATAATCTTCAGGGACTTCCTCTTGGCCAGGTTGCCCAGTTGGGCGATAAATATCCGGGGTTCTTTCCGGACCGGCAGGGTACCGCCCTCATTCTTCATCATCGATACTATCCTGTCGATGCCGCCGGCCGCCCCTACGGCCGGGGTTTCCTTACCGCCTAAAATCTTCACCAAGGAATCGTACCTGCCTCCCCCTCCCAGGGCGTTTTTAGGCGCCTCTGAAAACCCTTCATTTTTAGATTCCTCGTCAGCGGGTTTTATGGGAGCGGAAGAAAAAATTTCAAAAACCGTTCTGGTATAATAATCCAAACCCCTAACCAGATAAGGATTGAGACGGTAAGGTATTTCCAGCTGGTCTAAAAACTCCAGAAACTGTTTGAAGTGCTGGTGGCAGTCCTGGCAGAGGTGGTCGATAATTTGGGGAGCCTGGGAAATTACGCGCCGGCATTTTTCTTCCTTGCAATCGAGAACGCGCATGGGATTCTTTTTAAGCCGCTTCCGGCAGTTGGCACAGAGAGAGGCCGACCGGGGCTTTAGATAATTCCCCAGCAGCTTTTTATAATAAGGCCGGCAGCAACTGTCACCGATGCTGTTGACCTCTATCATCAGGTCTTTAATTTTCAGTTTTTTGAGTAATTTATAGAAAACCTGCACTACCTCGGCGTCCCGAACCGGATGGTCTTCCCCGATGATTTCGAAACCGAACTGCCAAAACTGCCGGAACCGACCAGCCTGGGGTTTTTCGTAACGAAAAAAAGGCCCGAAATACCATAGTTTTACGGGTCTCGGCCAGCTGGCCATGCCATCCTCCAGATAGGCCCTGATGGCGGGCGCCGTGCCCTCCGGACGGAGAGTAAGTTTGTCTCCTCCCTTGGTCTTCAGGGAGAACATCTCTTTCTCCACCACATCGGTGTCCAGACCTATACCCTTGGAAAAAAGTTCCGTCTCTTCCAGGATGGGAGTCTCTATTCTTTGGAAATTATAAAATTCAACAATTTTCTTTACTGTCTTACGAATCCTGCTGAAATACCTATGATCTTCCGCAAGGATATCGTGCATCCCGGTAGGAGATTGAAACTTTAGTTTCATAA
>CAZMJM010000025.1:0-6989 GCA_964566875.1 uncultured Candidatus Saccharibacteria bacterium | reverse complement strand
CAGACTGTTTAAATATAAGCAGGATGGTAAAAATCTTTCCTGGGAGATAAATCAGATAGAAAAGATAGTAGAAAAATTGAAGAAAAATAATTATTCGAGAAGGGCCCAGGCCATTACCTGGTTCGTTGACCGCGACTGGCTTACTGACGAACCCCCTTGTCTTCAAAGGATCTGGTGCAGGGTTTATGGAGGGAAATTAGTTATGGAAACGACCTGGAGGTCCAGGGATTTGTTCCATGCCTGGGGCTCCAATGCCTATGCCTTGACTGAGTTGCAGAAGATTATGGCTGAGAAAATTGGCGTGGGAGTAGGGCAGTACATTGACTTTTCCAATTCCCTCCACATCTATGAGAAAGATTTCAAGGAGGTGGAAAGATTCATTGATACTCTTGAGAGAAAAAAGAAGAATTAAATTTTTTATTCAGGCTTCCCAAAGAAGCCTTTTTATTTTATCGGTGAGTAATTTTTGGATTGACAGCGATAGTAATTTAATGTATTTTATAGAAACGTACATTACAAATTGAAGGTGATTTTTATGACATTTTTTCATAAAAAGAAAGCACTAAAGAATGAATCAAGTAGGTGTGAAAGTACGCAATCCGGAGGAGGGCAGAAAGCGGAAGAAGAGAAAAGGGTAAAAATTATTATAACTGATAATCAAAATTTTATCGCAGAACAGACGCAGATGGGGAAAAAAATAAACCTTACAAACTTCTTTTTATTTTTAGCGGGCGAAGAAAGAACAGAAGTCTATTTCTATTATTATCCAGGCAGTATCATAAAGGCTGATTCGATTTATTTAAATTTTCTAAGGTTCGTCCATAGAGACCTTTGGGTAGAACTGAGAGCAAAGAAAATATCTTTTCTGGCATTTCCCTCGGACGGGAAAGACCAGGTTGATAAAATGATTATCAGAGACCTTCCCAAGATAATAGGCGATAGGGCAGAATCAATAAGTGAAGTGATAATGATTTCGGGCGATAGAGACTTTTACGAGATTTTGAGGGATGCTCAGATACAGGGGATAAAGGTGAGGATAATCGCCGGGAAAAATAGTATTTCTAAAAAATTCGAAAAATTAGCAGACGAATTCTTATGCCTGTCTGATATTCTAAAGAACAACCCGCAATTGATTCTTGATAACGGGGGGTAAAATCATATTTTTACACCCTTTTTTTATTGTCTAAAATTCGTTAGAATAACAAAATATGTTGGAATCAGATTTTGAAAATCTTAATGGCGAAACCATTATGCCGAGAAAATCCGGAGCAGCCTTTATCGCGTTTGAAGGATTGGACGGTTCAGGGCAGAGCACTCAGGCCGCTCTTTTACGCGATTTTTTGACAGAAAAAGGATATCCGGTGGTTCTAACCAAGGAACCTACCTCCGACTCTGAACCAGGCAGAAAAGCAAGAGAGATGCTCGTTAAGAAAATCAGCCCGTCAGCTGAGGAAATCCAGAAGCTTATAAGCGAAGACAGGGGGGAACATCTGGAAAAAACGATTATCCCGGCCCTGAAGGAAGGCAAGATCGTTATATCAGACCGTTATTTTTTTTCTACTCTAGCCTATGGTACGGCCGATGGGCTTGAATTCGACCGGCTTTTTAAAATAAACGAATTATTTTTATATCCCGATATGATATTCCTTCTCCAGGTTGACCCCAGGGTTTGCATGGAGAGAGTGCTTAAAAGAGGAAAGGAAGTATCCGTTTTTGAAGAAGAGGAGAAATTAACTGGCATCTGGAACGTTTACAAAACTTTTCCCGGAAGGTTTCCAAATTTCCATCTGATTGACGGCGAGAACAGCATTGAGGAAGTTGCAGAAAAGATAAAGGAAGTAACTATCAAAAATCTCTAAACATTCACCTTCTTAAGAAAATGATGCTCCCTAATTATTTAGAGAGCTTTTTTTTTCGGAAAATTCTGCTAAAATAAGTCTATAAAATAAGCCTAAATAAATATGAAGAAAAAAGACTTACTAGAGAGAATAGACCATACCAATATTGAAAAGGGGGCTAAGGCCTCCGACATTAAGAAACTCTGCCAGGAAGCCAAGAAATACGGCTTCCGGGGGGTTTGTGTTAGGCCCAGATGGGTGAGGTTAGCCAAACAGGAGCTTTGGGGCACCGACATCAAGGTAGTCGTGCTGATAGACGACCCCATGGGTCTCAGCCCTCATCGGAAGAGGGTTCAGGTTTGCAAAAAAGCTAAGAAAGACGGCGCAGACGACCTGGACATAGTGATAAACAT
Source organism: uncultured Candidatus Saccharibacteria bacterium (assembly GCA_964566875.1). GTDB lineage: Bacteria > Patescibacteriota > Minisyncoccia > Minisyncoccales > JANBVM01 > CAZEQH01. The sequence continues at coordinate 4,738 of CAZMJM010000025.1, read as the reverse complement.
CGTTGACATAAAGTATGAAAGGTATGACAAAGTGCTGAAGGACTTAAAGGACATTTGTAAAATCGGCCCCACCAAGGTTATCATTGGTTCGGGTTATCTCACGGATTCTGAAATAGAGAAAGCCTCTTCCCTGGTTAAGAAGGCAAAATGCGAATGCGTGAAAACCGCTACCGAAAAAGACCCTCTGGAACATAGGGAGCTGAAAGAGAAGTTTCACCACCTCAAGCTGATGAGAAAATCAGCCCCTGGCCTGTTAGTGAAGGTAGCGGGAAAGATAAAGACCCTGAAGGATGCCGAAGCCGCCGTCAAAGCCGGAGCCGACATTATCGGTACCAGCTCGGGAGTAAAAATTGCCAAAGGATAGGATTTATAATACCAAACCCAATGGAATATAAGCCGACAATTGGTTTGGAAATACACGTTGAACTGAAAACAAAGTCCAAGATGTTTTGCTCTTGCCGGAACGACCCCGAAGAGAAGAATCCGAATACCAATATTTGCCCCATTTGTCTGGGACACCCGGGCACTCTGCCCGTAATCAATGAAGACGCCGTCAGGAAAGTACTTAAAGTGGGGCTGGCTCTTGGATGCAAACTAGCGGAAAATTCCAAGTTTGATAGAAAGAATTATTTTTACCCCGACCTGCCCAAAGGCTATCAGATTTCCCAATATGACATGCCTTTCTGCGAGAAGGGTTCCCTTAATATAGGAAAAAAGAAAATTAGGATTACCAGGGTGCACCTTGAGGAAGACACCGGAAGGCTCGTCCATCCCGAAGGAGCAAACTACAGTCTGGTTGATTTTAACCGGGCCGGCATTCCCCTCATGGAACTGGTCACAGAGCCTGATATTGCCTCGGCCGGAGAAGCCAGCAGTTTCGCCCAGGAGCTTCAGCTTATCTTGAGATATCTGGGCGTTTCCAACGCCGACATGGAAAAAGGCCAGATGAGGGTGGAAGCCAACATCTCGATATCTCCTGCTTCTTCCAAGACCGGTAAGCTGGGAACCAAGGTAGAGGTAAAAAATCTTAACTCTTTTAAGTCGGTGGAGCGAGCCATTGATTATGAAATAAAGCGGCAGGCCAAGGCGTTAGAGGGCAAAAAAAAGGTTATTCAGGAGACCAGGGGATGGGACGCTGCCAGGGGCGTTACCGTTTCTCAACGAGAAAAGGAAGAAGCCCATGACTATCGTTACTTTCCGGAACCGGATTTGCCTCCCCTCCATTTCACCAGAGAGGACTCCGAAGGAATAAAGCAGACAATTCCCGAGCTTCCTCAAGCCAGGAGAAAGAGGCTGGCCAGGGAATACGGCCTGGAAGAGAACGGTACGGAATTTTTCGTACAGAACAAGGAAATGGGGGAATATTTTGAAAAGGTGGTAAGCGAATTCGATTCCGGTCTGTCTGAAAAGGAACTCTCCCGTCTTATCAGGTTATCAACCAACTACATTATTAGTGACCTCCAGGGGATGATGAAGGGTACTGGAACCACTGAAGAAAAGCTATTGATTACTCCGGAGAATTTTGCCGAATTCATCACCATGATAGACAAGAAAGAAATATCCAGCCGGATAGCCAAGGCGGTTTTGGCGGAGATGTTTAAGGCCGGCGCCGATCCCTCCCACATCATAGACGAGAAGGGCCTGGAGCAAATAGGAGATGCCGACGTCATCAGTGCTGCTGCGGACGCAGTAATTGCAGAGAATGAAAAAGCGGTTGAGGACTTTAAGGGAGGTAAAAAAGAGGCCGTGCAATTTTTGATAGGCCAGATGATGGCCAAAACCAAAGGCAGAGTAGCTCCTGATGAGGCACGTAAGGTTCTGGAAGAGAAGATGTCGTAGTTTATTAGAGAAAGAAAGAATGCGGCCTAAAAAACTGAGCCATAGCTCAGCTTTTCATTTTTTCAGGAAGTCCTTAACCAATTTTTCCGCCTCTTGAATGTTTTTTACCCAATTGATAGTCTTGTCTCTTTTAAACCAGGTCATCTGGCGTTTGGCAAATTGTTTGGTATGTAGGATGATTTCCTTTTTTATTTCCTCTTTGTTTTTCGCCGTGATTGATTTTTCCTTTTCTAAATAAGGCAGCCACTCCTGGTACCCGATGGTGCAGAGCAGGGGAGAGGAACCGTATTCTTCAAGGAGTTTCCTTACCTCAGCTTCCAACCCCAGCCTGAGCATCTTGTTCGTCCGCTTGACGATTCTTTTTCCGAGCTCTTCTTTGGAAAGTTTTATGCCTATTTGTAAGGTCGAGAACAATCTTCTGCCCTTTTTCCTCATCCCCCAGAATGGTTTTCCCGCCGCCTTGCATACCTCAATGGCTCTTATCAGTCTCCGCCTGTTATTTTTATCTATAAGCGAGGCCCCCTTCGGGTCTAACTTTTCGTATATGGTCGAGAGCTGCTCTGTCGTCTTTTTTTCTAATTTTTTTCTCAGGGATTTCTCCGGAGGTACCGTCGGAAAGAGATAATTGTCTACGACCGAGGCGATATAAAGGCCGGTTCCTCCGACCAGAAATGGCGTCTTTCTCCTTCGGAGGATGTCGGTGATGGTTTCAACGGCTCGTTTCTTATACAGGGCGGCATTGAAATTCTTGTCGGGTGGCAGAAAGTCTACCAAATAATGAGGGATTATCTTCCTCTCCGCCGACGTCGGTTTGGCTGTGCCTATCTTCATTTCTTTATAGATCTGCCGGGAATCTGCCGACACTATTTCCCCGGAAAATTTTTCAGCCAATCTCAAACCAATCTCCGTCTTACCCGAAGCCGTAGGTCCTACCATAACCACTATTCTCGGCAGTTCTCTATTCATATTTAGGAGTTTCAGCCCTTAATCCCCAGGGAAAGGCCCCCTTTACTTTTACTTGTACGAAATTACCTATAATTTTTTTTGGGTTTATTTTCCCTTGAGGGAAATAGACGGTTTTATAGGAACTGGTTTTGGCGGAGAAGAATTTCTTGTTATTTTTGAGCGCCTCTCCCATAATCAAAGCCGTTATCTTCCGGCCGACGTACTTATCATTGTGCTCGAGAGCTGTCTCTTTCAGAACGCTGGTCAGCTCCTTGAATCTTTTCTCTTTTTCTTCCCCAGATACTTTGTTTTTAATCTTTGCCGCTTTGGTGCCCGGTCGCGCAGAATAGCGGGCAATATAAGCCATGTCAAATCTTACCTCCCGGAACAGCTTCACCGTATTCTCAAACTGCCTTCTGGTTTCTCCGGGAAACCCCACAATTACGTCGGTGGATAGGGCAATTCCCGGTACGGCCTTTCTTATTCCATTGACTAAATTTGTGTACTGCTTGGCCGTATAAGGTCTGTTCATCATTTTTAATATAGTGTCATCGCCAGACTGGACCGGGAGGTTGAGATATTTCCCCATTTTTTCACAATCAGCCATAGCGCTTATCATTTCTTCTGAGAAATCTTTTGGGTTGGGGCTGGTAAACCTGATCCAGAAATCTCCGGCAATTTTATTTACTTTCTTCAGCAGCTGCGGAAACCCTATCGACGGATCTGCGGGGCTTTTATAATCGTTGACGTTTTGTCCTAAAAGCCATATTTCCCTGGCCCCATCTGCGATTCTTTTTTTCGCCTCTTTGATAATCTTTCTATGGTCTCTGCAGATAAGACTACCCCTGGTGGCGGGAACTACGCAGTAGGAGCAGGAATTGTTACAGCCGGTGGAAGTGGCGATAAAAGCCGTTATCTTGGCAGGTGCGGCACAATTTTCCAGGTATCCTATGCCCAAATCAGCTTTTGGCGAGAGTGCAGGAAAGAAGTTACCCTTCTGCAATAGATTTGGCCAGGAGAGGAGAGACTTGATGGGCAGGATGAAGTCGAAGAATTTCCGGAATTTTCTCTCATCTTTATTCAAAAAACAGCCTGTCAGCGCGGTTTTAAAAGAGGGGTTTTTTGCTTTCATCTCTTGGAATGCCGGAGCCAGGCCGAACACCCGATCTACGGCCGACTGCCTCACAGAGCACATATTAATCACAATCAGGTCAGCCTCCTTCATTTCGGAAATTTTTTTATATCCCGAATTTTCAAGAACGCACTCAATCTTCTCCGAGTCTGACCTATTCATCTGGCATCCGAAAGTCTTAATGTAAAATTTCATAGCTTTCTTCCTTATTTATAGCAGAAAATGACCTTTTATAAAAAAAACGACATCAAAAAGTTTTTTTGATGCCTAATTATTTCTTCTTTCGAACGGATAATATTACCAATGGGGCTAGTATTATTGTCCCTATAATAATGGCGATGGTGCTCTCTGATATGGCTATCATTACCATTATAAATAATACAAAACTAAGGGCTATTAGTCTTATCCGGTATCCCGCATACATTAGGGAACCGACAATCATAACTAGTAATCCCGTCAGGGACGCTAATTCTTTCTCCGGAAATATGGGGTAGAAATTTACCACCAGAATTAACATCCCGACGACAAAAACGAACGAAGATAAAACTTTCCAACCGTTTCCCATTTCTTTTAAATCACCTTCACTTGTTTAATTTTGATTTGCTATGCTTATACTATAAAATATTTTAATCTTTTGGTCAAAGAAAGCACACAATAAAAAACAGCCCTTTTCAGAGCTGTTTTTTTTGATAATCTTTACTTTTTCTCTTCTACCTCTTTGCCGGCTTTCTCTATGAATTTTTTCAGTTTAAATTATCCCAGGTCCATTACCATACTCCAGGCCCTGATAGTTTTTAACTTCATTTACTTTTCTCCCACCAC
>CAZMJM010000024.1:0-8519 GCA_964566875.1 uncultured Candidatus Saccharibacteria bacterium | reverse complement strand
CAGAAGGAGAGGGCATACGGCCCGGAAGAAGAGGTGTGGCTGAACGAAGCCCGCGCGGAACTGGCCTCCACCCTGGTGGGGTATGACGCAGATTACGAGGGGAGCAACCTGGAAAGGAGAGTAAAAACTTTTCTGGAGAGCCCTTCAGACTCTCTGACAGAGTGGCAGGGAAAGCCGGCTGATTACGGCGCCCTCAATCTTTTCACCCAGTATCTGGTAGAGCAGTACGGATTGGAAGTTCTGGTTAATTCCTTGAGGTCCAAAGAGACGGGCATTGCCAGCATTAATAAGGCTCTGAAAGAGCAGGGGATAGAGGCGGATTTCGGCCAGATTTTTACTGACTGGACCATTACGGTTCTGGCCAACGACTGCAATCTGGGGGAAAAGTATTGTTATCAGAATCCCAATTTGAAACAGGTGAGGGTAACGCCCTCCATTAATTTCCTCCCTTTGCAGGGCAAAAGCAGCCTGGGGGTGACCCAGAGTACCAAGAACTGGTCAGGGAACTGGTTTAAGTTCGTGGGAAGCCAGGGTACCTTGAAGGTGGAGATGATAGGCAATCCGGAGAACCTTTTTGTAGTACCTTACCTTGCCCGGGACCTTTCGGGGAAGTATTCCTTAGGATACTTCCAACTTGACGAATACCAGCGCGGGCAGATTCTGGTGCCGGATTTCGGTACCAAGGTAAGCTCGGTGGTCATTATGCCTTCCATCCAGAGCAAAATATCCGGCTTTGATAATCCGGAGCCCGCTTTCAGCTATTTCTGGGAAGCCTCCACCATTATTGAAGTACCGCAGGAAAAAATCGTCCCCATTGCCTTTGACAAGCCCATTGCCGAAATGACCAAACAGGAACTGCTGACCATGATAGGTGAGGTGGAAGCCCTGCTCGGCAGGATGCGCGACCAGTTGGCCATGCTGGACAGCCAGGGGGGAGAGGAAAAACCCCTGCCTATTTCCTGCCAGAGATTCGAGCAGGACCTTTTCTACGGTATGAAGAATGAGAACCAGGTTATGTGCCTGCAGGAACTGCTCAAAAACCAGGGAAGCGATATTTATCCCGAAGGGTTGGTAACAGGAAACTTTCTCGGTTTGACCCGCGCGGCAGTGGTCCGTTTTCAGGAGAGATTCTCAGCGGACATTTTAGCGCCCCTGGGTTTGGACAGGGGGACGGGTTACGTAGGAGAGAAGACCAGAGACAAACTCAACCAGATGTTAGCCGGTTGATTACCTTTTCCGTAGTCTGCACCATTCGGGCAGAGGAGAAGTTTTCCGCGATATTGCTATAGAGACGTGAGGCCATAGTTTGCGCCTCTTTTTTATTGGCGGCCATCCAGGACAAGGCCTCGGCCAGGGCTTTGGCGTTGCCCGGCTCTACCAGAAGGCCGTGCTTTTTGTTTTCCATAATTTCGGGAACGGCCCCGACATTGGTGGCGATGAGAGGAACCTGAGCCGCTGCAGCTTCCAGGATGACCCAGGGGAAGCCTTCCTTTAATGAGGGAAGGATGCAGCAGTCAAAAGCCTTGAGCAGAAGGCGGGCCTCAGGCCTATGTTTCAATAAGAAAACCTTATCCCCCAGGGAGAATTCGTCTATCAAGGAAAGAATTTTGCCTTTTTTAGGCCCCTGGCCGATAATAACCAGTCTTAGATTGGCCTTATCTTTAGCACTCAACGAGTGAAAGGCCTGGACCAGGAAAGACAGCCCCTTGGTTTTATAAAAATTGGCGATGCAGCCGTATAATTGAGTGTTTTCCGGCACCTTGAGGTGCGGCAGTTCTTGGAAGAGTGCCTGTCTGGCCTGCTCTCTGGGCAGGAAATTTAACCCGGCAGGGTCGATTCCGTTGTAGATAACCTCAAGCTTCTCACTCGGGCAGATTTTATATTTAAGAGCCGCCCGTCTGTCTCTCTCGGAATTGACGATTATCTTATCTTTTACGGAGGCGGTAATCCTCTCCAGCCATATGAGGGCTGTTTTCTGGATAGCAGGCCTGGGATCAAGGAAGGACCAGCCGCCGATGCGGTAGATTACCTTAAAATTCCGGTTTTGGGAAAAGAAAACGGCCGCCGATCCCACGAGGCCGGCGGTGGTAGAACAGAAAAAGACGATATCGGGGTTCTCTTCGCGGAATAAGGCGGTCAGCTCCCCGATGCCGCGGAAGATTTGAGAAAGAGAGGGCACCCTTTCCATATGTCGTAAAGCAAGATTTTTCACTCCTATTTTGTTAAGTTTCTCGAACAAATGGCCTCCTCCCTGTTGGCCGGCTGCCACTTTTACTTGATATTTACCTTCGTTAAGCCGGGAAGCCACCTCCAAAATATACCTCTGGGCGCCTCCCAGTTCGGATTGGGTTACTACGAACAGAATTTTCTTCATAAATTTGACTTTAAGGCCGCTTTTTTTATAATAAACTATTGCTTTTTAAAAGCAAAATTTTTTAACTTTTTAATAAACATGATTAACAAAGTAGGCATTATAGGATTGGGGATGGTCGGAGGCGCTGCAAGGCGCTATTTTGAAAAAAATACCAAGACAAAACTTTTTCTCTACGACAAACATAAAAAGATAGGCTCTCCCGAGGAGGTTAATAAGGCAGAGGCCATTTTCATCTGCGTGCCTACCCCATTTGACAGGGACGAGAACTACTTTGACCTCTCATATGTCAGGGACGCCATATCCAACGTCAAGGAAGGGAAAATCATTATCATCAAATCAACCGTTTTGCCGGGCACGACAGAAGCCCTGCAGAAGGAGTATCCCAAGCACAAGTTTCTCCATAATCCGGAGTTTCTTACCGAGGCTACTGCTGACCAGGATATGAGTTATCCCGACCGCCAGATAGTTGGCTATACCAAGCAGTCTTTTGACGTGGCCGGAGACGTTCTCCAGATTCTGCCGCTGGCTCCTTTCAGCCGGATTCTGCCGGTTACCGAGGCTGAAATGGTGAAGTACTACGGCAACACCTGGTTTTCTTTAAAGGTTACCTTTGCTAACCAGATGTACGACTTGTGCGAGAAATTGGGCATCAGCTATGATAACGTGATGGAAGCGGCTGCCGCTGACAAAAGGGTGGGGAGGACCCATCTTGAGGTATGGCACAAGGGCAAGAGGGGCTATGCCGGAAAATGCCTGCCCAAAGACATCAAAGCCCTCATACGTTTTGCCGACAAAAAAGGTGTTAGCCTGGAGCTTCACAAAACGGCTGACGAAATCAACGAACGGCTTCTCAAAGAACAGGGCATCACAGACCCTGAAAAATATAGCAAGCGGTAGGGAATAAATAAATAAGGATAAAATACTAAAATTATTATGAAGATACTGGTTACGGGAGGAGCTGGATTTATCGGTTCCAATCTTACGGATGCCTTAATTGAACAAGGCCATCAGGTAGTGGTGATTGATAATCTGAGTACCGGCAAAAAAGAGAATATCAATCCTGAGGCAAAATTCCACCAGCTTGACCTGCGGGATTTTACTGCTATCAGGCCGGTGTTTGAGGGCATTGAGGGCGTATTTCACGTAGCTGCCGTTCCCAGGATACCTCTTTCCATAGAAAAGCCCGTAGAGACAAACGAGGTCAATATTACGGGCACTTTAAATACCCTTTTAGCCGCCAAAGAGGGAGGAGCTAAAAGATTGGTCTACAGCTCTTCCTCGTCGGTCTACGGCAACCAGAAGGAAATGCCCCTTCAAGAGGATATGAAAGCGAACCCCCTGAATCCTTATGCTCTGCAAAAATACGTAGGAGAGCTCTACTCCCGCATATTCTATGAAATCTATCACCTGCCTACCGTTTCGCTGCGCTATTTCAACGTCTACGGGCCCAGGCAGCCCGAAGTGGGGAGTTACGTTCCGGTAGTGGGAGTATTCCTGAAACAGAAGGAAAAAGGCCTTCCGCTGACCGTGACCGGCGACGGGGAACAGACCCGCGACTTTACCCACGTTTCCGACGTGGTCAGGGCCAATATACTGGCCATGAACTCCGAAAAGGTAGGGAAGGGTGAGGCTATCAATGTTGGAGCCGGCAAGAATCACAGTATCAACCAGTTGGCGGGAATGGTCGGGGGAGAAATAAAACACATTCCCCTGCCTCCCGGTGAAATGCGAGATACCTTAGCCGATATCTCAAGGGCCAGAGAGCTCCTGGGCTGGCAGCCCCAAATGGAGTTGGAGGAAGGCATTAAGGAATTTTTATAAATTATGATACTGAAAAAAAGAATGAAGAAATTCAGCCGCCGTACCTTCCTGGTAACGGGTGGAGCGGGTTTTATCGGCTCACATCTGGCAGAGAAACTGTTGGATTTGGGCGTGAAAGTCATCGTGGTAGATGACTTTTCTGCTGGAACCAGGGAAAATCTGAAAACTTTCGCCCATCACAAGAACCTGAAGGTCATCAAGGCTGATGTTAATGACTTTAAGGCCATCAAGAGGGTTTTTGATAAAAATTCCATCCATTACGTTTTCCATTATGCGGCCGTAGTGGGAGTGAAAAAACTGGAAGAGGAACCCCTTAAGGTTCTCAGGGACGTGGAAGGCATTGAAAATATTCTGCAGCTCTGTGTGAAATACAGGGTAAAGAAGATTATTTTTGCTTCTTCTTCCGAGGCCTACGGAGAGCCAGTTTCCCTGCCGGAGAAGGAAGACGGGGTGCACAATCCGAGGGATGTTTATGCCCTGGTGAAACTGATGGGAGAGAATCTCGTGCAGATATATTCGGATAAATATAAACTACAGGGATGCTCCTTAAGGTTTTTCAACGTCTACGGACCCAGGCAGGATTCTTCCCCCTACGGCTTTGTAGTAGGCATTTTTATGAAGCAGGTTTTAAAAGGAAAGCGGCCGACGGTCTTCGGCGACGGTTTGCAGACCCGTGACTTTATTTTCGCAGACGATAATGTGGAGGCCGCCATCAGGGCTCTGCTTTTCAAAGAAACAAACGGGGAGATAATAAACGTGGGCAGGGGCAGGCAGATAACCATCTTGGGCCTGGCCGAGAAAATAATCGAGGTTTCCGGCAAAAAACTGAAGCCCAAATTCCTGCCCGAAAGGAAAATAGACATCCGCTATCGGTGCCCGGATACAAAAAAAATGAGGAGACTGTTGAAATTCGTTCCCAATTATCCATTAGACAAGGGGTTAGAGATTACCTATCAATGGTACCAGCAGCATGCTAATTAGTTAGCATTATGGTCTCTTCAAAGATTTGTTTTGTTTCCATAGACGCCGAATCAGATTTTGCCCGGCAAAGTGATTTTAAGGGTGTGGAAAAAATAGGCCGTATCCTCACCCTTTTCAAGAAGCACAGTATTCCTTCAACGATCTTTGTTACGGGTCTTGTGTTGGAGAAGTATACAGAGGACGTCAAGGAGTGGTCCGAGGAATGCGAAATCGCCTGCCACGGACTTTCCCATAAATTCTGGAATGCCCTGGAGCAGGCGGAAAGGAAAGAAGAATTGGAAAGGTTCATTCGCCTCTATCGGGAAAATTTCGGGAGGAATCCCAAGGGTTTCAGGGCTCCTTCCCACCTGATAGATGAAAAAGCGATGGCGCTGCTTCAGGATTATAAATTTTCCTATGACAGCAGTATTGTCCCCAATTATCCTCTTTTGAAGAAATACCGGGGATACGAGGGGAGGGCACCTTCCATCCCTTATTTTCCTAACAGCGAAAACTGCCGGAAGGAAGGGGATATGAAAATTCTGGAGATTCCGGTTACCGGATTAGCTCTCGGGGTCCCCTTAGCCGGGGCCTGGATAGGAAAATCCCCCCTGTGGGCTTATGGCCTGCTCTTCAGGTTTTCCGGACCGGATTTCCTCACCCTCAGCCTTCATTCCTGGGACAGCCTGGATAAAGATACCCTGGCCAAGACCGAGGAAATACTGGGCATTATCAAAGAAAAAGGGTATACCTTTTTAACCGGTGAAAAGATATGCCGAAAGCAAAATGAAATTTTTTCAGAGAATTCAAAACAAGGAAGAGTGGAGAAGATTATTAGGTAAGGTCTTGTTCAAGACCTTTTTTCACAGCCCAGAGTGGGAAGAATTTCTGGAAAGGAATTTCAGGTGGCTTAAGTTTGAACACTATTTATATAAAGACGAACTCCTTTTGAGTTTGGGGAGGTATAAGATTTTCGGTAAAGAAAGGTTAATTTCCCATCCTTTTTGCGAGTACGGAGGCCCCTTGCCGTTAAAAAATGGCATTGATGGTAGAACCTTCCGCCGGGATTTGGCATCATTTTTCAATACTTCTTTTAAAATAAGCCTGCATCCCAGAATTCCCGCTTTTTTTAAGGACTTCGGGTTAAAGGAGCCGCACAGCGAGCGGGACTCCTATTTTATCGAGGGAATAGACACCAGGGGAGAAGGAGAGGTTTTTTCTTCCTTCCGGAAAACCCTGCGCCATTCCATCCGAAAATTTGAAGAACAAGACTTGGAGATCCGAACCTGCGAAAGAAAAGAGGACTTAAAGGATTTCTATAGCATCTATCTTAAAACCGCCCAAAGGCACAGGACAATACCTTATCCCCTTTCTTTCTTTGAATATTTTATGGGCCATAAGCTCGGGGGCAATACTGGAAAAGAGGGGGCGGAGATTGTGCTGGCCAAAAGCCAGGGCAGGGTAATAGCCGGCAGCGTTTTTCTATATTACGGAAATCATGTTCATTACTTTATCAATGCCTCGGATGAGAGATTTAAGGACAGGTTGGCAAATTACGGCATACTATGGCGTAAGATAAAAGGGAACTTAGGAGGCAAATCAGAGACGTTCGATTTAGGAGGGACGCGAAGGGGATCCAGCCTGGAGATATTTAAGAAGGGATGGGGAACGAAAAGATACCCGATATTCGAACTAAAATCCGGCGCGAGGAAAAAATACGCAAGCTCCAAAATGAGAAATATTATATCAATCATCCCAGCTCAGGTTTTAGGGAGAATGAGCCCTTTTATGTTGAAATATAAGCTATGACAGGAGTTTCCGGGTATCAAAAGCGAAAACAGAAATGGGAAACTACAGAGTGGCACAAGACAGAAAACGGTGCCAGAAAAGCCAGTTTCATCCTTACTGTTGCTAACACTCTCGGGTTATTGGACGGTGTGAAGGAGGGCAGGCTTCTTGATATCGGGTGCGGTTTCGGAGAGATAGATATTGTAATGGCCCGCCAGACAAACTTCTTGATTACAGGATGCGATATTTCGGATAAAGCGATAAAAGAATCCAGGGAGCGAATAATAAAAGAGGGTCTGGAAAAAAGAATCACGGTGGGGCCGGCGGACGTTTATAACTTAAAATACCAAAACAACTCCTTTGACGTCATTACCAGTTTCGGCTATGTTTCAGCTGCCACCTACAAGGGAGTACAGAAGGAAGCGGCCAGGGTGCTAAGGCCCGGAGGAATTCTTATATGTGATTTCATAAATTCCTGGTCGCTTTATAAGGCCCCGATTTCCCTGGTTTCCCTGATGAAGGGTAATGGCCTGCCTTATTTTGCCTCTCTCTCCGGGATAAAGAACGTTTTCGAACAAGCTAATCTAATTTTTGAAAAGCAGACTCTTTTCAACACCTATCCGCCTTTGCCCTTCCTACAGAGTACAGCCCCTTTCATTCTTTTCGAGAAAACTTTAGGCAGGGTTGCTAGCAGCTTTCTGGGAAGGGTAAGGCTGGTTAAATTCAGGAAAAAATAAAATGTTTTTTGTACATCCGCAGATAAAGATTAACAAAAAAAATCTCAGTAAGGCCTGGAGAGGATTTTCAGGAAAGCTGGATTCAGAGGGTTTAAAAAAGAAGCTTGAACGGTTTTTTCCCGGCAAAAAGATTGTTTTTACCGATATGGCCCGCTCGGCTTTTAAAATGATTATAGAGCAGCTCAAATTACAGGGTTCTGTTATGATGATGCCCGCCTTCATCTGCGATATTTTTTATCCCATTATCAGGGAGTACAACATCAAACCTATTTTCTTGGATATTGATATTAGTACCTTCCATCCTAAAATTGAGGAAATAAAAAAGAAAAAAAACCCCGACGTTAAAGCCATTCTGGTTTCCCACGCCTACGGCCTGCCCATGAACATAGGGGAGGTGAAAAAGGTTTTTTCCGGAGCTAACCCCAAGCCCGTTATCATTGAAGACTGTGCCCATGCTTTCGCCGCCGACCTGGGAGATTACTATGCCGGAAACACGGGAGAAGTTTCTTTTTTCAGCCTCTATAAGCAGTTCCCCTGCTTTCGGGGAGGCATGCTTGTCTGTCCTAAAAACTGGGGTATCAAGGAGCTTCCTAAGACCCATTTTTCTCTCCGGGATTTCATTTCCTTTCTGAATTCTTTTTCTCTATTTGCTTTCCTTTTTAAGTACTTCGGCAATAAAGTGGCGCCCCATTTTATCAGGCGAGAAAAAATGCCGGAACCCGCCGCCCTAAACGAAGTTTCCCTGAAATTCTTCCAGAATTTTTTGGATGAACAACAGGAAACCCTCAACCACAGGAGAGAATTGGCAAAGATGTTCCAGAAAGGACTAAGAGAGTTGG
>CAZMJM010000023.1:0-9090 GCA_964566875.1 uncultured Candidatus Saccharibacteria bacterium | reverse complement strand
TAGAGGGTTTGAAAAAGGCCAAGGAAGGTGATAACATAGAAGATATCAAAAGCGGGTCACAAACCCTCTCACAGGTACTTCAGAGGGTGGGAGCGGAGCTATATCAGAAGAAGGCTGCCGACGACGGGCAGCAGGGCCAGCAATCCAAGGGAGGAGAAGAGGGGGCACCCGAAGCAGAAGAGGGCGAATATAAAGAAAAATAAGAAACTTACCCTAATACCATGGCCGCCAAAGACTATTACAAGATACTGGGCATACCCAGAAAGGCTTCGGCAGAGGAGATAAAAAAGGCCTATTATAAGCTGGCTCATCAGCACCACCCCGATAAGGGGGGAGATGAGAAAAGCTTCAAGGAAATCAATGAGGCCTATCAGGTTCTCTCCAACGCCCAGAAAAGAGCCCAATACGACAGGTTTGGGCGGGTTTTCGACGGCCAGAATTCAGCTCCCGGGTTTGGAACCCAGTGGGGATGGGGGAGGCCAGATGTTAATTTTGATTTCGGCTTTGATGATTTGGGAGATATTTTAGAGGAGGTATTCGGTTCCGCCGGTTACGGCGCACAGCCCAGGGACACCAAGAAAGGAGGAGACATCAGGGTTAACTTGAGAATATCCCTTCAGGATACCCTTAGGGAAATCAGGAAGGAGATAAAACTCAAAAAGAGGGTTGTCTGTCCCCGCTGTCAGGGCGTAGGGGCAGAACCCGGCACAAAGGTGAAGGAATGTTTTTCCTGCCGCGGCACGGGGCAGGTGCATCAGATTAAAAAGACTTTTCTGGGAACCTTTACCAGGAGTACGACTTGTCCTGAATGTGGCGGCGAGGGATACCGGCCGGAGAAACCATGCAACGTCTGCCGGGGAGAGGGAAGGGTAAAGGGAGAGGAAAACGTCACGGTCGTCATTCCGGCGGGCGTGGATACCAACCAGGTGATAAGGATTAAGGGAAAAGGTGAGGCCGGTAGGAGAGGGGGAAGGCCCGGGGATCTTTACATCAGCATTACGGTAGCAGAACACCCCGTTTTCCGCAGGAGAGGAGACGACCTTTATGTGGCATTTCCCATCAACTTCTCCCAGGCTGCCCTGGGTGACGAAATAGAAATACCAACCCTGGAAGGGAAGAAAATCGTACTGAAGGTTCCTTCAAGCACTGAGTCAGGCAAGACGATGCGTATATCGGGCAGGGGTATACCCCACTTCTCCGGGAGAGGCAGGGGGGATCTCTATGTGAAGCTCGTTTTGAAGACGCCCGGAAAGCTCAGCAGGAAACAGAAAAAGATATTCGAGGAGCTGAAGAAAGAAGGGATGTAGGATTTATGTATTGGGTCTATTTCTTGTACAGTGCGAAAGCAAAGAATGTCTATGTCGGTTGTACAAATAATTTAGAGAGGAGATTGAGAGAACACAACTAAGGTTCAGTAAAAAGCACGAGAAATCGCAGACCTCTAGTCCTTATCCGTAGTGAAGAATATAACAATCTCTCCTCGGCTAGAAAAAGAGAAGATTATCTTAAAAGTTTATACGGTTACAGGGAAAGGAAAAGAATTTTGAAGGAATATCTACCAGAAAAGTAGACAGCGCCCTATACAAAATTTCTGATAGAAATTTTGTCGGGCTCGACAAAGATTTCCGCGGAAATCTTTGTATAGAGCCCCCGTAGCTCAATTGGCAGAGCAATTCCCTTTTAAGGAAGAGGTTGCAGGTTCGATTCCTGCCGGGGGCACCCGTAAAAACCTCCTGTCAGGAGGTTTTTAGTAATTAGTAGTTAGTACATGAGTAATAAGAACCTCTCGCTTTGCTCGGAACCTTGATTTTCACTCCATTCAAATTGAGAATCAGTCGCTTCGCTCCTTGTTTCATTGTTAATTAGATAGAGGTTCAGCGTTTTGCCTCTATGCTTGCCTACGGCGCGAACCGAGCTTGATCAAATTTTTTTCAATTTTGATTTAGAGTATAATAAAGTATATTGAAGAAATAAAAATAGATTGATTAAAAGAATTCTTTATTTCATGGATAATAAGAAGGAAGGAGTAATATCAATAATGGCGGCGATTCTTGTCTTATTTTCTGCTATGCTGGACCCTGAGGTGTCTCTAATCCTGTCTATTTTTGCCTTGATATCCTTAGGAATATACGATTTTGTGAAGAGATAAAGGAGGAGTGATTTAGTATGGAAAAGTTCTATCTGGAAACGTATGGATGCAGGTTAAACCAGAGCGATTCAGACCTGCTGCGCGGGTCGTTAACCCGTAATTTCCAGGAAGCCTCAGAGAATGAGGCTGATTTTATAATAATCAATAGTTGCGGAGTCTTGGGGAAAACAGAGAAAAAGATTGTTGAGAGGATAGATTATTTCAAAAAAAATAATAAGAAGGTAATTTTAGCCGGCTGTCTTCCCCTGATAGCCCCTGATTTAAAAAATTCTGTGGACGGGGTGATAGGCCCCAGGAACGTCCTGAGGATAAATGAGGCTGCTCAGATGGTTTTACGGGGGGAAAAGCCAATTTTCCTCTATCAGAAGGGTATAGATAAGGCGGCGTATCACGGTCTCAAAAAAAGAGGCGAGGACACGGTTATCGCCGCCGTTTCCATCTCAGAAGGATGCGTGGGTAACTGCAGTTATTGTGCTTCTAAAATTTCCCGAGGCGCCCTTAAGAGTTTCAGCAGAGACGCCGTTATAAACGAGATAGAACAGCTCGTCGTCCGGGGATTTAAAGAGATACATCTAACCTCTCAAGACGCCGGCTGTTACGGCCTGGACAGGAGGGCATTGGAGCTGCCCTCGCTGCTTACAGGAATTTCCTCCATACCGGGAAAATTCAAAGTCAGATTGGGGATGATAAACCCTCAGTTTGCTATTGAGATGGTTGATGAGTTGCTCCTTAATTTTGAATCAAGAAAGCTTTACCGATTTCTGCATCTGCCCGTACAGAGCGGTTCAGATATGGTTATTGGCGCCATGAACAGAAAGTATGAGGTCTCGGAAGTGGAAGAGGTTATCAGAAGATTCAAGAAGAAGTTTCCCGATTTCCTTGTAGCCCTGGACGTTATTGTAGGATTTCCCGGGGAGAGTGAAGGGGATTTCAAAGAGACCTTAAAGTTCGTCGAAAGGACAGGGCCCCATATTGTACACATCAACAAATTTTCTCTCCGACCGGGAACTGCGGCAGTTGAATTGCCCCAACTTTCCCCGAAAGTAATAAGCAGACGTTCTAGAAAACTTACCAGGTTATGTTTTAGCGTTAAGAGAGAGATTAATAAAAAATTTTTGGGCCGGGAGTTCAAAACCCTGATTGCAAAGCAGGGCAAGGCCAATACATTTATAGCTCGTCCCCAATCATTCAGGGCGGTGATTATAAAGGAAAGGGATGTCCGGGTCGGCGAAATAAGAAAGGTCAGGATAATAGGAACCGAGGCGAATTATCTGCTGGGCGAAATTATTGGCTAAAAACGGCCGCAATCGAGTTATCAGAGCCCTTTATTTAAAGGGTATTTTTATTGTAATATTAAAGGGACATGGACAGAATTATTCTTCATATTGATATGGACTGTTTTTTTGCCCAGATTGAAGAAAGGGAGAACCCCCGCTTTAAGGGAAAACCCATAGTAGTGGGAGCTGACCCTAAAGGCGGAAAGGGGAGAGGCGTGGTTTCCACTGCCAATTACGAGGCCAGGAAGTACGGCATTCATTCTGCCCTCCCCATTTCCCAGGCCTTCAGATTGTGTCCCGGAGCAGTCTTCCTGCCGCCCAATATGGAACTTTATGAGCAGGTCTCCTTGTCTATTTTTAATACCGTCAGCGATTTTTCCCCACTCTGTGAGGTAGTTTCCCTGGACGAAGCCTATTTGGACATAAGTTTTTTATTAGAGCAAGGTTTTCCTTATGAAGGAGCGGAGAGATTAGCTAAAAAAATGAAAGATGACATAAGGAAAAAAGAGGCTCTGACCTGCAGTATCGGGGTGGGTCCCAATAAGTTGGTGGCTAAAATAGCGGCCCAGAAAGTTAAACCAGACGGATTGTTGCTCGTTAAACCGGCCCGGGTAAGGGAGTTGTTGGATCCCCTGGACGTTACCGAACTGCCGGGAGTGGGAAAGGCCACCGCCAGAAGATTAAGGGCTGAGAACATCAATACCGTAAAGCAGCTTGCCTCTGTCTCGAAAGGCTTCTTAGAGAAAATGTTTGGAAAGCCGGGCACAGATATCTACGAGATGGCCAGAGGCAAAGACGGCAGAGGGGTGAATACTGAGAGGGAGATAAAGTCCATAGGGAGCGAGTACACTTTTCAGAGAGACACCCGGGAGCCTGCAAAGCTACTGAGAACCTTCTCAGACATCATTGAGCAGGTTTACGGTCGGTTGGTTCAGGAAGGTTTCCTTTTCAGGACCGTAACCGTGGTGTGCCGCTTTTCAGACTTTACCACCCGCACCAAATCAACAACCTTGAAGGCGCCCGCTCAGGATTTCAGGGCTCTGGAGAAAACAGCCAAGACCCTGCTCCTCAAGTTCTTAACGGGAGACAACAGACCGATAAGACTGGTGGGCGTAAGACTGTCTAAATTGGTAAGACCTTGATTCCGGTTTAGCTGCCAAAAACAGACCGCCGCGGCGGTCTGTTTTTTTTCAAAACAATCTTTGTTACCCTAAATTTATTTTTCCAGAAGATTCTATCTTTCTCAAAAAAACTTCAATATCTTCTGGTTTATAAAGTCGGTAGTTATTGATGGGGTTTCTATAGGCCTTTAGCTTGCTGGACTTGTCCCAGTTTCTCATGGTGAGAGTAGTTACTCCCAGTATTTGAGCGGCCTCTCCGACTGTCAGATATTTTTTTTGGGAACCCACTAATTCGATTTTCCTAAGTGCCATTTTATTATAACCTTTATTAATTTTTATAATTATAAGACCTTATTAAAGATTAGTTAATAATACCTTTTTACCTCCATTTTTGTCAATGTGGATAACTCAGGAAATTATTAATAATTATGCGACAAATTTTTCATTTTTTTTGGAAAAAGTTGTTTAAGAAGGACGCTAAGGCTTGGTAATCCATGTTATTTTTGGGACTCATTTTTTTGAAAAATTGCTGTTTTACTTTTCCACAGGTTGACATGAGGGTTTTATGATACAATAACTTAATCTCGACCCCCCGAGATTTATACTCAAAAGTACAACTTTTCGCAAAACGGTCAAAAAAGTTGGCCATTGAGAGAAATCAATAAAGAAAGGGGGAAAATAGCTCTTTTTTTCCAATAGTTCTTTTAGTGAATTTTCTAGGGAAAGTTCTTTATGTCATATCAAAATAAGAGATACCTTACCTTGAAGGAAGCAAGTGAGGTCTTCGAATATCATCCAGACTATCTGGCATTCCTGATAAGAGACGGCAGGATAATCGCCAAACAGGTTTATCAGAATACCTTTTGGCAGACTACCAGACATGCGGTAGTGGAATATTGTGAGAGCCGGGGCAGGAACGTCAAGAAAAAGATTTTCGCGGACGGTCAAATTTCCCTCAAGGAAGCAGCTGACCTTTCGGGGTACAACCCGGATTACATCGGATATCTGTTGAGGAACGGCAAACTTCCCGGCAGAAAGGTCCGTACCCAGCCTTCCTGGCTGATTTCCACCCAGGAGCTCAAAAGGTATCAATCACAAAACAATAAACGGTCAATTCCTATCAAAAAGACAGGTGAGTCTTCCTTGCTTTTGGCTCCCCAGTTGGATATACCGGCTCGGCGGGTAGGGCGGTTAATCAAACTCACCTCACGTCAGGCCTTAAAGTCCACTCCGCGGCAGGCCGCGGGTCTTACAGCACTTCTATTCGTAGTGTTGTTTTTTGTTGCCGGTTTTTCGCCGGCGAAGTTTATCACTAACCTTTTCCAGCCTACCCTGGCTAGAGAGATAAGCGTCATCAAGCTCTATCCAGGCACCTTTGACGGCCAGCCTCCTCTGGGAGAAAAAGGCGGATGGCAGAATCCTGGAACCGTGTTCTCACAGGACCTGTCGGAAACGGCCGTTCTCTCAGAATTCAACAGGGAAAATTCAGCTTTCCCCACCCTTATTTTTAAGAAGCCGGAACCAATAGAAGAAGAACCGATCCCTGAAGTTCTGCCGCCGCAGGCAGGTACTTCGACGGATTCAATGGATTCGGCCGAGGCACCACAAGCGAGTTCACCACAAACGGGAAGTTCGACTGAATCTCATTCGGAGCCCTCAGAACAGAGTACCTCAACCGAGGCAACCTCTACGGCTCCTGCCGAACCGGCTGAGAATAACGTAACAAGCTCAGAAGAGTTTATAATCCAGCCTCAAGGTGATACCTCCACCTTCTCACAGGACGATACTGAGTCTCAATCCGAACCTGGTCCTGAAGCAGAACCGGAGACAGGGTCAGAATCTCAGGAGCAAGCGGCAGAAAATAATGAGGAGGCGTCAGAAGAGGGCCAAGACAACATTCCACCTGAAGAGAGTCCGACGAGCTCAACAGGGAAGGTTCCCTTCTTTATCTATCTCTGGGACAGGGTTTCCAATCTTTCCCGCTCTTTGGTCGGAAACGCTCACAATTTAGTTGATATCAACTGGGAAAGAGTAAGGAATTTCGTCTTCAATAAGGTCTTAGGCGTATGGAACGAGAGCGTTGAGGCAGAAGAACTGGAACCTTTATCTACTTCTTCCACTCTTAATGCAGAGATAGGCGGAAATGCCAATTCTTCGGACCTACTGATGCGTGAACCAGCCAAAGCCGTCTTCACCATCTCCGACTTCTATATACCTCAGGAAGCTAAGGAATCTCAGATAGCCAATGTCCAGTTAAGATTATCTTTGGCAGGAAAGGGCGTGAGGGGAGACAGGCTGAAAATAGATTATTTCTACTCAGACGCCTGGCACGCCTTAGATGAATTTGACCTGACCGAAGAGATCTCCAATGGCCTGAATGAAGGGTATTTCCTCTACGGTCTGCCAGTTTTTGAAAATTGGCAGGAGCTGGAAAAGCTTAAGGTTAGGTTTACCTATTTGTCTTCCTCTGAGGAATCGTTGGAAGAGTCAACCGTTTACCTTGATGCGGTCTGGCTGGAGGTCTCTTACGAGACCGCCGTCGAAGGAGATGAAACCGGGCAGAACGAGGCGAGCCTGATTGAAAGAATAAAGAAACTTCTCGGTCCCGAAGATTTAATAAGATTCGAAGAGGAGTCTACGGGCGAATTTGTCCTACCCAACGGAAAGAAAATAAGGTTTGATTACTCAGACGACAATTCAGGGGAAAACCTGATTATCAAGAGTGACCAGAAGGTTTATCACGGCCTTACCGAGGCGGAGGTCTATTTCAGCGTTACAAACTTGAGCGAGCGGTCCGAGCTGGTCAATCTGCAGGTCCACTTCCCGCAGGAGGGCGGTGAGGTTAAGAAGATAGAAAATTGGAGCCAGGACTTTCCCGTGGAAACAGAAGTCCCCGAAATAGGCCAGGCCAATTACTGGTGTCAGGAGGGATGGCAGGAATTCATTGTAGAAGACGTTGAGGGAAGTTCCTCCACTGCATCTACTACTGCCACCACCACTGCCTTGAATGAGGCAACTACTACGGCCACAACCACAACCCCGACTACAGTCACTACTACCGAGGAGGTATTATCTACTTCAACTGAGACAACTATGGCAGAAACAACGACTTCTACTGCCGCCACTACCACAGAGGAAACTCCTTCGGCAGGCTCAGGGCAAGGCACGTCGTTCGTGAACGACGTGGCGGGCACCACCACTACTTCCGGAACGGAGACTACTACAGAAGGAACATCAGCCTCCACTACTGAGGATGCGGCCACGACCGCGGAGGAAGAAGAACCCACGGAGAGCACATCAAATACTGGTCCTGCCTCTAACACGGCAGAAGAGAACGCCACCTCTTCAACCGCTTCTCAAACAGAACAAGAAAAAGCGCAAGACAACAATTCCTCTTCTACCAATGATACTGAGGCGAGGAGGGAATTCTGGCTTGTTATGCTCTGGAGAAAATTGATTTCTAATTTCCAGACCGTATTTTACAAGGTTAAGGGATTTACAGAATTTGCCGCCTCTAAAATAAGGTACTTTTTACCGGAAAGAGCCAGGGCTCAGGAAGGAGAAGCCCTGTCTGCGACCGCTACTGAAACGGGTCTTGCGACCTCTACTGAAACGGGTCTTGCGACCTCTACTGAAACGGGTCTTGCGACCTCTTCTCAGCCGGAGTCTGCGCAGCAGGCTCAATACCGGTGTGCCTCGACCGGAGAAATAAGAGCCTGTGATTATCTCAGCGGTAACAGAGAAACCTGTATCAAGGATGGAGCCAGGGTTGGTTTTCATAAGGAGATGGGCTATGGGACCGGTTGGGAGAACCTGCCCTTAACAGATTCTCCGCTTGCCGTTAAGAATGCGGGATTCTGGGAAAGGCTGCTTGGTGAAGGTATCAAGAGAAAATCCATTCCGCGAAATTTCAGGGTCGGTGGGGCCGTCAATAACGATAACCTGGATAATCTCCTTTTCCTGAGACCCGGTGAAACCAAGTATTTTCGCATGGAGATAGGCTTCCCGGCCAAATCATCCGGAGAATTCTATATCGAGGCCATAGGAGGGGACAAGGGATACGGGCTTCTTGATCCCTGGTGGGACTCTGCCTGGTTTTATAGAGAACCCATTGTCATCGACAACACCAATAGTTCCAGTACCTTGACGGATTATCAAGTCAGGGTGCTTATAGACGACAGCGAAACCGAATTCTGGAATCACGTCAGCTCCGGAGGCGGTGATGTCAGGTTCTTGAACGACACTCACGACACAGAACTTGATTATTTCCAGCTCTACTGGAATTACGCTTCCTCCACCGCCATTTATTGGGTCAAGGTGCCATCCATTCCCGCCTCTACCAGTACCACCATCTACGTATACTATAGTAACGACGGTGCCACCACTACCTCCAATGCGGAGGATACCTTCAGCTATGCCACCCGCACAGACAGGTTTTTCGCTCTTGGCGATTACAATCCCAATAGCGCGGCTCAGGCAATAACCTTTTTTGATGATAACGATTTTGAAATAGCGGGCTCCGTGGATTCCGACTGGGACGCCA
>CAZMJM010000022.1:0-9355 GCA_964566875.1 uncultured Candidatus Saccharibacteria bacterium | reverse complement strand
AAAAAGACATTACTGTTTTCTGGCCCGGTTGAGAAGGAAATAATCTTCGCCATAGGGGCGAATTTTTGTTAAAGTTAAGTAATATAAAATAATTCATATAAAAATATGAACAAAATAGCCCTCGCTTTCATAATAGTCGTCGTACTATTCGGCGCAGGTTTCTTTTTAATGAGGAATAGGGGAGAGGAAGAAGCCCTTACAGGCGGGGAGGAATTACCTTTAACGGCCCAACAGCACTTAATGGACATGTTCGGCGTTCCCGACCAGTTCGCCGTAATGTACCTGCCGCAGGAAGATTCGGGCAATCTGGTTTTAGTGAGAAGCGAGGTTTGGTTTTATCCGCAACTGAATAAGAAAATAACATTTATAGGCGGGAATATCGGCAACGTTGAGGAGTATACGCCTGAAACCGAAGGAGGTGCGACAAAATCTGGGCTCAATCCCGGTGATTTTCATTATGATATGACAATGGATGATATCAAAAGTATTTTCGGAGAGGAGAACGTTGAGGCGGTTGACTACCTCCCGGGCCTGTATGAAGAAGGACAGTTGGAGACCTATATTACAGACAGGGCACTTTTCATATTCGAACAGGGAAGACTGACTTATTTCCAGACTTTCGGATTGGGAGAAGAAAAACCTCAGGAAGAGACAGATGCTACAAGTTTTTGGGAGAGCCTTATTCTGCCCCAGAAAGCATATGCCAGAATCTCTTTAAGGAAGGCCTTCCGTTCCCTGGGAAAAGCAGTCAAGTTTGTCATCCATCTGCCCGACAAGGCCACCAGGTGGATGGGGCCGGTGATAGGGCCGGTGGTTTCCATGATATTGACGAAGAACATAATAAAACATCCTAAATTCGGTCCAATATTCGGCAAAGCCAAGAGAATAGATAGAGTGCTTTCTGACATAAACGAACAACAGGAATTGGTGGCAGAGCTAAAGAACGCCTATAAGGAACAAGCTTCGGCATTGACCAAGATGGCGGATGAACTCCAACAGTCCCGCGAAGAATTAAAGCGTGACTTACTTTCCGGCGACGTTACATTTGATGATTACAAAGAGAATGTCATCGCCATTGATGAGATGGTTAAGGCATTCCAGAACGGGGCTGACAAGTTCAACCGCGAGGCGAATAATGTCAACGTAGGCACTATTGCCAAGATGCTGGGGAAGGATCTGTTGAACAAGGTATTGGGCCAGGCTAAAGAGATAGTTATCAACCAGATAGGAGGGGAAATAAAAAAACTGATAGACCCGAAAGTGATAGATTTTCTGGTTTCCCAGGACAAACAGGGGTTTGACGCCGTATTGGATTTGGTTTTGGCGGGAGACCTGGAGCAGCTTTTGAAGAGCGGAGATTATGAGGGGATAGATATACAGGAACTGAAAGATCGAATCCGCGAAGAGTTCAAGCAAATGATTCAGGAGAACAAGGAAGACCTGAAAGCCAATTGGAAACAGATGATGAAAGATGCGGCGGACAAAATCAAACTGCAGCTCGAGGAAGAAGCCAATGAATATCAAGCGGAGGAGGAAGAAGGTTATGGGGAAGAAGGGGAAGGAGGGTATGACGAAGAAGTACCGGTATGCGACCGCACTCCTATTCCGACATCAGAAAGGTGTCCCTCGGGCTATGAGTTCGACCCCAACAGCGGTGTGGGGTGCGTGCAAGTCAATTGTTATGACGAAGCAATAAAAGATGCTCACTGGGATTATACAGGGAGGTGCGTTTGCGGCACGTCGGGTAGTATGAACGAAAAGCCTACCGACCCAAATAAAGAGTGCTCCTTTCCTTCAAGCTGCGCGTACTGTCCGGGATGCGTTTACGCCTGCGTGACGTTTGACGAAGACTGCCCTGACTTTTCCAGCACCGGATTTTCCATAGAAGAATAATGGAAAAAACTTTCTCCAATAAAGAATATCACAATCAAATCTTTAACTCTCTGGTTATGACGGGAGAGAATTTGAAGGAGAGCGAGTTTTCGGGCTGCACTTTCAGAAGGTGCGACTTTGCGGGAAGCTGCTTGGAAAAGTGCATCTTTGACGATTGTAAATTCGTGAGAACGGACTTTACCGCAGCCAACTTCCCCGAGAGCAAGATGATAGGATGTTCATTTTATAAGTGCAAACTTAGCGGCATCGACTGGTCACAGCTGAGAACCGAACTTGGAGTGGGATTAAAATTCAAGAAATGCGACCTGAGTTATTCGGTTTTTTTTAAGATGAAGATGCCCGATACAAAATTCCTGGACTGTAAGCTCCATGAGGCAGATTTTACAGAAAGCTCCATGACGAAAAGCAGCTTCAAGGGCTCTGACCTGACAAAGGCAGCTTTCAATAAGACGGACCTGAGCGAGGCTGATTTCAGGGAGGCCAAGAACTACGTTTTCAACCCCGGAGAGAACAAATGCGAGAAGGCCAGGTTCAGCTATCCCGAAGTGCTTGGTCTCGTCAAAATGTTCGGTATCAGGGTTGACTAACCGTTTCTAAAATTATAAATAGAAAAAAGGTGATTGATTTGGGGAAAGAATCAGTCGTTAAGTTCTTTATAGGTTTTTTTATAATAGTGGCGGCGCTTTTTATTTTCGCTTCTTTTTGTAAGATAGTTATCATGAAAACGGGAGGGAGCTTCTTTTCTTCCGGCTTCGATTTTTTCATCTTCACGATATATTTATATCTGTCATTCCAGATGTACTGCTATCTTCCCGAAAAACCCAGGAACAACTCAAATTATTATAGCATCCTCACACTCGTTTTTTTCTTCAGCACCATGGGAGCTTTTTCCGTGTTGATATCCAACTTCGTGATTTAAGGGCCGCGAGATAAATTCTAATCATGCCTGAGAATATCGGGCATTTTATTTTGCTTGAATTTTGCCCGAAATAAGGTTATTTTATATAAATATGAGCAAATATTCTAAAAGACAAAGCAATCTCTACGTTCCGGGGACGGAATTTCCTTTTTCCATCAGTCGTTCCAAGATAGATCTGTTTTTGGAGTGCCCCAGATGTTTTTATCTGGACAGAAGGCTGGGATTGGGTAGGCCGAGCATGCCGGGCTGGGCCTTAAACAGCGCCGTAGACCAGCTGATGAAGAACGAGTTCGACCTGCTGCGCGCCAACGGTCAGGCCCATGCCCTGATGGAAAAGTACGGCATTGACGCCATACCGTTTCAGCATCCGGACCTTCCTGACTGGAGGGACGACCATTACAGATACGTGGGGGCCTGGACCATCCATGAGCCTACCAACCTGAAAATCTGCGGCATCATCGATGACATCTGGACCGATCCCAAGACCGGTAAAATATTCATCGTGGATTACAAGTCCACCAGTACTAAAAGGGAAATTTCTCTGGATGACGAGTATAAACAAGGATACAAGAGGCAGATGGAGATATATCAATGGATTTTCCGGCAGAAGGGGTTTGACGTAGGTGACACCGGTTATTTTCTGTTCGCCAATGCCGGCAGGAACAGGAAAAAATTTGATGGCAGACTGGAGTTCGAGTTATCCATTATCCCTTATGAGGGAGATGCTTCGTGGGTGGGGGAAACCATTATGGAAATAAAGAAGTGTTTGGAGTCCGAGGAACTCCCGGAGTCCGGGGAAAAATGTGAGTACTGCGACTACCGGAAGATGATAGACGGGGAGATTAAAGAATAGGCAAGCGGCTATGCACAGCATAGGGATGATATATAACGCATCTATCTGTTTTATTACAGGTTTAACCGCCCTGGTGGTTTTTCATTTATTTCTGAGGATAAAGAGAGAGAAGGGCGGGGGATTAATTAGATTTATTGATTATTTTGTTCTGTTGTTTGGCTTGGTATGGATACTGACAGGATTGGGGGTGGTTTTCGTCTGGCTGGGAAGATTGGAACTTGACGCTCTCGTATTTAAATGGTTCACCGGACCACTGATTTATCTCCACCTGATACCGGCTTTCTATTATTTTTCCTGGAGTTTTTTCGGGGAAAGAAAAAAGGTAAAGCTCCTGTTCAACGCTTTCTTTACTTCGGTGATAGTCTTCACCGTATTCACTTTCTGGAGATACGGCTTTTCAGCCTCCGAAATAACCTACTGGGGCCGTACCCTGGTCCCCAACGACATTACCAATAATATCTTTACGATAGCCATTTTCATACCGATTTTCCTGTTTATCGTTATAGAACTGATAAGAAGATGGAGGGCATGGAGAAAGTCAGGAGCTTATAGGGAAAGGCAGCTGCTGGGCTTTAATGTGGGTTTTTTCATATATGCTGCGGCAGGATTTTTTGACGCCCTGGCGGCAGCCCAGGGATGGCTGATGCTTTTGGCCAGAATCGGCTCCATGCTGCCGCCCCTCATCTTTTATTTGTCTGCCGTCTGGGATGAATAACAATAAGCCATAAAAAAATGAATAATATCGGAATACTATACAACGCCTTTGTATGCTTCATAACCGGCATTACCAGCACCGGAGTTTTCTATTCTTTATCCAGAAAGAGGAGAGGAAAAACGCTTCCTTACAGCCGGGGCCTTGATTATTTCTGCCTCTTTCTGGGACTTATCTGGATACTGATAGGGATAAGGGCTTTGTTCACCTGGTTTGGCCTGGAAGCGGCCAACATTTTCATATATGAATGGTTTATCGGCCCCCTGACTTACCTTCATCTTCTGCCGGCATTCTTTTATTTTTCCTGGAGTTTCTTCGGGAATGAAAAGACGAAGGGCCTCATTTTCAAAGGAATTTTCATTGCTATAGCGGCTGCCGCTATTTGTGCCTTTTACCTGTACGGTTTTTCTCCTACGGAATTAACCTACTGGGGAAACAATATCGTTCCCAATAAAATAGCCAATACCATATTTAATATCGGCATATTTCTGCCCGGTTTAATCTTTATCGTGTCTGAGATTATCAGGAGGTATAGAAATTTTAAGAAAACTGGTGAGCACCTGGAGAAACAGCTTCTGGGATTCGCCTTGGGATTCTTAATCTACGCGGTGGTGGGAATCTTTGAGGCTTTGATTTTTACCCAGGGCTGGAAGATACTGCTGATAAGGACGCTGATGATGCTTGCACCCATAACGTTTTATTTTTTCTCAACCCTCAATGGCGAATGACCAGTTTTCCACATTGACAGCAGCAAGACCTCTGGATACAGTAAGATATAGTTCTTTTTTAAAAGGGGGAGGGAAACATTTCCCCCTCAAGGAAAACATTTTATTATTTTTTTTCGACACGGTTATAGCCGTTCTAACAGTAATTGTCACTTAATAGTGACCCCTCCCTCTCTTTAATTTTTTGGAAACACCTGGAAAGTGTTTTTTTTGTTTTCTATTTACAAAGATGCGGTTGAAGTTTTCGGAAAATCAGGTTATTTTTAAATTAGGAGGACTAAAGGTCGCAAGACAAAAATATATATAATTTTTATTTATAATGAAAAAAGAAATAAAGGCTTTGACAATACTATTTATATCGGCCGCATTAGGAATAACGGCGATGGTTTGGGCCCAGGGCCCGAGCGGGCAATCCGGTAATTCCAACGTCGGCCACCTGTATCTGAATGAAAAAAACCCTGAAACCTGGCAAATTGTAGAGGGCGGCGCCTGGGGAAAGATGAGATACTTCCTTTCAGGAGACGAGTTTGACTGCGTATTCAATGCTAAAGGTCTGGAATCCGGCGTAGACTATACCCTCATTTATTATCCCGACCCCTGGCCGGGCAACGGTCTGATGTGTCTGGGCTCGGATACGGCAAAGGGAGGTAACGCTGATGTTAAGGCTCAGACAGATACCGGCGACCTGCCTGCTCCTTATGACGAAAACTACCCGGACGGAGCCAAGATATGGCTGGTGCTGTCAAGCGACGTGGATTGCGCCAATCAGGTGATGACCGGCTGGCATCCCGAAGAATATCTGTTTGAGTATCAAACCATAACCTTCGACGATACCAACACGGATTGGCCCACCTTCGAATGTACACCCGGAGAGACGACTGCCTGTGACACAGGTCTATTCGGAGTATGTGCGGCCGGAACCAAAACCTGCACCCAGGACGGCTTCTGGGGAGATTGCGTTCAGAATCAGGAGTCTGAGACTGAAGATTCCTCACACTTCAATTGCAGTGACGGCTTAGATAATGATTGCGACGGCATAACTGATGAATGCGGAGGACCGAATCCCAATTAATATTTTCCAATCTTAAACCTTTATTGAAGCGCCTTGATACGCCTCAGCTTAAAAACTGAGGCGTATCGATTGGAGAGTCGCCTTTTGGGCGATTTTTTATTATAATTTAATTAGTCAGACAGAGTAATATAAAAAAGAAAATAACAACATGAAAGCCAAACTGATAATTTCCATATTAATATGCGAAATGGCCGGCGTGGCCGGTTCCATATTCACCGCACCCGCCATACCTACGTGGTATGAAGGATTAGTCAAACCATCTTTCGTTCCTCCAAGCTGGCTGTTCGCCCCGGTCTGGGTGACTCTGTATCTTTTGATGGGAATCGCCTTCTACCTGGTATGGAAGGATGAACGGGTAAACCCGAACGTCAGGGGAGGGGTCTTGCTTTTTTCTTCCCAGCTGGTGCTGAACATCCTCTGGTCTTATCTTTTCTTCGGTCTTCAGTCACCTCTGTACGGGCTGATAGACATCGCGCTCCTCTGGATATTTATCGTTCTAACCACCGTACAATTCAAGAAGGTATCCAAGACGGCTTTTCTTTTAATGCTACCTTATCTCCTCTGGGTGAGCTTTGCGGCGGTGCTGAATTTTTTCCTCTGGCGTTTAAACTGAGAATTTACCTTGACTGGAGCGGAGAATATAGTACCATCAAGATTAGCAACTGAGTTTTCTCAGCGTAAAATTGCATAGGTATAGGTGTTTTCAATGAAAAGTTTAAGTGTTATAAAAGTAAAAGAATTTTTTAATCATCATATGGAAAGGCGTAAACTCATAAAGGGATGGGATAGCTATTCGGAGGCTGACATATATAAAGTAAATGTAGTTAAACAGCACAAACAGAGATTAGTAGATTGTTTTATTCCATTAGAGAATAAAGAAAAAAGCAGAGTGCTGGAGATTGGTCCAGGCAGGGGAGTGCTTTTTGAGGATATAGCTAAAATTATATCACCAAAACATATATATACCATTGACTGGTCGCCGGGAATGGTAAAAAGGGCCGGAGAAGAGGCTGAAAAAGTAGAAAAAAAATACGATGTGAAATTTCATTTTCTCCTGGGGAACCTGGAGGAATCTCTGCCCTGGCCGGACAATTTTTTTGATGCAGCGGTATCGCTATTGGTAATTTGCTATATTCCTGGCGGTTGGAAAAGGATAGTAAAAGAATTAGCCAGGGTTGTTAAACCCGGGGGACAGATATACTTAGCACCTCTCGTTGACGAGGACTTTATCAGAAAAGCCATCTGGCATTTAGCAGCAGAGTTTTTCAAACAGCCTATGGTTTGTTTGAATTCACTGAAATACAGGAGAGAAATAAACAGAATCGCTGAAGAAGCTAAGAAACAGGGTTCAGAATTTCCCGACCCCGAAGAATTGATAAAGTATCTTGAATCCCTCGCTTTTGAGGATGTAAAGTCCTTCCCAACCTATTGGGGAGGCGGTGGAGTTTTTACCGGACGCCTGAAATCTTAATAAGCCCTTCCAAACATTTTTTGTTGAAAAGGGCGTTTTTTTTTCGTAAAATGAAAGAATAGAGTGCCATTATGGAAAAAGAAGTATTAATCATTTTCTCCGCTTTCGCCAACTTGCTCTTGGGAGCCATTGTTTACCGTAAGGAGAAGAAAGCTCTTAATAGAAGCTTTTTTATTTTTGCCATCAATGTTTTTCTCTGGTCGATTGCTTTATTTTTCTATACCCACCCTGTTCTTTTCAGCGCTTTGGCCTGGATTAAGATAACTTATTTGTTTTCCTCAATTATAGTAGTAACCGGTTTTCAGTTTATCGCCGCCTTCGCTGATGTTGACAAAGTAAGCGTCAGAAGAATCTTGAAATGGTATTTTGTTTTCATAGTCCCCTTGATCGCCATACTATTTTTTACGGATTTATGGGTTAAGGGTGTGGTTAGCCTTCCTTCCGGATTTCATACTTTGACGGGGCCCGTTTATCTTTTATTCGGCATAGTTATAGCCATTTACATATTCCTGTGTTTCAATCCCCTCTATCGTAAATACAAGACCAGTAAGGGAATTGAGAAGCTTCAGTTCCGATATATCTTTATAGGTTTGCTGCTGTTTGGCATCCCTGCCTTTGCGGTAGACGTATTCCTGCCAATATTCGCAGGAACGTCGCAATACTTCTGGATGAGCCCCTTGTTCTCTTTTTTCCTGGTTGCCTTCACCAGCCTGGCGATTTTGAGATATCATCTTTTCGAAGTAAGGGTCATTATGACTGAAATTCTGGTGGTAGTAATGGGTTTGATACTTCTGGCACTGACTCTATTCATGGAAACCACCAGACTAAAGATGTTAACTGTTTTCGCCTTCATTCTTTTTTGCATTTTTGGTTATCTGCTCATAAAAACCACCCACGCGGAGATAAAGAGGAGGGAAGAGATGGAGAAGCTGACTAAAAGGCTGCGCAAGGCCTATAAAAACATCAAAGAGCTTTCCCAGATGAAAACGGAGTTCCTGAAGGTAGTCGGGCATCAACTGAGAACGCCGGTTTCCATTATTCGCGGCCTGATTTCCATGATTGAGGAAGGTTCCGTTCCCAGAGAAAAGAGAAAGAAATATACGAAAGAGCTTTATCTTACCTCAGAGAGGTTAACCACTATTTTAGAGGACATCCTGGTAGCCCAACGTCTGGTGGCCGAGGAATATGAGGTTGAGAGGGCTCCCTGCGATATTACAGAACTGCTTGAGGATGTTGTAGAGCAATTCGAACCCATGGCCGCCAAGAAACGCCTGGAATTGGCAATCGGGGCTTCCGAGGAGGAAACATCCAAGGTATCGATAGACGAAGAGACGGTGGAGAAAATAGTTTCCAGGCTGGTCGACAACGCCATCCTGTATACTTCTGCGGAGAAGGGAGAAAAGAAGGACATTGTAATTTCCTTCGACATTCAAAAAGAAGGCAGAAAAAGATTTTTAGCCATATCGGTAAGGGATTCCGGCATCGGCCTTAACGAACACGACAAGAAAAACTTGTTTAAGCTTTTTTTCAGAGGCAAAAGGGCTGTTTATGTCAGGCCCAACGGTTCGGGATTAGGCCTGTTCATAGTTAAAAAATTGGCCGAAGCCCACGGAGGAAAAATAGAGGCTGAAAGTAAAGGAAGGGGAAAGGGCAGCACCTTCACATTGATACTGCCAGTTTGATGGCTTCCATGTTTTGTGGCAGTATAAG
>CAZMJM010000021.1:0-10362 GCA_964566875.1 uncultured Candidatus Saccharibacteria bacterium | reverse complement strand
ACCATGCCCGCTCAGGCCTTAAGATCTCCCTGAAACCTGATTGCCTCACAAAGACATTGAACTCCGAACCTTGAACGCTGCAATAAAAAAAAGAAGAGCTTTATAGTTGAGCTCTTTTTGGTTTGGAAAAAATGAAATTAAAGTGCTGTTCAGCCAAAGTTTTCCTGATTGATATCTTTGAATATTTCTACCAATTTATCCAGTTCCGGATATTTTATCCTCCTCATAAATTCCAACACTTTTTCCTGAAGTTCCGGGAAGTCCTTAATCTCTCTCCTGGCTAAGGCCATAAAAAGGGATTCTTGAACGATACCTTTGTCGTTTTTTGACATTTCGTCGAAACGTTCCAGGACTTCTCCTAAACATCTTTCCAGTTCAGGGAAATTATTATTAGCATATGCGTCACAAATCTCCATACTGACTTTTTTAATTCTGTCTATCAACCCCATTTTTCTATCACCCCCCTGTTGAATTGTATTTTTAGCTTAATATAAAAGATTCTCTTTGTAAATAAAACATATAAGCCAATCAAGGAAGAATATTTCCCAAAGACCAGAGGCCCTTATTGGAGAGAACGTAAAGTTTTTGCTGTTGTGGGAGCCAAACTATTTTGGACTCTGGGAATTCCGATATCTGGACCACGTTGATGCTGTCCCGGTTGTCTATTTCGGTGATTTTAATTCCCGTCGGCGTGTTGAAAACGAGGTAATCGGGCGTCAGCCAATAGATGTCTCCTATCCTCTCAGACAGCCTTATGAGGAAAATATTGTCTCCCCTCGCTCTTTGCGGCTGTTCATTGATCTGTTCTAAAAAGAGTATGCCTATCTCATAGTCGGAAAAATAAAGCAGTTTTCTGCCGTCGGGCGAGACACTGAGCGATTTTATGGGCGAAAATATCCTGTCGAATTTCCTGGAGTCGCTTCTTAAGATATAGAGAGCGCCTTGTTCTTCTTCTACCAATAGAAAGTCGGAGAACCTTAGCAGTTTGTAGTTTCTATCCTTAGAGAGGGTGAGAGGCTCGTCGTTCAGTTGTTCTTTGCCGGTCAAAAAATCACTGCTCCGGAAGACGTAACCTGCCTCGTTAAGATAGTATACATAAGCTCCGGATGAAAGATGGGCAACGGCGTCGCTCGGCAGGCCAACGGGAACGGTTCCGGTACTGTTTTGTTCCTCCACCTCCTGAAGCTTGGCGGGAATGCTGTCCAGCTGAAGGGAGTATTCCCTGGTGACCCCGTCTACCTTAATGGTTAGGTAAAGCTCATTGTTTGTTTTTGACATTCTCTTGTCCAATATTTCGGCATCTTTATTGGGGAAAGCCTCGTCTTCCGAAACAAGATGGACCTTCAGTGAACTGTCCAGGTCGTACATCTTCAAGGACCAGGAGCTGCCGCTTTTTTCCTCCCAGACGATCCTCCTATTGTCTGGCGTAAACAGGGGATTGTCGATGCCGGTCAACAGGAAATTGAATTGCAGGTCTTCAGGGAAAAGGGTTATATCCTTGAACTCCGTGACTTCTTTGGGGTTTATTTCAACGGTTTTTTTCCATGAATGGTATCCTTCTTTCTTGACCTCTACGTCGTATTTCTGGGGGAGAAGATTCTCTATCAATACCGAACCGAAGAAAAAATCCGTCTGGCTTCTGGATTCTCCTTCAATAAAGACCTCGGTTTTCTTGGGTTGAGTCTTCAAGAACAACCCCCCCGTCTGTGTAATAGACCGGTTTTTCAAGTCAATGCGGTAGCCCTGACTGTAGAGTATCAGGGTGGGGGCGAACAGGATAAATAAAACCAGCATGATTAGCAGTATTGCTTTTCTTGTGTTGTTTCTCATTTTTTAACTTTCAGAGCGCATTCACTTATACTATATTAATACAGTTTTGATGTAAATTTAAGTGTCCAGGACAAGGTAAAATCTCCTTAAAAGGAGGTTGCAAAAACCGCCGGATTACCCTATACTTAAATTGAGCTGACATATACCATAACAACTTTTTAGATAATAAATTATGAGGAGAATAGGAATAGATCTAGGCACCTGTAATTCCGTTGTCTTTCTGCCCAAGAAGGGAGTGATTCTGCAGGAACCATCGGTGGTGGCTGTAAATCTGGCTGAGAACGAAATTATGGCGGTGGGGAAGGAGGCAAAGGAAATGATGGGGCGTACTCCCGATACCATTAGAATCTACCGGCCTCTAAAGGACGGGGTTATTGCGGATTTCCGGGTTACCCAGGCCATGCTTAAGCATTTCATAGACAATACCATGGGTTGGTTCAGATTCCTCAAACCGGAGTTGATGGTGGGAGTGCCGGCGGGTATTACCTCCACCGAGAGAAGGGCGGTTATTGAAGCCGGAATGAACGTGGGGGCAAAATCCGTTTATCTTGCCAAAGAACCTATTCTGGCGGCTATAGGGGCGGGAGTGCCCATCAACAGCTGCTCCGGAAATATGGTGGTGGATATCGGTGGAGGCACCACGGAGGTGGCCGTTATTTCTCTGGGAGGCATAGTGACATTCCGCTCCATCAGGATGGCGGGTGACAAGATGAATACCGCCATAGCAGACTACATCAAGAGAAAGTACAATTTGGCCATAGGAGAGCAGACCGCCGAGGAAATAAAAATCAGGATAGGTACGGCTATGATAGAGAAAGAAGAAAGGAAGATGGAAATCAGGGGCAGGGACCTGGCTATGGGTCTGCCTAAAAATATCACCATTTCTTCCAGCGACGTCTGTGAGGCTTTGTCCGATATACTGGCCGAGGTGATACAGGTCATCAAGCTCGTCCTCCGCGACACTCCTCCCGAACTCTCAGCTGACATTATGAACAAGGGGATGGTAATGACCGGAGGGGGTTCTCTCTTAAACAATCTGCCGGAACTGATAGCCAAATCGACCGGAGTGCCCGCAATCTTAGCTGACGAGTCCATTCTCTGTGTGGCCAAGGGTACCGGGGCCATGCTGGAAAACATCGACATCTACCGGAGAACCATTATGAGCAAGAAGAGGTAGCTTAATCCAAACCAAAAAGAGGAAACAGGTGATTATCGGACACAAAAAACAAAAGGAAATATTACGGGAGATAATAAGCTCGGGGAACGTTCCCCACGCTTTGCTTTTTAGCGGCCAGGAAAGTTTGGGAAAAAAGACTCTCGCCCAGGATCTGGCAGCCTCGCTTCTGCATACCGATAACCTGTCTAATCATCCTGATTTCATTTTCGTTACGGCGGCCGCAAAACAGATAAAAATAGGCCAGATAAGGGATCTGAATTGGAGACTCTCCTTGAGTCCGGTGAAAGCCCCACTCCTGGGGGCGATTATCGACCAGGCTCATCTGATGACTATAGATGCCCAGAATTGCTTTCTGAAGACCCTGGAAGAGCCGAAGGTTAATAGTGTCCTTATACTGGTGACGGAATATCCTGATACCCTTATGCCTACCATTGTTTCCCGATGTGAGAACATAAAATTTTATCCGGTAGAGAGCAAAGAAATAAAATCATACCTCAAAAGCAGGCATCTGGCGGATGAGAAAATAGAAGAATTAGCAGGAATTTGTCTTGGAAGGCCGGGTCGAGCCATAAGCTTTCTGGAACACCCCGAGAGATTGGAGGAGAGAAATGAGAGGCTGAAAGAACTTGCCAGGATACGCCGTTCTCCGCTGTCCGCCCGCTTCCAATACGCCAAGGAATTGGCCGATAATCCGGATTTTAAGGGGGTGCTCGAGGTATGGCTTTCTCACTTCAGAGACAGGTTAGTCCATGGAGAATCACCCAACATAAGGCGCTTGAAAGAAGTATTGGAAGAGATTCAAAAGACGATTTTTTTGCTTTCCACCACCAATGCCAATGCGAGGCTGGCTCTGGAAATATTAGTGATGAATTTATAAGTTAATAAAAGCGTCGGATATTTTACTCATAATGGAATTTTAATTTCCTATGGAAAAAGACAAAATATCTTATCAAGAAATAATTGACCGCATCAAACCGGAACTCGACAAGGTAGTCGAATTTTTAAACAGAGAACTCCAGAAGATAAGAACGGAGAGGGCTTCTCCTTCATTGGTGGAGGATGTCCAGGTGGAATATTTTGGCAAGACCTATCCTTTAAGGCAGTTGGCTGCCATTTCCGTTCCTCAGCCCAAGGAGATAGTCATTCAGCCCTGGGATGATTCTTATATTGAGGAAATAGTCAAGGGTTTGGAAAAGAGCAGGGTAGGGGCGGCTCCCGTTGTAGATAAAAAAATCATCAGGATTAATCTTCCTCCCCTAAGCGAAGAATATCGTAAGGACCTGGTCCATCTCATTTCTGAAAAGCAGGAACAGGTAAGAAAAACCATGAGGAAGTGGAGGGATGAGGCCTGGAGGGAAATCCAGGAAGCCTTCAAGAATGGCAAAATGAGCGAGGACGACAAATATAAGGGCAAGGACAAGCTGGAAGAACTGATAGAAGATTATAAGGAAAAGATGGAGAAGGCCATAGAGAAGAAAAAAGAGGAGATAGAGCGTTAAATTTTAGTTTTACGTCAATACTAAGGTGGTCGTTTCATTTCTAACAGCTTTTATAAGTCTTGTAGGGATGCTGGTACTCCATGAATTGGGGCATTTTCTCTTGGCCAAGAGGTTCGGGGTGAAGGTAGAGGAATTCGGTATCGGCTATCCGCCACGTCTAATCGGGAAGAAGATAGGGGAGACCGTCTATTCGTTGAACCTCCTCCCCTTCGGCGCTTTCGTGAGAATGCCGGGGGAGTTTGAGAATCTGGAGGACCCGCGCAGCTTTTCTCAGCAGAGCGTGGGAAAAAGGATTATGATAGCCCTGGGAGGAGTGGTTTCTTTCTGGATTATGGCCGCCCTGGTGTTGAGTCTCGTTTTTATGATGGGGGCTCCGGTGGCGATTAGCGACCAGGCCGACGGCAACATCAATCCGGTTTACATTACCGTAACCGACGTGGCTCCTGATTCTCCCGCCCAAAAAGCGGGCCTTCAGCCGGGAGATATTATCGCGGAGGTAAAGACAGATAATACGACTTTTCCCATAAACAAGGTAGACCAGCTCCAGGTATTGACCGACAAACATCTGGGGCAGCAGATAACGCTGCTCGTCAAAAGAGGAGAGGAAACGTTGAGCGTAACCCTGACCCCCAGGGTTTCTTATCCTCAAGGAGAAGGACCAATGGGTGTTGCCCTGATCAGGCTGGCTTTTCAGAAGTTTCCCTGGTACCAGGCCCTGCCAAAGGGCATCCGGGCCACGGGGCAGCTGACCATCGAGGTGGTGCAGGGTTACATGATGGCGATTGTCAATGTATCTCAGGGGCAGCCTTCGGGAATACAAATGGTTGGTCCCATAGGAGTCTTCCAGATGCTGAGCCAGAGCCAGCAGCTGGGTTTCAGTTATTTCCTTAATTTCCTGGCAGCCATAGCAATCTATCTGGCCGTTTTCAACATCCTGCCTATCCCGGCGATGGACGGGGGAAAAATAATGTTCCTGTTGATCGAGGCGGTCAGGAAGAAGCCCGTTTCCATAAAAATTGAGCAGGCCATAACGGCGTTCTCGTTCGCCCTGCTGCTTATTCTGATGGTCTGGGTGACTATCAGAGACGTATCAAGGTTATTTTAAAGATGAGACAAAGCAAGCTGTTTACTAAAACATTAAAGAAGGCGCCGAAAGATGAAAAGAGTGTTAACTCTCAACTTTTGGTCAGAGCGGGGTTCGTGGACAAATTGACGGCAGGGGTGTATTCTTTCCTCCCCCTGGGTGTTTTGGTGCTGAAAAAGATAGAAAATATCATTAGGCAGGAAATGAACGATATAGGGGGCCAGGAGATACTTATGCCAGCCCTTCATCCTGCAGATAAATGGAAACGGACAGGGGGCTGGGACAGTATTGATATCCTTTTCAAAATCAAGAGTCGTACGGGCAAGGAGTACGCTCTAGGCCAGAGCCATGAAGAAGTAGTTACTCCTCTTGTCAAAAGCCATTCTTCTTCTTATACTGATTTTCCCATCTTCGTATATCAGATTCAAAACAAGTTTAGAGATGAGCTCAGGGCTAAATCCGGTATTTTGAGAGGTAGGGAGTTTGGCATGAAGGACATGTACAGCTTCCATCTCAGCAGGGATGACTTTGAATCTTTTTATGAAAAGGCCAAGCAGGCTTACCTGAATATTTTTAATAGATGCGGCCTGGAAGCCAAGATTACCGAAGGGTCAGGAGGTTCTTTCTCGGAAAAAATATCTTACGAATTTATGGTCCTGACAGAGGCCGGAGAAGATGATATTCTTTATTGCAGCAGCTGTAATTATTGTGTTAATGTT
Organism: uncultured Candidatus Saccharibacteria bacterium; assembly: GCA_964566875.1. Lineage (GTDB taxonomy): Bacteria > Patescibacteriota > Minisyncoccia > Minisyncoccales > JANBVM01 > CAZEQH01. The sequence continues at coordinate 4,053 of CAZMJM010000021.1, read as the reverse complement.
GAAATTGCCAAACTAAAAGAGGGGCAGCCTTGCCCCAAATGTGCCAAAAGTAAGTTAAGTTTGGGCAGAGCTTCCGAAGTAGGTAATGTCTTTGATCTTGGTCAGAAGTACAGTCGCGATTTTGATTTTTGGATTTTGAATGAGAATGGAGGAAAGACGTATCCCACGATGGGGTGTTATGGTATAGGCACTACCCGTTTGATGGGGGTGATAGTAGAGAAACATAATGATAAAAGCGGCATAATCTGGCCAAGAGAGGTAGCCCCGTATGCGGTTCACCTGATGCCTCTCGGCAGTAAAGACAAAATTATCCATACGACAGAGAAAATTTACGAACAGCTCTGTGAATGCGGCATAGAAGTTCTCTACGACGACCGGGCCGACAAGTCCGCAGGCGAGAAATTTGCCGATTCAGACCTTATAGGAATTCCGACGAGAGTGATCGTTTCAGAGAAAACCGTAGCTTCGGATTCGGCGGAGGTGAAGGAGAGAGGAAGGAAAAATACCAAGTTGATAAAAATTAAGAAATTAAATCAATACCTGGAGAACCTATTATGCTGAAGAAAATATTAAAAACGTTATCCGAAGACATTGCCATTGACCTGGGTACGGCCAACTCCGTGGTCTACGTGAGAGGAAGGGGGATCGTTATTCAGGAACCATCCATGGTGGCTATAAATAAGAAGACGGGCCAGATTTTGGCCATAGGAGCTGAGGCTAAAAAGATGGTGGGAAGGACCCCTTCGCATATTGTGGCTACCCGTCCCCTCAGAGCCGGGGTAGTCTCCGATTTTGAGGTAACGGAGCAGATGCTCAGGTATTTCATCGAAAAAACCAGGAAGAAAAAATGGGTCAGGCCGAGGGTAATTATAGGCATACCTTCGGGAGTTACCGAAGTGGAAAAGAAGGCCGTGATAGACGCTGCCAAATCGGGAGGAGCCAGAGAGGTATTCCTGATAGACGAACCCATGGCTTCGGCCATCGGGGCGCGGCTTCCCGTTCAGGAGGCAGGAGGCAATTTCATAGTAGACATCGGAGGCGGCACAACGGAAGTAGCCGTCATCTCTCTGGGAGGCATAGTCCTTTCCAAAAGCCTGAGGATTGCCGGAGACAAGCTGAATGAAGACATAATCAGGTTCGCCCAGGAGGAATACCGTCTGCTGATAGGGGAGAGGACGGCCGAAGAGATTAAGATAGGCATAGGCTCTGCTTACCCCCTCAAGGAGAGCAGAGAGATGCCCATGAGGGGGCGGAATCTGGTAACGGGTCTTCCGGAGGAGGTTTTGATTTCGGACAAAGACGTGCGGAAAGCCATGGAGAAATCCGTCAGCCGGATTGTGGGTGAAATTAAGACCGCCATCGAAGAAACTCCGCCCGAACTTCTGGCAGACGTTATGACCAAGGGAATATATTTTGCCGGAGGCGGTTCCCTCCTGAGGGGATTGGATACCCTGGTCCAGAAAGAGAGTAAGGTTCCCACTAAAATTATAGAAGATCCCATGACCGCCGTGGTGCGGGGAGCCGGGATGGTGTTGGAGAATCTGGACGAGCTCCAGGAAGTGTTGGTAGAGACCGAGGAGTTAGAGCCTCCAAAATAAACATTATCAATTTTTAAAAAAAAGCAACTACAATATGGTTTCTAAGGAAGAGGTAAAACACGTGGCTCTTTTGGCCAGATTGGGACTGGCCGAGGCGGAGATTAAGAAGATGGAAAAGGATATGTCTGCGATTCTGGATTATATTGAGAAACTCAAGGAGGTTGATGTCTCCAAGGTCAATATTGATGAGGCGGGTAAAGAGCACCGCAACGTGATGAGAAAGGACGAGCCCGTGCCGGCCCCGCAAATGCGGGTTAAAAAGCTGATAGAATTAATGCCTGAGCAGAAAAACGGATATCTTAAAGTAAAACAGGTTTTTTAGAACCAATATGGAGCTCCAGAACATTACCATAGAGAAAGCGCATCAGGGATTAAGAAAGAAGGAATTTTCAGCTGCAGAATTAACTCGGGCCTATCTGGACAGAATAGAGAAAAACGACAAGAAGATTCATGCTTTTTTAGACGTTTACCGGGAAGAAGCCTCAGCGCAGGCGGCGACAATAGATAAAAAGATCGCCGCCGGGGCGGAGCTCCCTCCATTAGCCGGAATACCCGTGGCCGTCAAAGACAACATTTTAGTAGAAGGAACCAGAACCACGGCGGCTTCCAGGATATTAGAAAATTATACTGCTCCCTACGACGCCACTTGCATCGCCAGACTGAAAGAGCAGGGGGTCGTTATACTTGGGAAGACCAATCTCGATGAATTCGCCATGGGATCTTCCACTGAGAATTCGGCTTTCGGGCCGACCAGGAATCCCCATGATTTGGATAGGGTGCCCGGAGGCTCTTCCGGAGGGTCGGCGGCCGCCGTCGGCGGAGACCTGTGCGTTTTTTCCCTGGGCTCTGATACCGGAGGCTCTATCAGGCAGCCCGCTTCTTTCTGCGGAGTAGTAGGGCTTAAACCGACGTATGGGGCGGTTTCCAGGTACGGGCTGATAGCCTTTGCCTCGTCCCTTGACCAGATAGGCCCCCTCACCAAAAACATACAAGACGCCAGGATAGTTTTTGATATAATTAAAGGAAGGGACCCCGAAGACTCCACCAGTTTTGAGCCCGATTCCCTCAACTCTTTCAAGAATAAAGCGATCAAAGATTTAGTCATCGGAGTCCCCAGGGAATATTTTATTGAGGGCACCGATCCTGCGGTCATCGAATTGGTCAAAAAAGCCATAGAGCGCTATCAGAAGGCGGGAGCAGTCATTTCGGAGATAAGCCTTCCATATACGGATTATGCCCTGCCCTGTTATTATATTATTGCCCCGTCTGAGGCTTCGGCCAATCTGGCCAGGTTTGATGGTATCAAGTACGGATTAAGCAAGACCAAAGAGGCAGTCGATTTGATGGAAGTTTATTTGAAGAGCAGGGGAGAGGGTTTCGGCCCGGAAGTCAGGCGTAGAATAATGCTGGGAACCTATGCTCTTTCATCCGGCTATTATGAGGCCTACTATGTCAGGTCCAGGAAGATTAAGAAACTTATTGAACATGATTTTAACAAGGCTTTTGAAAAGGTGGACGTCATTATGTCCCCGGTATGCCCGACCACTGCCTTTAAAATAGGGGAGAGGGCCGAGGATCCCCTGCAGATGTATCTCTCAGACATCTTCACGGTTTCCGTCAATCTGGCGGGACTGCCTGCCATATCCTTTCCTTGCGGGGAGGTTGCGGGTCTGCCGGTAGGATTGCAGATTATAGGGAGGCACTGGGACGAGAATAAAATTTTCAGGACAGCTGAAGCTTTTGAAAAGGGGGAAATTTAAATAAAATATTTTCCATGGATTTCTACGAAATCATAGGCAATATGGACGTTGTGGTGAATGACTTCATCCAGTTTTTACTGAACCCCGGCTCCAGCAGCTGGTTTTTAACCATCAAATTTATCTTTCTCTCGGTAAATCTATTTTTCATCATTTTTATCATTTATGCCTTGATCAACACCAAGTGGATTAAGAGGCTGATTATCTGGGACATGATAGAATACCTGACCTACCGTTCCCATGCCGTTTCCAGGATAGACAAGGATTGGTCCAGAATCGAGGCGATGTTTGCCAGGGGTACGGAATCCGATGCCAAGCTGGCTCTGATTGAGGCAGACACGGTGCTGAACGACGTCTTGCAGGCCCAGGGATATTCCGGCGATAGCCTGACGGATAAGCTGCAAAAAATGAGCGCAGATATCTTAGATAATCTGGCGGACGTGAAGAAGGTCCACGAGACGGTTTCCAATATCATCCACGACCCCACATATCACTTATCGGTGAGCGAGGCTAAAAAGATAATTGATGTCTATGAAAAGACCTTGATAGACCTGCAGGCCCTGTAATTCTTCTGTTTGACTTAAACCATAAAAAAAGGTAAACTTATACACATATTGCACGGATAGCCGCTGGTAACGGCGGCGTTCTGCAATTGACGCGGCTTCTTCTGCGAGGATGACTCGCGTCGCATGACGCGG
>CAZMJM010000020.1:0-10606 GCA_964566875.1 uncultured Candidatus Saccharibacteria bacterium | reverse complement strand
CAGCCCGGCCTGACGGGTTCCGGCGCCAAATGCGTTTCTGCCTCGGGTGTCTATGATATGATAGGCAACGTCTGGGAGTGGGTGGACGGTGCTGCTTCAGAGGGCGTCTACGAAGAAAAGAGTCTTCCGGAGACAGGATATGTCATCAGTACCGACGGATACGGCCTCCCCGGCATGACCACCACCACCCAGCCTGATGTCAACTACAATGAAGATTATTTCTGGATCCGTCCCAGCCAGATAAGGGCTTTTATGAGGGGCGGCTACTGGAACAACCAGTCGGACGCCGGCATCTACTCAGCCTACCTGGTGGCACCGCCTTCCTTTTCCGGCGTGGGGGTGGGATTCAGGTGCGTAAAATGATAATATAAATTAGGGAGGATTATAGGCAATTTATGTGTAAAAAAGAGTATGGAATACGCTGATAAGAGGGCGGTGAACCAATCAATCATTATTTTGACGGCAGCATTATCCTTGGTGCTGGTTCTTTCCTGGACGAACTGGCGGGCCAGCCCCGCTGCTATTTTTCAATATTTAGGAGCGGAGATTGGCTCTACGGTAGGCATGAAGGTGGGTGTTCCTGAAAACCCCTTTAACAGTCTGGCGCAGCAGCTTCAGGAGAAGGAAGAGCAGCTGAACGAGAAGGAAGTGACGCTAGACCAGAGAGAGACTGAGATGCAGGGAAGGATTTTCGCAGCCGGAGGTAATGTTATCCTGGTTTTGATTTTGGTTATCGTTATGCTCTTATTCTTTCTCATTATGGTTAATTTTTACCTCGATTACAGGGAAAGAAAGAAAAATAAGTAGATGTCTGGGGGTCTATGGGAAACAAACAGATTTTCGTTTCTCTAGCTGTTTTCTTCCTGGCTGCAGCTTATTTCTCTTTATGTTCGGCTCAAAATCCGGTTTCCGATTCCCAAGTCTCCGTGTCCGTTCCTTCTAACCCTATTAATATCCTCGCCCGGAAGATTAAAGATACGAGTGTAGCCCTTAAAGAAAAGCAACAGAAAATGCGGGAAAAGAAAGGGGTTTACGCCGATATTTTCCTGATGATTTTTACCGTATGCATGTTGGCTGTAATGTGGATGATTTTTTCCGGCATCCATCAGCGCCGCGCAAAGAGAGAAGAGAGGAGAATAAAGAGAAGAATTTCCAGGAAACGGAAGAAGAAGCGTTAAATCAAATGAATTTTTCAAGACTTTATTTAGTTCTCACAGTCTTAAGCGTCTCTTTACTGGCGGTCTTTTTGGTATTTAGGGCTTCTCCCTGTTCAGCCCTCTCCAATCTAATCCGGGTTTCGGATACCTTATCCACCTCGCATCCCGATACCCCGGCCAATCACACCATAAAATTCATAGCCACCACGGCCGTTCCTCCTTCCGGCACGATAGACATTACCTTGGAAAGCGGAGCCTTTGATATCCCAACGGGATTTGATTATACCGATATTGACCTGGCTACTTCTTCATCCATCAATGCGACTTTTACGGAGAGAACGCTCGGCAGCAGTCCCTCACCCAACGTCGATGGGGTAACGGTGGTAACGGGCGGTTCCGGCAGCATTACCTTTACCCTTTCTTCCAACAGAGGTCTGGCGGCCGGTACGGCCGTGAGGATAAAACTCGGCACCAATGCCGTTTACGGAGCCAGTGGAGACCTGCAGATTCAAAATCCCGTCACTAATGATTCTTTCAGATTGTATCTTACCACCTATGACGCCTCCAGTAATCTCCTGGACCGCGCCACTACCATGGTGGCTACCGTTTCTCCCGTTGACATGGGGATTACCGTCCCTCCGGACACCTTTCCGCCCTACAGATATAACGGATTTCCTAGCGGCTCTCTGCCGGTCGGTACCAAAAATGTTTCCCTTTCCATGAACACGGACGAGTATGCCTACTGTAAATACGCTACCGAAGCCGGCGTTCCCTACGCTTCTTCAACCAACTGGCTGTCGTCCACCCTGAAGGTATTTCACTCTACCGTTCTGACCGACCTGGTGGGAGGCCTAGAGTACAATTTTTATATCAGATGCCAGGACATACTCGGCAATACCAACGACGATGACTATTTGATTTCCTTTTATATACCTTCTCCCGGCAGCGGTGAAGGAGAAACCGGCAGCACTTCCGGCGGCGGCGGTGGAGCTCCATTTCCCCCTCTTCCTTCTCTCCCGGCCCTGACGGTGGGAGGGTGGGCTTTTCCCCTGGCTAAGGTATTCATTTTGAAAGACGGCAACATAGAAAAGGAGATTCAGGCCGGTACACTGGCGGACTTTACTCACACCGTGTCCGGGCTTGAGGTCGGGGTTTACACCTTCAGCGTCTGGGCCAGAGACAGTGATGGCAGAAAATCCGTTACGGAATCAACTACCTTCCTGCTTAAAGGGGGCACCAGGACGACCATCCGCGTTTTCCTGCCGCCGACCATTGAGATTGATAAGGATACCCTGGACGCTGGAGACGACCTGATGGTCTTTGGTCAGAGTGTACCTGACAGTACCATAGACGTCTGGATTCATCCTTATCGGGAACTGGAGGAGGAGATACCGGAAGAAGAAACCATCAAGATGCAGGCGACCGCCGATAAGCAGGGCAGGTGGTCTTTGGTGTTTGATACTGCAGGCCTTCTTGAAGATACCTATGTGGTGCAGGCGAGGTCATCCTTTGAGGCGGCTGGGACAGGGGATTTCGGCCAATCGGTTTATTTCGGCATAGGCAAGCCCCCGGTAGTCAGTTTCTGTGAACGGTCCGACCTGAACCAGGACGGCAGCGTTAATCTGGTGGATTTTTCCATACTATTATACCACTGGAAGACGAGCGATGCGGTAGCGGATATCAATATGGATGGGATGGTAGACCTGGTAGACTTCTCTATTATGATGTACTGCTGGACGGGATAAGTTGCCTCTCCTTTCTTCTGCTTTTGAGGAAAATATTATATAATTAATAAATACAAAGAAGATTGAAAAAATCTTGAATGACTTCTTTTCTGGATAAATTAAAAAAGGAGGATAGCAAAAAGGAAGGCAGGGATAAAGTCTTTGAAAGCCTTAAAGAAACCGCTCCCGAAAAGGAAGATGGAGTTTTGCAGTTGGACGTAGATATCTATCAGACCGACGAGGAGATAATGATATACGCTTCCATGCCGGGAGTGGACCCGGACACTCTTGATATATTGATGGAAGACGAAGCCGACGTTATCACCATCCGGGGAGAGAAAAGCAGGCCGAAGGTGGTCGCAGCGAAAAAGGAGGAAGAAAAATGGCTGGTGCAGGAGTGTGAGTGGGGTTCCTTCTTCAGGCAGATCATTCTGCCTAAGGAAGTTGATGCCTCACGCATATCAGCCAAGCTACAGCGGGGAGTTCTGGCGCTGAGACTGCCGTTCCTGAAAGGCGAAGAACAGAAAAAGAAGATTAGAATATCTGACATAAGTTAGAATTCTCAATGCAAAGGGAAATACTAATTTCTGTGGCCTCACTTATTCCGGCAGCGGCCTGGGTATGGTTTTATGTTTCTTTTAAGAAATCTGAGAGAGCGGTAACAGTCGGCTCTTTAGCATTATCATTTTTGGCTGGTTTGGGGCTGTCGGCTCTTGTGGTAGGAATAGAATTCTTCTTTTCCAAGCTGATGACGACCGTTTTCGGCGGTCTGCTGAACATATTTTCCGCTTCCCCCGAACAGGTGCTAAGCAATCTTCCCAGCCTGATAGTGGTGGCCGTGATAAGTTCTATAGTGGTAGGTTTTTTAGAAACAGCTGTCCAGAACTATTTTCTTAAATTTGATATAAAGAAAAGACGGAGCGTGATTAAGGTATTGCAGGGAGTGCAGTTGGCGCTTTCTTTCGGTTTGGGATTCGCCGTTTCTAAAAACGTTTTCTATGTGGCACAGGCCTCGGCCGCTCAGCAGCTGGACGGTCTGGTGATATTCCAGGTCCTCATAAACGGGATAGCCTATGTTACCGCCGCTGGCATCTTGGGTTATTTCATCTCTTTGTCAAAGTTCCATCGGCTCTATGAAGAGCAATTCTTAAAGAGGGGTTTTCAGATAATGGCGCTTATACTTATTCTTCTCCATTTTAATTTTTTTCTCCTGAGACAGGTATTTTCCTTTACCATCTGGATATTATTGATAGTATTTGCCCTTTTAATGAAGTACCTGATGGAGAGAAGAGATTTTGAAATCGCCCTTATCTCAAGGCAGCACGTTTTTCCCCCGTCTTTCTACGAAAAAAGAGAAATCATTACCTTCCTGGTGAATGAAAACCTTTCTTATCACGAAATGAAACAACTGGCTTTCTGCCCCAACTGTTTCATCATCAAGAAGCCCGAATGGAAGGTGTGTCCCTATTGTGAAACAAAGTTCTAAATTTTTCATCCGATTTATGGGAAAAAGAATAGCAATTTTATCAATTTTTCTGGTGCTGGGATTGGCTTTTGGGTCAGGTTTAATCAATACGGTTGAGGCGGCTGGTGCCAGTTTGCTGCTGTCGCCAGAAAGCGGTTCTTATAACGTAGATAGCACTTTTTCTATTAAGGTAATCGTAGACAGCGGAGGGGGCACTGGAATAAACGCCGCCGACGGCATAATTACCTTTGATACCGGTTATCTTTCAGTAACCGGACTGGGAAAAACCAATTCCATATTCACCCTCTGGACCCAGGAGCCTACCTTTTCCAATAGTAAAGGGGAAATTTCTTTCGGCGGAGGCAATCCCCAGGCTTTCAAGGGAACTTTCGGGACGATTTTTACCATTACCTTCAAAGCCCTTAAGGAAGGGGATACCAAGGTGAAATTTTCCTCGGGGTCCGTATTGGCTGCCGATGGTATGGGTACCAATGTATTATCCAGTTATGGAGAGGGGAATTATACGCTGAAAAAAGCCGCCACCACTCCGCCGCCGGAAGAAGAGGAAACCACTTCTCCTGGCACTGGACTTCTCCCGCCGCTACCTAAGGTTTCTTCTCCGACCCATCCTGAACCGGAGAGTTGGTACTCCAATAATAATCCTGAATTTGAGTGGGAATTACCCCCCGATGTGATAGGGGTAAGTCTTCTTTTACATGAGAGACCCGACGCCGTTCCCGATTCCAATTCAGAAGGCCTTCTGGAGTCTGCTACCTACGAAGATGACGTGGAAGACGGAGTCTGGTATTTTCACATAAAATTTAAGAATAATCACGGTTGGGGTCCCATAGCCCACAGGAAGGTTTTAATAGATACGGCTCCCCCCAATCCATTTACGGTCAAAGTAGAAATGACCGACCCTACCGACCCCCAACCCGTATTGGTGTTCAGTAGCACCACGGACAGCCTTTCCGGCATAGATCATTATGAGATGAAGATAGGGGAGACCGATTGGTCTCAAATGGACCCGAATAATTTCCAGGACAGGAAATATAAGATGTCGCCTCAATCGCCCGGAGATATCCAGGTTGAGGTAAGGGCTGTCGATAAGGCAGGCAATTCTACTGCCTCTTCCGTGAACATCACCATAGAGCCGCTTAAGGCCCCCACCATCACGGATGTCCCGGAACAGATAGACTTGGGTGATATCTTGATAGTCAAGGGTATCTCTTTTTATCCTCAGGCCAAAATAGAGGTATTTATGGAAAAAGAAGGGGGCGGAAATCTATCAGGCCAGACCATGACCGCCTCTGATGGAACCTGGACTTATTTTGCCCAGGATGGGATAGAAGAGGGAAATTACGAAATCTGGGCCAAAGTGATTGATTCCAGGGGAGCACAGAGCACTCCCAGCTCCAGGTCTTCATTCGGGGTAATACCCCCCTCGTTGCTTGAATTATACGGTCATTTTATCATTTTGGCTTTAGCTTTAATCGTCCTGGTGCTTATAGTTGTGATTTTCCTTCAGAGGGCAAAGTGTGCCGACAGGATAGGAAAGATAAAGAAAGAGACTCAGGAAGTCAGACTTACTTCTGGTAAGGTCTTTAATGCCCTGCGCCAGGAGGTTGAAGAACAGGTAGAATTCTTGGATAAGAAACCTTCTCTGAGCGAATCTGAAGAATATGTAAGAGATAAATTAAAGGAAGCCCTTGATATATCAGAAGAATTCTTAGGCAAGGAAATCAAGGATATTGAAGAGGAGTTGGGAATAGAGAAAGAAAAATAGTCAATAGGCATTGACTTTGTTTTTTGCTAAAATAAAGTAAGTCATCAAGGCCCACCCGATAAAAGTTAATACTAAGATTAACATGGATAACAAAGAAGAACCAGAAGACAAAGAGGCTTATCTAACAGACGATTTAGCTTCTTTGGAAAGTTATATTCACGACCTTTTTTACTTTTCTTCGTTGCCGCTTTGTTTCGTGAGCAACATAGGAGTTCTCCTTGAGGCGAATCCGGGTTTTGAAGAACTTTCTCGCTATAAGTCCTTTGAAGTGGTAGGCGAACCGATAGAAAAACTCTTTTCCAAGAAGTCCATTGATAAATTAGCCAAAGACACTTTTAAAAAGGGATCTGTGAAGGCAAGAGAGTTGAAGCTTGTCACCAAGAAGGGTAAAATGATTCCTGTCCAGATATTTACCAAGGTCCGTGAGAACGAAGAAGGGGAAGTAGTGGGATATTTTCTCACATTTCTTGACGTCACCAGAATGAAAGCCAAAGAGGAAAAGATGAAGAGGACAATAAAGGATTTAAAGGAGAAGCTCAAAGGTTCCAAGAAAAGGAAGTAGTATGGACCATAGACCAATTTTATCTATAAATCTTGAAATCCGGGATTGAAGCGCTCTCTCCCGGTTTTTATTTTTTAATTTCCAATAATTATGGAACAAATAATATCCAAGGAAGAACTTGAAAAATTAGAGTCTTTAAAAGGGAAGGTTAGGGGTGTTTCTCTTAAGGCAGATGGCGGTTTTGTATTGAAAGAGCTGGGAGAAGATGGGGTTAAAAAGCTGGAGAAGGCAATGTCTGACCTGGGATATCCCATTGTATATTCTAAGATAAAGGAGATGGATTATTATCCTATCTTCCTCAAGGCTATGACCCTGGTGGTGCTGCAGCGGTTGTTTAATTTTCATGAAAAGGACTTTGTAGAGATGGGCAGGTACGGCTCCAAGGTATCCCTTATACTGCGGCTTTTCGTGAAGTATTTCTTTTCTTTTGAGAGGGTGATGAACGAGATTCCCAAAATTTGGCGAAAATATTATACCGTAGGCGACCTTAAAGTGGCCGAATATAATAAGGAGAGAAGATATCTTATAGGCAGGCTTTATAATTTTGACTTCCACCCTCTGGAGTGCCAGTACCTGAAGGGATATTTTCCTACTGTGCTGAGAATGATAATCCGGGATGAAATGACGTGTGAAGAAACAAAGTGTCCTCATAAGGGCGATGACTACCACGAATTCCTTTTAAAATGGTAGTAAATTTAGACCGCTATCTTTGAACCCCTCATCAATTGAGGGGTTTTAAATTATTATTGACTTTAGATTCCGGAACCATTAATCTTATTACAGTTCTTTACATATAAAAGAGAGTGATAAAGATGAACTTCCCTGAAAGTGATAGAAAAGAGTGTGCCGATATAATCGGTCTTGCCGATAAAGAATTATTTGATTGCTTTTATTTAGCTATTAGAGAGGAAGACTTGGGAAAATGTATTGAAGAAAATAATGATTTGGTGGAAATTACAGAAAATAGTGACTGCTATGACAAAATTCTTGTTGTTTGGGGGCATCCCCTTTTTGCCTATATATCCGTATACGGGGCGGTATCGATTAATGAAGAATACAAATTTTTTCGGATAGAGGAGAAAGATATTGAAGGATTCAAAGTTGTAAAGTTCCTCTGGCCCGAATTTGAAGGAAAAAAATATACCTTATTCCTTCACAACGAGATTAAGAAAAGTTCACCGGAACTGGACAAAAGATTACTGAGAAAAATTTTCTTGAAAAGTGGAGGAGGCAGGGATGGTTGCGATAATTTTCTCCTTTGGGGATTAGAGGATGTCCTTAAGGAAGTTTCTCTGGAATTCTTTACCGAGAAAGAGATTATGAGGCTATATAAAGCCGCTAAAAAAGAGAAGAATTGTAATAAATTGAAAACCTTGATTTTAAGGAAACTATTAAATCAGAAGGTTCTAAAGAATATAGTTATTAATAAAAACGAAAACGACATAGTAAAGGCAGCTGCCGTGATTAATATCGATGATATTGATTTCTTGTTCTATATTTTTGAAAAGGCGCAATCGTATTTACATGGAAAGATCTTCAAAAAAATTGTTATGTTGAGCGGCAAAAAATTGGACATCAACTTTTTAGTATCAGCGGTCCTAAACAGAATGTTCCCCAGAGATACAAGAGAAATAGCCATTTGGGAAATATCCGATATAGCGCTCCTGGAAGAAATAGTTTGGTCCTTGGAATCTCCAGTAACTTTTGCTTTTTACGATTCGCTGGAAACCATGGCTCTTTCCCGTATTTATCGTATTGCAGAACAAAAAGGCATTGATGAGCAAGGATTTTTTATAGAAGCTGCTTTATCTAAGGACTTACCAAGAGATGCTAGAGAATTTGCCGAAAGATGTATTTCAAATAAGAACGTGTTAAAAAAATGACGGCAGGCAACAACACCCATTACGCCAAATCGCAGTAAGAAATTTAATAATAATCAACTCTTCCTAAATAGAAGAGTTTTATTTTGGGCAGTGTAGTCTATTAATATTTAATAATGTTTATCAATATAAAAGATTATTAAAGATATATAAATATCTTTTTCCTTTCCTTTTTTCCCAGATTGTCTTTTTTACACCAACATTTCTGTCGCTTTTTGCTAAAATAATACATTAAACATTGTATCTCGGAGAGCGTTCTCGTCAGCGTCTGGTTTGCTGCCGTATGCTCTCACTGGAGAGCGATTTTCCTTTTGACTTTTCCACAGTATTGACATTGTTTTTTTGTGATACAATAAGGTAATCTTTACCCTCGAGATAAGGCTAAAAATGGAAATTTGCGGTCAAACAATTTTCCATTTCCAAAAGAGGGCATTAGTTCTTTGATAGGGGTTAAGGTCTAAAAGTACTTAGTCCCTTTGTTGATGCAAATTCAAAAAGATAAAGAGTATCTTACTTTAAAAGAAGCAAGCAGAATTTTCGGATATCATGCAGACTATTTAGGTTGGCTCATAAGAGAGGGTCGCGTCAAAGGTAAAAAATTATGCAAGAATACTTTCTGGAAGGTTAGGACGGCCGAATTTATTGAATACTGCCGCGGTAAAAAAAGGACTATAAAAAAAGTACCCCTGATCGGCAGAGAGATGTCCTTAAAAAAGGCAGCTGTCGTATCAGGCTACGCTCCAAATTACATTGCCCAGTTGCTCAGGAAAGGGGAGGTCGGCGGCCGCAAGGTCCGCACTCAGGTTTCCTGGCTGATATCCAGGGAAAGCCTTGCCGAATATCGGAAGGCGACCGCCAACGGTCTTGATTTCAAGGATGTCGGCAGAAAAAATCTCTTTACTATTGATCCCGGGTTAGAGCTCTCTTTTGCCGGTCTCCAACCCGCTACAAAGCAAATTCAAGCCTTAAGTCTTACAGCACTCGTTTTCGCAGTGTTGTTTTTAGTTGGAAATGCCGGTTCTTCGATAAGCCATTTGCAGGGAGCGGTCAGCGCTTTCGTAGAAGAGGACACCGATACCGTTAGTCTGTATACAGCCAATTCCTACGGCCAGTGGCAGAATTCCGATAATGCCCAGGGTTCTCCTGAAGTTGTTTCCGAAGGCGACCTTTCCGATTTCTCAACGGAAAACTCAGCCGTTTATAAAACCGGGTCACTTGCTCTCTTTTGTGAGGGTTTTGGAAGTAATCAGGATATCCCGGAATCTGAATTCCAGGGAGCAAAAATAAGTATCTCTTTAGCTATAGGAGAAAAGGATGCTGATATAAATATCCAGGATGAGGGAATCTCTGCACCGCCTGGTGCGGGGCAAACAGGATTTATAAAGGACCTCAGGATGTTTATTGAGGATTTAAGAGATAAAATTGTTTATTTCTTCAGGTTCCTGGCCATGAGACTAAATTCTGTAGCTTGGGCAGGGGAAATTCCTTTTGTCAGCTCCACAGAACCGGTCCTTGGAGAGGACGAGAATAACGTAGAGGTTGTAAAGGAAGAACCCTCCTTCGCTGAAGTTTCGGAAGGTGAAATAGAAACAAACTCTACTGAACCGACAACCACCAGCACGGAAGAAACGGTCACGTCTACCAAATCAATAACCACTCCGCCTGAAGAAAGCGAGGTGGAGGCTGTTATTACGTCAGAGGCGGGTTCTGCACCAACAACAACTTCCACAGATTTAATGGCTACCACCACGGAACCAATAGCTACTAGCACCGAGCCGACAACTACTCCGCCTCCAGGAAGCGGGGGCGAGACGAGCACCGAGGATATCCTTCCCGACCTAGACTCCAGGGTCATTATCTATTGGTCCCTGGATGGGACAAATTGGAACGTTCTGGATGAAATATCCTCCAGCAACCTGTCCAACCAGCTTAACGGCGGCTACTTTGAGTACGACGCCTACTTCCTCAGTAACTGGGAGGACATTTCCAGCCTCAGAATCAAGGTGGAAGGGGTGGCCGGCGGCAGCACCAA
>CAZMJM010000019.1:0-12013 GCA_964566875.1 uncultured Candidatus Saccharibacteria bacterium | reverse complement strand
GTCCCCGCCTACGCCTCGCCGAAGCCCGGCGACGGCGGGCGCAGCCCGCGTCGACGAGCGCCGGCGGGCTGCGCTTCTAGCTCCTCCGATGTAGTGATGGTCACTTTTACGTGGGTTGTACCACTAACCTCAAAGACAGGCTTGATAGACACAAAAAAGGATATGTTGATAGCACTAAAGAAAGATTGCCAGTAAAACTGGCTAACTATACAGTATTTAAGAATAAATATTCAGCTTATAATTTCGAAAAATATCTCAAAACTAGCTCAGGCAGGGCTTTTTTGAAAAATCACTTAATCTAGCGTGGTTTACGGCCCTTCGCCCGCCTATTTTGAAAACCCGACGCATTAGCGTATAGGGGTTTTTGGTTACTGCAAGCCTTCTAAATGGTATAATAAGCCAATATGTCCGAAGAAGACGGGAACCTCTATAAATGCGAAATCTGTGGTTCCGTATACGAAGACCTGGAATCCGCAGAAGATTGTGAGAGGCGGTGCAGGGCAAAGAGAGATTTGTTTGGTGAGACAGTCAAAAATGTTGATGCCGCCCATAAATTCAATTTTAAGTATATCAAAATATTTATAGTTATCGCTCTGGTTACTTTGGGAGGCTCTGCTTTTTGGTATCTGAATAATAATACAAGTTATTTCGGTGTGGAAAATCAGGGGTTGGGAGAAGGTACAAGGAATGAATCAGGAGTTAAAACGGCCGAAGAAACGCCGCTCTTGGCGGAAGCAGCAGAAGAAGAAACCGACGCTATAGATATTATAGACAGCGGTAATGCCAGTCCTACGAGTTCTGAGGCGAGCAGCGAGGAAAGCGGGGAAGAGGGGGCTACCGTGACTGACAGCGTAGGCGGAGATAACGCCAGTACAAGTATTGGTGTTGATAGCAAAGACGATGCCGATGTCAGCACTTCAAGTCCAGACACCGCCAGCGGTGAAGATGATGGGGATAGTAGCGGGATTCGTATCATCCTAACCGATGTTCAGAAGGAAATGCTGAAATCTTTCGGAATCGACCCCAACGCTCTTCCGGAAGAGCTGACGCCCGAAATGGAACAATGTTTCATAGATAAGTTGGGAGAAAAAAGGGTAAATGAAATCATAGATGGTGCCACTCCGGATATATTCGATTTTTTCAAGGCAAAATCCTGCATAGGATATTAATTCAGATTTCCCGGATTTTCAGTTGACAAAATTTTGGGAAGGGATAGGATGGTAAACAGTTACTTTACATATCTTTTGAGGATTCCTCAAAGAGCGAAAGAAGCTATTGGTGGTTGAACTATTTTTTTCGTCCGCCTTAACCTAAAAAATTTCAGCTGTTGATAGTTTTCGCAAATCTTAACTGGGCACCGACTCAGTTTTATTTTTTAAGCCCGTAAAGTTATTTATGGCTTCGAAAAAGCCCGAAACCCTACACACTACGTGTCGGGTTTTTGGTTTAATGTGTTTGCGCTCCGTTATGTTAAGGTAGTATAATAAAGATATAGATTATAAAATAAAGGCCGGTTAACAAAACCCCTTAAACACTTTTTATTAATCTTCATGAACGAAGAATTAACCGCCGAAACAATTAAAAAACTCCTTGAAATTCCAGGAGAGGTGAAGGGAGCGGTGTTTAAGACAGACGCGACTTTCGTTATTAAAGAGAAGGGGGCGGAAGGCCTGAAACAGCTGGAAGAAGAACTGAAGAGGGTCGGCTGTCCCATAAAATATGAAGAAGCCAAGAGCGTCAGCTTTCATCCGGTTGGTTTGAGGGCCATTTCCCTTCTGGCTATGAAAAAAGTCTTCGGATTTAATAACGATAAAATCAAGGAGATAGGCCGTTTCGCCACCAGGGTATCCTTGATCGTCCGGCTTTTCGTTAGATATTTTTCCTCTACCGAGAAG
Organism: uncultured Candidatus Saccharibacteria bacterium; assembly: GCA_964566875.1. Lineage (GTDB taxonomy): Bacteria > Patescibacteriota > Minisyncoccia > Minisyncoccales > JANBVM01 > CAZEQH01. Next base: position 10,118 of record CAZMJM010000019.1, on the reverse strand, counting down.
TTCCTAAACGAGAGAGCCCCGAAGCTCTGGAGCAGCCATTGGACCAAGGGAATACTTGATATGACGGACGTTAATATGAAGGAAAAATATGCAGTAGCCAGGATAAGGGATTTTAATCTCTGCCCTACCTTCTGCTACTACTTGAGCGGATACTTTGAGGGGATATTGAGTCTCACTACCGGCAGTGACGATGTGCACAGTGAAGAGGTAAAGTGCACCTTCCGGGGAGATAATTACCACGAATATCTGACAAGGTGGAAATAATTTTATTCAATGCGTCATTACGTTAAAAACGCTTTTTGAAAAAGCGTTTTTAACGTAAGAAAGGAGAAGGGCTTGACAAGCGTTTGTTATGGGTATATACTCATAATAGTAAAGGAAAGGTCTAATTTCAAACATTATAGATAAATTTAAAAGCAAACAAATAACATGCCTAGATTTGACGGAACAGGTCCTTTGGGATACGGACCGGGTACCGGACGGGGAATGGGTCCCTGCGGCGGAGGAATGGGATGGGGCAGAGGATACGGAAGAGGATATGGAAGGGGTTTGGGGATGAGGAGATTTTATTCCAGAAGTGAGGAGTCAGAGATGCTAAAAGATGAGATATCCGTATTGGAGGACGAGTTGAAGGCCGCTAAAGAACGTCTGACCGAACTGAAGGCCAAAAAATAAAAATTTAACCCGGCTCTTTTCAGGGAGTGCCGGGTTTAATTTATGGTACGACCAAAACTTCCCAGGAGAATCAGGTTTGAGCCGATGGCAACATATTTTAAACCGCGGGGAATACCTTTGAGAAATCTCGATGTGATAGAGGTTACTTTTGAGGAGGCCGAAGCGCTGAGACTAAAAAATTTAGAAGATTTAGGCCAGGTAGAATGCGCCAAAAAGATGAATACCTCCCAGAGCACTTTCCAGAGAATTTTATCTTCGGCTTACAAGAAGGTAAGCGAGGCCCTCATAAACGGCAAAGCCATTCGGATAATAAGACGAGACAATTCCTAGATTCTATAATTTATAAAACTGCCCTGCGCCCCATATGCTTTCAGTTCGGGTTGGGCGGTTTTTAAGATTGTAGATAGAAAGTTTTTAAGTTAAAATGAAGGAATATTATGGAATCTATAATTTCTCCAGAAGAATTAAAAGAGCTTGAGGATAAGTACAAAGGCAGGGGAGAGGAAAGGGGTCTTACCTTTAAGAGCGAGGCTATGTATATTGAAGAGAATGAAGGGATAGATGGATTAAGAAAGCTTGAAGAAGCTATGGCGGATTTGGGCTATCCTATCAAGTATCAAGATATAAAGTATACACATTTTTATCCGATTATTATTGAAGTTCTTACCCTGGTCCTGATACAGAAAATTTTTAATTATAGTGATGAAGATTTTGAAAAAATCGGCAAGTACGCTTTAAAAATTCCCGGAGTGGTGAGAACTCTTTTCGCCGTCCAAAAGTACCTTCTTACTTCCAAGCAGATACTGGATAAATTAGTATCAAGAGTCTGGAAACAGTATTATATGATAGGTGATTTGAAGATAATTGAATATAAGCTGAACGAAAGAGTGGTTTTGAGAATTGAAGATTATATAAATCATCCTCTCAACTGCCGTATGATACAGGGTGCTCTTAGCACTCTTTTCAAAATGGCTAGCGCTAAAGATGTGGTCTGCCAAGAAAGTAAATGTATGCATAAAGGCGACGAATTCCATGAATTTGTTGTGACATGGAATCGTTAGAACATCATGGCTATTTTAGAGGCTAAAAACCTTTTTAAGACATACAAAAATAAAACTGCAGCCATTAAGGATGTTAGTTTTTCAATTGAAAAAGGAAGTAACATTATAGGTTTGCTGGGGCCTAACGGTTCCGGCAAAACAACTTTTATTAAGATGTGTTCCGGTTTGCTCAGGCCTAGCCAGGGAGAAATTTCAGTCAAAGGTATAAACATCAACCAAAAACTCCCGGAAGTTCAAAGGCTTATAGGATATTTACCTCAGCAGAACGCTTTGTTCTCAGAATTAACGGTTTACGAGAATCTGTATTATTTCGGTACTAATTACGGCATTTTCAATAGTTCTGAGTTAAAGAAAAAGATAGACCGGCTCATTGAAATTTTTCGCCTGAAAGAATTCCGTAAGATTATTATCGATAAACTTTCATCCGGATTCCAAAGAAGGGTGGCGGTGGCGGCGACCCTGCTTCATGATCCAGAAATTCTTTTTCTGGACGAACCAACCATAGGTCTGGACCCCTATATAAGGCTTCAATTCTGGGGGCTTTTCAGGGAACTTAAATATCAGGGCAAAACAATTATTATAAGTACCCATTATATGGAGGAGGCTGACAATTGCGATAAGGTGGCTATTTTGAGAAATGGAGTGTTGGTGGCCTTTGATAATCCCGACGAATTGAGGAAGAAAACTTTCGGTCGTGTTTTTATAGAAAAAGAAGAAAAATCAAAGATAGATTTTGAAGAAGTTTATCTAAGTCTCATTAAATAAGTCAATGAACTATTTAAAGATAATCTATCAAAACCTTATAAGGGAGCATACCATCCTTATGAGGAAACCAGCTGGCCTGATTTTCTCTCTCTTTTTTCCGACGATGATTCTGGTAGTAATTGCCACCTCCTTTCCCGGAGAATTTCTTGACATTGAGCACGTTCAGATACCCATTATGGAAGACGGCAGCAACGAACGGTTGGTCACTGAAATGAAGGACAAGATATCCTCAGACGAACTGAATGTGGTAGTTGAACACGGAGGATTGGGCAGGCTTGAGGATTTGGTAGGGGATAAGAAATATCTGCTGGGCCTGTATCCTCGCTTGACGGACGGTAAGCCTGATAATATCGTCGTGATAGACAACTCCAATCCCTTGGCCAGGGATGCCGTTCTGGCGAAGATAAAGTCCAGGCTGGAGACAGAAGGAACCTATGATATCGAACAGAAAGACATATACGAGGGAGATCTGAGGTTTATTGACTATTTGTTCCCCGGAATTATCGCTTTGGGAATAATGTTTTTCTGCCTGAGTCTGGCATCCATCGGAGTGGTCAGGGAACGGGTGGCCGGTACTCTGGAAAGGATAAGAAGTTCCTCCCTGCCCCTGAGCATTCTATTGATAAGCAAATATATTACTTACATCATTCTGGCTGCCATATCCGGGGTATTTATCCTGGTATGCGGTTACACTTTCTTTAATATTCCCATTGCCGGACCCGTCTGGCTGGTCATACTTTTAGAGATTATTACTGCAGCTCCTTTTATCGGGTTAGCTCTTATCACTTCCACTATCGGCAAAACTGAATTTGACTCGCAGGTTATTGTGCTTTTTATCAGTATACCTTCTATTTTTGTTTCAGGAGTATTTTTTCCCATTGAGTGTATGCCGGATTATGTAGCCCGGGTGGTCAGATACTTCCCCCTGTCTTTTTCCGTGGAAGCCCTGAGAGACGTAGTTATCCGAGGATTTAATATCAACGACGTAACTCCTGCTATTTTAGCCCTGGCCCTTTATTCTCTGGTATTTTTTGTCGCCGCCGTGGCCATGTTTAAGAAAAGGGAGGATTAGAATTAAGAATGAGATTTTTTACCAGTGTCAGCAAAAAGGTATTCTATTTCTGGCTCGCCTGGACGGCTCTGAGCATTGTTTTTTCAGTAATCTCATATTTCTTTTTTTCTGCATCTCTTTGGAGGTCGTTAGCCGGTCTTTTGATAGTTACCGCTCTCCTGACCCCGCCTTTTTTGATTGTACTGAAGGTCATATTCAGAAAATTAGGCATAAGAAAAGGGCAGAATACAGCGTTTTTTTTGGCGCTTGCAGTTTTGGCATTCTTCTCTTTCTATACGGCCTTTTCTCTGCATAAACAGAACAACTTTTTTACGGGCTATGACCTGTCCATCTTCGACCAGGCCGTTTGGCACATGAGTCGCTTTGAGGTGCCGGCCAGCAGCGTGAGGGATGTTCCCGTTGTCTTTGGGGATCACTTTGACCCGGTCCTGGTATTCCTGGCTCCTTTCTACTGGATATCTTCAGACGTCAGCACCCTCTTGATTGCCCAGAATATTATTCTCCTTGCTCCCGTAGCCGTTATTTACTTATGGGGAAAAGAATGGCAGGTTAGCGATTTTAAAACAACCCTTATATCGCTTTTTTATCTTACTTCTATACCGCTCCAGTCCTTGTCTAGCTTTGATTTCCACGAAATTATTTTTGCCCCATTATTCCTTTTAGGAACTTTTTATTTTTTAATTAAGAGGAAATGGCTCTATTATTTTCTTGGGCTTTTTCTATTGCTTTTTACCAAAGAAGACCTTGCTCTTTTGGTTGCGGTCGTTGGGCTTTTTGTCATCCTTAAAGAAAAAAAATATTTCAAAGGGGCGGCGACTCTAATTCTAGGGGCGGTTGCCCTGTTCGTTATAACCGGTGTGGTAATGCCGGGCATGAATTACTTCGATGCATACGATTATTGGGAGATGTTTCCGGGTTTTGAGAACGGCGTAATCGGCGGCATCATTCATTACCTAAGTGATCCGGGCGCTCTCGTTAATCTGCTGTTCTTTACCATGCCGGACAAATGGTGGACTGTTATTTTCTTTGTAGCCTCTTTTCTGATACCCATGATTTTCGTACCCGCCTCCTTCTTGCTTGCTACTCCGATGATAGCGGAGAAAATAATGAGCTCTTACCAGTCTGCCGGTTTCATTAAGGGCCAGTACAACCTCTTATTCGTTCCCATCGGAGTAATAGCGATGTTTTATTTCCTCAAAAGGGCCGAACGTTCTTCGATGATAGAGAAAATTCAGAGAAAACTGAACGGGGTAGAGGTTTCCTTTACCAATCTGGTGATTGCTTTTCCATTAATTCTCAATCTGGTTTTCAGTTACCAGTTTACCTACCTGTTTTCTCCAATAGATAATTGGCAGAGCCTTGGAGAATCCGGAAGAAAAGAGGCCTTGCAGGAACTGCTGCAGGAGATTCCGAAAGATGCCGCCGTTTCCGCTTCACAGATTTTTCTTCCCCACTTGAGCCACCGTCAGCAGCTTTACGCTCTGCCGAGGATAAGCAATGCCGACTTCGTCATCCTGCATTTCTGCTATACCGAATTATGTAATGCCTGGCCGCTTAGCCCGGACATGTTGGGTATTTTCTATTTATACCTTAGAGCCTATCCCGTTTTCGCAGAGGTCAGGGAAAATGAATGGGGAGCCGTATTCAAGAGGGTAGAGCCTCTTAATGAAGAAATAAGGGAATCCCTCTCTTCTATTTGTTTCGGCTTCATCAAGTCATCACACCTGGAACCCATCCATGAAAACTACTTTTTAGACAGCTGTAACAGGTAGGAGGCGGCGGTTTTTCGGAGAGATGTGGGCTCTCGATTTTTACCAATTTTTGGGCCTGTTTTAAGGTTATTTTACCCTTTTTTTTATGCACAGATTATAACTTGCTTTTGCCTTAATTTTAAGCTAAAATAGAGGTATATAAAGCAATTTGTGAAAGAGTAAAAACAGCAGAAATAAGGGGCAGAAAAGAGGTCGGAAAAAAGTCGCTTTTAAAGATTTAAAAAGAAAAGAGGATGACACTCGAAAAACAATTTCAGATTGAATCATGAAAGTTGTTTTTATTTTTTAGACAGGGTAAATAAGAAATACTATTAGCCAAAAATGCCGAAAAAAAACAAAAAAATCAGCAAATCCAAATCTTCACCCAGAAGCAAAAAGGGTACAGCGGTCGCAACAGAAGAAAAGAAGTCTTATACAGCCAGAGACATTTACGTTTTGGATGGATTGGAACCGGTCAGGAAAAGACCGGGCATGTACATTGGTTCTACGGGCGTAGAGGGTCTCCACCACCTTATTAAGGAGTGTGTGGGCAACAGCATAGACGAGGCTATCATGGGATACTGCAGCGATGTGAAGGTTATCCTCCTGGCAGATGGTGGGGTGAGGGTGGAGGACAATGGAAGGGGCATTCCCGTGGACAGGCATCCCCAGACTAAAAAATCGGCCCTGGAAACCGTCATGACTACTCTGCACGCGGGGGCCAAGTTTGGAGGAAAAGTTTATGTTTCCAGCGGCGGTCTGCACGGAGTGGGTATTTCCGTAGTTTGCGCCTTGTCTAAGAATATGAAGGCTGAAATATGCCGTGACGGATACCGATATGTCCAGGAATATTCCAAAGGCAAAGTCATCAGTAAGCTGAAGAAATCCGGTAAATGCAAGGACAGCGGGACTATCATCACCTTCTACCCCGACCAGCAGATATTCAAAGATGTTAGTTTCAAGAAAAAAGACATCCTTAAGTATCTGCGCCAGCAGGCCTACCTGACAAAGGCGGTGAGGATTTCCCTTATTGATGAGCGTCTTAAGCCCAGCGGCAGTTATTCATTCTATTTTGAAGGAGGGATAGTTTCCTACGTAAATCATTTGATAAGAGGAAGAACTCCCATCCAGGACAGGATTTTTTACTGCAACGAAAAGAGTGAAGACATAATAGTAGAGGCAGCTTTCCTCTATACGGATGAATACGAATCCTACGAGGACGCCTTCGCCAACAATATCTTTACGGAAGAGGGAGGAACACACCTGACCGGTTTCAGGAGCGCCTTAACGAGGTCCTTTAATGATTATGCCAGGAAGAACGAACTGATAGACGAAAAGGCGAATAATTTCTCCGGTAACGATACCCGGGAGGGATTGACCGCCGTGGTGTCCATCAAGATAAAAGATCCTCAGTTTGAGGGACAGACCAAGGCCAAACTCGGCAACTCGGAGGCCAAGACAGCCGTAGAGCAGGTCGTCGGTACCACCCTGACTGACTTTCTGGAGAGAAATCCCAAGGATGCCAGGTCTATTATTCAGAAGTTTCTTCTGGCCCAGAAGGCCAGGAAGGCGGCCAAGGCCGCCAAAGATATTATCTTGAAGAAGAGGGTATTGGACGGATTGGCTCTGCCGGGAAAACTGGCCGACTGCACCTCACGGAAGCCAGAGGAATCGGAATTATATATAGTAGAGGGGGAATCTGCTGGCGGCAGCTCTAGGCAGGCGCGTGACCGACATTTTCAGGCCATCCTTCCCTTAAGGGGAAAGATTCTCAACGTGGAGAGGGCTCGCCTGGACAGGATACTTTCTTCTAAAGAAATCAAATCATTGGTGATTGCCCTGGGCACGGCCATCGGAGAAGATTTTGACGTCACTAAAAGCAGATACCACCGCATAATTATCATGTGTGATGCCGATTCCGACGGCAACCATATTAAGGCTTTGCTCTTGACTTTATTCTACCGTTACTTTAAACCTTTAATTGAGAACGGTTATATCTACCTGGCCCAGCCGCCTCTGTATAAAATTCAGGCGGGCAAGAATATGGAATATGCCTATACCGAGGACGAAAAGGCTGAAATTATCAAAGAGCTAGGAGAAAAAACTAGAGCCTCTATCCAGAGATATAAAGGTTTGGGGGAAATGAACGCCGGGGAGCTTTGGGATACCACCATGGATCCGGAGAATAGAACGCTGCTTCAGGTAAGCATCGATGACGCCAGGGAGGCCGACAAGATATTTGATACCCTGATGGGTAAGGAGGTTTCTTCGAGGAAGAAATTCATCCAAAACTATGCTAAAAAAGTGAAGAATTTGGATATATAATAAAACATATGAAGATTACGGAATTTCCCAAAAAAACAGTGAATTTTTTCAAAGACGTACAGACGGAAGTCAAGAAAGTGAGCTGGCCTACCTCCAAGGAAACCATGAGAGACACCTTGATAGTGATTGGAGTTTCCATAGCGGTAGCGATTTTTTTAGGCAGCATGGACCTGATTTTTACTACTCTCCTAAATAAACTTATATAGTAAGGAAATCTAATTATTATTCTTTATGCCTAAGCAAAAGTTGCCTCAAAAAAGGAATTGGTACGTTCTGCATACCTATTCCGGTTACGAAGAGTCGGTGGCGAAGAATCTGAGACAAAGGATTGAATCTTTGGGTATGGAAGATAAGATATTCAACGTCATCGTCCCAAAGGAGAAAAAGATAAAGATAAAGAACGGGAAGAGGAAAGTAGTGGAAGAGAAGATATACCCGGGCTACGTGCTGGTTGAAATGGTGGTGACAGACGACTCCTGGTACGTGGTGAGAAATACCCCCAATGTCACCGGGTTCATCGGGGCTGGGACGACTCCCGTGCCCGTCTCCGATAAAGAAATCACCAACCTTAAAGAGAGGATGAAGGTGGAAGAGCCCCAGTTTAAAATAGATGTAGAGGAAGGTGACCTGGTCAAGATTACGGATGGACCCTTTAAGGATTCTGACGGAAGGGTGTCGGAGATAGACCAGGAAAGGGGCAAGATCAAGGTTTTGATAAATATGTTTGGAAGGGACACACCCGTGGAATTGGACTCCCTCCAGGTTAAGAAGCTCTAGTCCCCAAACCCTAATCACTAAAATAGAAATCCTAAACAAAATTACACACTATGGCTAAAAAAGTTGCTTCCGTGGTAAAATTGATAGTCCCGGCCGGTGAGGCCACTCCTGCTCCTCCGGTTGGTCCCATCCTGGCCCAGCACGGCATTAATATTGCCGAGTTTTGTCAGAGATTTAACGATGCGACCCAGGACAAGAAGGGTTTCACCCTTCCCGTCAGCGTTAAGATATACGAAGACAGGAGTTATGATTTCCAGGTCAAGCAGCCTCTGGTTTCGGATTTGCTTAAGAAGGCTGCCGGCATAGAAAAGGGTTCCGGGGAACCCAATAAAAAGAAGGTGGGGAAGATAAACAAAGAGCAGCTGAAGGAGATAGCGGAGACAAAAATTAAAGATTTGAATACCGAAGACATAGAAAAGGCCATGAAAATCGTGGCCGCCACCGCCAAAAACATGGGAATAGAAATAGAGGGTTATAAATTATAGGGATATCTTATGGAAGAAAAGCCCAAAAGGCCTTCTAAGGACCAGTATTATCTCAATATCGCCAAAGAAATATCCAAGCGCTCAACTTGTTTCAGGTCCAGATCGGCAGCCATTATTGTCAAAGACGACGTCATTGTGGCCACCGGGTACATAGGTGCGCCCAGGAAAACTAAAGACTGCCTGGAAAGAGGATTTTGTCTGAGAGACAAACTTAATATTCCGCACGGAAAACAATACGAACTGTGCCGCAGCGTCCATTCCGAGCAAAACGCCATTATTAATGCCGCCCGTTCGGGCGCTAACGTCCTGGGAGGAGACATGTATCTTTATGGAGAAAACACAGAAGGCGAGAAATTCGATTCTATACCGTGTTTTATCTGTAAGAAAATGATTATTAATGCCGGCATCACCAGATTTATAGGTTCCATGAAGGACGGAAGTTACAAGATATTCAGGGTTGAAGACTGGATAAGCGATTGGCAGGAAAAGGACATTATTGACGATAAACAGCAGTACGGGGCCGACCAGAATAAATAATAAAGGAGGACAGAGGATAAAGAATGAGAACTCAACAGAGTTCTTTTTTTTATTGACTAATTTTCAAGGCTATTTAATATAACTACAGTACGTAAAGTACCTTAAAACAAAAAAGTGATATATGAATGAGCGGAATTTTACCGGTATTGTTGATAGAAGCTGAAACCCTGGCTGAAGCCTGGGAGAAGGCAGTTCTAAAAGTTTTTAAAGACGGGTTTGACATTAGAACCGAATACGGAGGGTCCAGCAAGGATGCTACGGTACTGATCCACGTTAAAAATCCCCTTAAGGAACCAAGGAAACACAGAGGAGATTACGTTACTTTTCTTGAGGTAAAGAGTTATTTACCCAAGGTGCTGGAAGGTTCCATAGATTATCTGATTGGCATAGAAGGCAAGAACGTGAATTATACTTATCACGACAGACTCTTTAAGTACAAGCAGGACGGTAATAATCCGTCCTGGGAGATAGACCAGATAGAAAAAATAATAGAGAAGTTGAAGAAAAGCAATTATTCGAGAAGAGCCCAGGCCATTACCTGGTTCGTCGACCGCGACTGGCTTACCGATGAGCCGCCCTGTCTTCAAAGGATCTGGTGCAGGGTTTATGAAGGAAAATTAGTTATGGAAACTTCGTGGAGGTCCAGAGACCTCTTTCATGCCTGGGGCTC
>CAZMJM010000018.1:0-15797 GCA_964566875.1 uncultured Candidatus Saccharibacteria bacterium | reverse complement strand
GCCCGAAGGGACTGGCTGAAACGACCATTAACAATGCGATTTTAAAGAAGTTCTTCGATGGCGGAAAGGCGATTGTACTTGGCCACTCTCTCCCCGCGGGCCGGGGCTCCTGTTTTGATGAAGTCTGCGGCTATCCCTACGGCGAAATCCGCTATAAAGTCGTCCGTGGTATCGCCGGACCTATGGGAAACTACTATTTTCCATCCGTATTCCCTGGCTAAACGGGCCGCCTCCAGGGACTCCGAAACGGTTCCTATCTGGTTAATCTTCAGGATCATGGAATTAACCGCCTTCCTCTCCGCAGCCTGCTTTATCCTGACAGGATTAGTCACCAGCAGGTCGTCTCCTATGACCATAATCTTTTCTCCCAATTCTGAATTGATACTCCGAAATCCCTCCCAGTCTTCCTCGGCAAAGGGATCTTCTATGCCGGAAATGGCATACTTGGCAACCAGGCTGCCGTAATATCTGAGTAGTCCTTCCCTGGTAAAGACACCCGTCTGCAGTTTGTACTTGTCTTGCTCAAGAAACTGGGAAGCCGCCACGTCAAGTATGATCCTGACGTCGCTTTCATATCCCAGATTTTTTAGGGCAGAAGAAATAAGCTCCAGGGCCTGTTCCGGCACGATGAGGGGAGGCGCAAATCCTCCCTCGTCTCCTAAATTAGTGGCCAGCTTGCCGTACCTCTCCAGGAGAATCTTTTTGAGCTGTTGATAGGTCTCCGCCCCGATGCGCAGATTGTCCGCGAAAGATTGTTTTTGAGGGGCTATCATAAATTCCTGGAAATCCAGTCTGTTGCCCGCGTGGGCCCCGCCGTTGATGATATTGAAAGAAGGCAGGGGTATTTTTACTGAAACCTGCGGCAATTGGTAGCCGCCGATTATCCCGTTTATGTATTTAAAAAGAGGCAGTTTCCCTGCCTGAGAAGCTGCCCGGCATACGGCCAGGGAAACTGCGCAGATGGCATTGCCTCCCAGATTGGCTTTGTTATCTGTCCCGTCCATGTCATTCATCAGGTCGTCAATCTTCCTCTGGTCGGAAATTTCCATTCCCAAAAGCTTGGGCGCTATGATATCATTGACGTTATCCACCGCCTTCAGCACTCCCTTTCCAGCGTAAGCCTTTCCCCCATCCCTCAACTCCACCGCTTCATGCTTTCCCGTAGAGGCACCCGAAGGAACGGAGGCTACCGAAACGCCAAAATCCGTCGCTATCGCCACTTCTATGGTCGGGTTTCCTCTGGAATCCAGTATCTGTCTGGCCCTGATTTTTTTGATGTCGGAAGAGGACATAAGTAACTTTAGGGCAGCCTCTGCAGATAATCGAAAGCGGCCAGAGCGGCCTTAGCTCCTTCTCCGCAGGCCGTAACTATTTGCTTAAACTTTCCTATGTTGACGTCGCCGGCGGCAAAGAGGCCCGGCGTTTTGGTCTGATAGGTTTCGAAATCAACTATTATTTCGTCATTCTGGTTGAATTCCACCAATCCCTTTACGAAAGAGGTGGTCGGCTGATATCCTATCTCCACGAACACCCCCTCCACTTCCAAGTTCTTCTTTTCTCCGGTCTCCCCGTCTTCATAAACAACGGCTTTAACGAACTTTTCCCCTTCTATTCTCTCTAGTTTCGCCTGGGTGATGATGGTGGTCTTACCCCCTTTCTCTACCAGCAGCTGATTCTCTGAATTTGCCCTGACGGATGGGCCGCACTCTAAGATATATATTTTCCTGGCTATGTTCTCCATGAAAAGGGCCGTTTCAAAAGCCGCATTTCCTCCTCCTATAATGGCAATGTCTTTTCCGGTAAAAATGGGGCCGTCGCAGAGGGCGCAATAGCTCACTCCTTTCCCTAAAAATTCCTTTTCTCCGGGTACCTCCAGCGGTCTGGGATCGGAACCCGATGCCACTACCACCGCCTTGCCCTGGAAAACTTTGTGGTCGGTGGTATGGAGAAAAAACAGGTTTTCCTTCTTCTCAACGCCCACCACCTCATTGATCTCTACTTTTATCTTTTGCTTCTCCAGTTGTTTTTCCATTCGCTCAATCAAATCCCCCGCCTTGACCTTGTTGAAACCGGGATAATTGCTGATGGGAATGACTTTTTTGGCCATGTTGCCTCCGAAGGTCTTGGTAACCATTAAAACATCCAGGCCCTGCCTGGAAGCATAAATACCAGCCGTCATGCCGGCTGGTCCGCCACCGATTATAATGAGGTCGTGAGACATACTCAGTGCAATACTTCGGGAATGGCCTTAATGACTTCCGTGGCCGTCAGCCCCTCCCTCAGTCTTGAGGCCGCCAGTTCTCCTGCCTTACCGTTGATAAAGACGGCCGCCTGGGCTGCCTTGAAGGGTTCTATTTTTCTGGCCAATAAGGCTCCGCATACCCCCGCCAAAGTATCTCCGGTGCCTCCGACAGACATGTAAGGACTCCCCGTTTCGTTAAGAACGGCTTCCTGACCATTGGAAATAATATCTGGTTTCTCTTTGAGAAGAATGGTAGTTTGAAGGCGCTCTGCCTCTTCTTTCACCGCCTGTACCTTAGCCCCGTGCTCAAGTTCTCTGATATCCCGACCGGTTAGTATTAAAAATTCATAAAGATGGGGCGTAATAAGGAAGGGTTTTCCCTTTAGTATATCTATCTTGTTTCCTACAGCATGTATGGCGTCGGCGTCGATAACCACCGGTATGCTAACCCGGCTCAGGTACTCCAGGATGACCTCCTGGGTTTCCTTGCTTCGACCGGCCCCGCCTCCTATGACAACGGCCACGTTCCCGCGGGCCACACTTTCGGCGGCCTTGGTTATGGCAATCAGGTCGGCCAGATGTCCGCCGTTCAGCCACTTTCCTTCCAGGGGGTAGGCGGCCATGTCAGGAGAAAAAGAAGCGATGATGTCGGCCGCCCTCTTGGGCGCAATAACCCGCACCATATCCACTCCGGTATTAAAGGCTGCCATGGCTGACAAGGCCGGCGAGCCGGAGTAGAATTCAGAGCCCCCAATGACAATCAAGAGCCCGAAATCGTATTTCCGGTAATAAGCGCCTTTCTCCCTTTCTTTAAAAATTTCCGCAAGAATTTCCCCGTTTACCTTATTCATGATTTAAGAAAAATACCATTAAATGACTTTTTTCCTTAAAAAGGTGGGTTTTTCCCAAAATTCTTCCTTGGATATTATCTCGGCCTCTTCTTTCTCCTTGTCTTTCTTAATCTGAAGAGCGTTCTTCCTCACCCTCTGCTTTTCCTTGCTAACTGCACCGCTCTCGCTCGGTGAAGAGTCTTGAGCAACCGTCTTAACCCTTACCTCTATTTTCGATTTATCTGGTTTTTTGGCAGCGGCTCTTTTTTTCTTCCTCTTGGCAACCGGCTTTCTTTTTCTGGGTTTCTTAGCCGATTGGCGGTCCGCCAGCCGGCGGATTTTCTTTTTCGCAGGCTGCGGAGCGGTCCGTACAGCCTTAACCTCTTTTTTCCCGCCAGCTGGCGGATTCTTCTTAGGGGTTTTTTTCTTTTTTGCTCGTCTCTTCCTGGTTCTTTTAACGCCCTCTTTTTTCGGTTTCTTGAGAAAACCTCTCGCCCGGCAGCTGGTAGCCAATAAAGTTACCTTGATATTCGAGCCTTTTTTAATGTTGGATATCCCAAAAATAATCCTGGCTTCCCGGTGGGCTTTCTCGGCTATAATCCCGGAAATTTGATTCACCTGGGATAAAGACAGGTCCTTCTTGCCGGAGATGTTGAACAGTATCCCTCTGGCGCCCCCTATACTGTAGGGATACAGCGGTGAGCTTATTACCCGGTTTATCATTTCTTCTTCCTTTTCCTTACCGAGTTTAACGGAATTAAGATAGGTCAGTTTCCCCCTCCTGCTGAAAACGGTCCGCAAGTCTGCAAAGTCAATGTTTATCATCCCGGGCTCATATATTATTTCTATCAGGCTCTGTATCGATGCCGAAAGCTTTTTATTGATGGCAGAAAGGGCGTCGTTCAGGGGTGCCGTTCTCTCAATTATCTGGAAGATTCTTTCGTTAGGAATTACCGAAAAGGCATTGACCCTTCTTTTAACCTTGCGCAGAGAAGTTCTGGCAATTTCCATCTTTTTCTCCCCTTCAAAATCAAAGGGAAGGGTAAAAATACCATAGGTAAGATTCCCCATGTCTCGCGATATCTTAGCAAAAACAGGGGCTGCCCCCGACCCTAATCCTCCTCCCAGACAGGCCACCAGGATGACGAAATCCTGGCCCTTTAATATCTGTTTTATTCTTTCTTTTTCTTTTATGGCGGCAGCTTCCCCTATTTCAGGATCCATGCCGGTTCCCAAACCGTGGGTGAGTTCTTTGCCAAACTGGAATTTGGAAACTTTTCTGGGAAGTCGCCTTAAGGAACGCACGTCACTGTTGGCGGCATAGAAAGAAGCGCCCCGAACATTCTGGGCTATTTCGGAAACAATGGAGTTTCCACCGCCGCCTATGCCTATTAGTCTGACCTTTATGCGTTTTAATCCTTCGGGTTTTTTCGCCTGCTTTGGGGCCGGCTTTTTAGCGAGTTTGTTTCTGACAGCCTTTCTCTTGGCCGCTTTTTTCTTTTCCTTCATCGGAGTCTTTCTGAGGCTTTTTCTGACCCTTTTTGTTATCTTTTTAGCCATTGTTTTAGTATAAGCCGTTAAGTTTATTAGGTCAATTAAGGCTTCCTTTCTTAAATTAGCCGCCCTTGAGTTTTCCTTCAAGCTCTTTTACCCTCTTTTTCAGCTCTATCATTTTCATTTCCCTGCCCATGGCCAATCTATTGAATTTCTCCAATTCCTCCATTTTAGCCTCAAGCTCTTTTTTCCTTTCCTCAAGTTCCTGGGTCCTTTCCCTGACCTTGTCTTTCAGGTTCTCAGAGAGGCCTTCCAACTCCTCGGTTCTGGCCCGCACCTTGATTTCCAAAGTAGCCTTCTGTTCTTCTAAAGCCTCGCTGGTTCTTTCCAGTTCCACGCTTTTCCTTTTCAAAACGTCGGTAAAAAGATTGGCGGCCACTCCGATGCCGAAGAAGGAAGCCCCGGCCAGCAGGATATTATCTATTACGTATTTGGGGTTCCGGTAAAGGGGAAATCCCAAATCAAAGTAAGGATGGAAAGGCACCAATCCCAGATAAGGCAGAATAACCAGAAGCGCGTAGCTTACGGTCGTAAGGGCGCAAACCACCAGGGCCTTCTTTCTCGGCAGTACGATACTGGCATAGACTACGGGGAACAGGAAGAAAACAGACCCCATCCATTCCACTCCTCCGGCCAGGTAGACGATGGCTGTAATGGATAAGACTTCTATGAAAATGTCGTAGAAAAAATACAGGTTGACAATGGCTTTCGCCCGGGTCTGTCTTTTCACTACTTTTCTAAAAACCAAAGCCGAAAACAGATAAAAAGACAAAACAAGGAGCACCCGGTTTACCCTGTCGTAGAATGAGAGCAGACCCGTTGCCTTCATCAGGACAACGGCCGCCAGAAAAACAATCAGGGTGGTCTCCCTGGGGAGAAAAGTGGAAGAAACCCGGGCCAGGATGTCTTTGAACTCTTGCTGATTAGTCATATTTCTCTTTAATTATAGTTGATTTTATAACAGATAAAAAGCGCAATGTTCTTGCCTCTCCTATTGACTTTTTAAAATGCAGTGGTAGTATGATAACCAGATTATAAGTCGGGGAGTTAATATCTAGTTAATAAAGCGACTTGGTAATCAAAAGGTCGCTTTTTAACTAAAGCACATCAATAGAAGAGTTAAGCATCAAGTTTCATGTTTGAGAATTCAAATTCTGATTTTTCCCCAAGACCAATGTTCAAGGGGAATTGGAAATGCGCCGAGTGTGGAGCAGAAATAACAGAACTTCCTTTCCAGCCCTCAGGGGACAGACCCGTCTACTGCAGGGAATGCCACAGAAAGAGAAGAGCTAAAAACTTCAGATAGGCGAAAACAGCAAAACCCCGCAGGTTTACCTGCGGGGTTTTTAGTTGGATAAGAATCGGTCTCTTAAGAGCCGTTTTTCCATGTCCAATAGCGGAAGTATATCAGCTTGATGACCTCACTAACCACAAAATAGGTGGCAATTAAGGTTAACACTACCAGAAGTTCCGGAAGGACGGGGGTGACCAGATGGAATGTCTCCTGGCCTAAGGCGGTAAAGGGCAAGCCCACCGTAATGAGCAGGGTCAGTATGGAAACCGCCACCAGCGCGAAACTGGGACTCCTCGCCCTGAGAAACATGTGGGAAGTTCTTATGGAAAATATCAGGGCAATTTCCGTTAGAACGCTCTCTATAAACCAGAGGGTCTGGAGGAGAGATGGGGCTACCGTATGGAAAATAGCAAAAAATATAAAGTCGAAAATGGTACTGGTCAGGCCGAGGAGGACGATAAGCAGTATTACCTTATTCAATTGGTAGAACTTTGGTTTTTTCAATTCCTCAAGGTCGACCCTGTCCGAGGCCACGGCCACCAGGGGAAAATCGGAAAGAAGATTGACCAGCAGGATTTGAACGGGCAGCATCGGCAGAAAAGGTATTATCAGGGAGATAATGGCGATGGAATAAAAATTACCGAAGTTACTGGCCAGGGTGCATTTTATGTATTTGTTGATATTGGAAAAAATGTTTCGCCCTTGCCTTATTCCCTCCACGATAACCTTCAGGTCCTTCCTGAGCAGTACGATGTCGGCAATCTCCCGGGAGACATCGGCGGCACTCTGTACGACGATGGCCAGATGAGAGGCCTTCAGGGCAGGGGCGTCGTTAACCCCCTCTCCCAGAAAACCAACCTCATACCTTTCCCCTAATGATTTCACTATTCTGTATTTGGTCTGGGGTGAAACCCTGGCAAAAACTGAAAAATTTTCACAGGCTCTTTCAAAATCTTCCCCGGAAAAAGAATCCACGGTTTCTCCGAGGATTACTTCTTCCTGGCTCTTGATGAGCCCTATCTCTCTGGCTACCTGACCTGCTACCTCTCTGCTGTCACCTGTTAAAATCTTCACCTGGACCCCGAGTTTTCCGGCCAGCTGAATAGCCTCCCTGGCCGTTTCCTTTAGGGGATCGAAGAAAGAGAAGTACCCCAGGAATTTCATGTCGTCCTCGTCTCTTTCGCTGAAACTGTCCTCGGCAAAAGCTTTAAATGCCATGGCTAAAATCCTCTTTCCCTCTTTGCCTTTCCTCTCTATATCCCTCCTGATTTCTTTCTCGTTTCCATCGAATTCAGAGCATAAGCCCAAAATAGGCTCAGGCGCCCCCCGACTGATTAAAATCTTCTTGCCCCTGGCGTCCTCCAACAAGACACTGTTCCTCAGTCGCGATAAGTCAAAAGACTTTTCGGCCAGCAGTTTGAACCTCTTGAGGGAATTGCGGACTTTTTTAGGGGCCGCTTCGAAAAGAGCCATATCAAAAGGGTTCAAGCTTGATTCTATCTCCTCTTCAACATAGGGCGAAGACAGAAGGCTGTAGAGCAGGCACTTACTCTTATCCGAAGAATAGGTGCTCTCCAATTTAAGCTTGTTTTTGGTCAGGGTGCCCGTCTTATCGCTGCAGAGGATTTCGATGTCACCCAGGTCCTCAACCGCCGATAACCTCTTTACCACCACCTTCTTTTTGGCCAGTTTCAAGGCTCCGTTGGAGAGGGCGAAGGTAATAATCAGGGGAAGGGCCTCCGGGATGATACTCACCGTGAGGGCTATGCAAAAGAGAAGGAAATCAAAGAGGTCGGTCGTGCCCTTAACCACCAGATTAACCAGGAAAATAAGGACGATGGTAACTATGACTATCCTCAGGATGAGATGAGAAAAACTGAGGAGGCTTTTTTCGTAAAGGCTTTCGCGGGCAATGCTTGAGGTGAGCCTGGTAATTTCCCCCAGAGCTGTCTCTTTCCCCGCTGCTATCACCACTCCCACTGCCTCCCCGGAAATGACCGACGTTCCGCTGAAAATTATATTGGCCGCTTCAAAAAACTCCTCAATCTTTCCCGGGAGCGGCTGAGCGGTTTTGGAGATGGGAACGGATTCTCCGCTTAATATCTCCTCATCAACTGAAAAATTTTCCGCCTTCCATACCCGCAAATCAGCCGGGGCGATATCCCCCTGCTCCAGAAGAACGATATCTCCGGGGACCAGAAGCTTTCTGTCAATCGCCTTCTCTTTGCCGCTTCTCAAAACCCTTATTTTTGAAGGCAGGTACCTCTTCAGCAGGGAAACAGCCCTCTTGGCCTTGGCTTCCTGGAAGAAACCCAGCAGGACATTGATGAAAACAAAAGCCAGAATGACGGCACCGTCAATCTTCTCGCCTATCAGGAAGGCTATTAGAGAGGCTGCGAAAAGAAGATAAAAGAAGGGTGATTTGAACTGCTTTAGAAAAATATCCAGTAGTCCCTCCTCTTTTATCTTCACCTCGTTTTTTCCAAACCTCCTTAAAAGCTCCGCTGCCTTCTTTGCGGAAAGACCTTTTTCGGAAGTATCCAGGAGTTTGAAGACCTCTTCAACGCTCCTGGGTGTGTATTCGGAAAATCGAGGCATAGAGCGTTATCACGTTCCGCCTATTTATTTCAGATAGTTAGATTGCACACCCGCCGACGTCAGCTGGTTCTGATAAAGTGTAACGGTTACGTTGCCTATGTAACCCGGTGCCACCTGATACTGCGGAAAATATACTATCAGCGCGTTATTGCTGAAATTGAAGTTCTTATAGTTTTCCGTTGTTGCGGCGGTCCCCTGGTCTATCATCTGCTGGGTGCTGGTATTTATTTGTACTCCGCGGGACTGAAGATCAGAGCTGACGTTTTGAGAGGCCAGTAATGCAACCTCGTCCAGGGCATCCTGGGAAGAACCCAGAAAATCATTGATGGTAATCTCCTTCTGCTGATTCAGGTCATAATTGAAAGCGTAAACCTCGTTCAGGCCGTGTGCGCCTCCGCTGAAATAATAGACGTTGATAACAAAACTCAGATAACTGTTGTTGATTTGAGTGGGTGTCCAGGTAGCGATGAAATCAAAGGGCTGCTCGGGAAATTCGGGAACCGGGTTATCAGGAGTAGCTGTAGCCCTCCTGGCCTCCCAATTGGCTGCCGCGTTCGTCTTAAAATCATCCACCTGCTTGTTCATGAGGTCAGCAATCTTCTGGTTGAAAGCGGCATCGACCCCGTTGAATTGGGGATACTCTGCCCAGATGTTGAAGAAGTTATCCTTTTGGGTGATGGAAGCCACCGACATCTGCAGATAATTTCCTTCGGCCGGAACGTTGGTATCAACGAACCGGCTGCAGTATTCGGCGGTCAAAACCACTCCTGCACCAAACGCCACGATTGCCGTCAACAACAGACAAATTATTTTTTTCATACTAATCTAGGTTTAGAATTTTATTTGCGACCTTTGGCGCATTGATTATATCACCTATTTTCAAAAAAGATACAGCGGCTTATCTTTCAGGAATGACTGGCCCAGAAAATCTCTCTGTCATCCAGCCATCTCACGACATTGTCGCGAAGTACCAGCGGCAGGACGTTTTCTTCGGAAAGTTTTTTTACGTCAAGGAAGAAAAAATCCAGGCGGTCCTCCTGGCTCTTGTAGGCTGTATTCTCCGCCTCAACCTGAAAAACCAGATTAACCTCGTGATGAACCTGACCGTCCTCGCGGAACAGGTTCTCCACGGCTCCTATGAAAGAGGTGCTTTTGGTGGTGAGGTCCAGTTCTTCCTTTAATTCCCGCTCCAGCGCTTCCTTCGCCGGCTCTCCAAAATCAACGTGTCCTCCGGGGAAAAAGTAATACCCTTTTCCCTTCCTCCGACATACCAGAATTCCTCTTCCCTGTCGGATGACGGCCCGGACACAAATTTCGAAATTTTCTTCAAAATTCTTGTCCATGTCTTTACCCTTTTGCTCTGAAAGATAATTCTCATCTTGATTTTTCCAAATTTATCTTTATGCTGGCCGCTCTTTTCACTATTATAGCACTATTATCGGTTAAAAAACCAGTAAAGTACGCCAATAGTAGAAAACCGATGGCCTTTCAGAACTGCTCCGACCTGAAAAAAGTGCCGTCAACGCAGTTTCTATAACCTGAGGCCGTGGCACAACTGCCGCATAATCCCGTTCCGCACCTGGTCAAGAATTCTATTGCAGAGTATATATTCCCCGGATTAACGCACCCTTCTTCCGTTTTAACCGCCGTCTTTACCATGGATTCAGGCCCGCAGTTTACGCAGTATTCCGGGCGAAAATCCTCCATCGCTTTTCCCATTACGTCGGTTACCAGGCCCCGGCGACCCCCATCCCCCTTTTCCGTAGTCAGATAGACCTTGGAGCAAGCCTCCCGGAATTTATCCACCCAAGGCAGATGTTCTCTGTCTCTGGCCCCCAAAATAGCAGCTGTATTGCCCTTATTGCGCTTGGCGAAAATGTAGAGGGCGGCTATACCGGTTCCTCCTCCGACCAACAACGTTTTCCCTCCAACTACCGGAGAATTGCCGTAAGGACCCCTGACGTAAACCGTATCTCCCTGCTCAACTTTGGCAAGCTCTCTCGTAAAACAGCCCCTTTCTTTGATAAGCAGGGTAAGAGGGGCATCATCAAATACGGAGAAAGGTTTTTCCCCTTTTCCAGGCAGCCATACAAAGACGAACTGGCCGGGTTCCACCTCTATTTCCCTATCCATTTTCAGGATAAATAAATCTTCAGCCAACCGCTTTCTCTGTCCTATTTCGTATTTATCGTATTTCATATTCAACTCCCTTTTCAAAAAACCTGCCGCTTCCCTGTTTCCTTTGTCCAAATCCAATAAAAGCGCACGGAAATATTTTTTGATTGTTTCCGTATCCATGCCGGCCAGGGCGGAACCTATTCCGAAAAAGTCAGCTCCGGCCTCTCTGTACCTTTTAACATCTGCAGCCTCAGTTATTCCCCCGCAGGCAATAATGGGTAAATCCGTGATTTCTCTCACTTTCTTGACGCATTCTATACCCGTCTCCAGAATAGCCCTGCCGGAAACGCCACCTTTCCTATTAGAAAGTACGGGGTGTCCGTCATGCAGGAATTCCACCGGCCCCCTGGTATTGATGGCCGTTATGCCCGAAGCCCCTCCCAGGGCGGCATACCTTACCGTCTCTTCCAGCGGCAGATTGGGGGATATCTTTACGAATACCGGTTTTCCGAAAGAAGCAGCTGTCTTGGTCAGCTTTTTCACCAGTTCCTTATCCTGTCCCACGGCCTGGCCGTAACCTTCGGCATGGGGGCAGGAAACATTAAGCTCAAATCCATCGGCATAGCTTTCCAGGATTTCCACAATCTCCGCTATTTCCTCTTCTCTGTTCCCGAAGATGGAAATCAGAAGGAATTTATCTCCAGGAATGGTTATATGGGAGAGTTCTGCGGCAAACCCTTCGGCTCCCGGATTAGTAAGGCCGACCGCGTTCACAAATGAAAAAGGAGCGTATCGGGATAAAATAGGCTCCTTGTTCCCTTTTCTGGGATGTCTTCCTATGCTTTTGGTGGTTATGATGCCTAACTCGGGAATCTCTCTGGCAAATTTTTCAATGACGGCCGCCTTAGTCGTAATGATACCGGAAGGTATGGTGAAAGGACCGCTGACCGTTTTATGGAAAATTTTGAACATAACTTAGGTTTTATTGATTTTATCATAAAACATCGCCCGCCGCCTTATCTATTCCTTACGCTGTAAATTTACCCCGCAGTTAGGACATTTTATGCTGGAGCAGGGTACTCCTCTCTCATGGGAAACCTGATATCCGCACTGCGGACAAACACACCATCCTCCAGGCCCTCTGCCGGCCGCCTCCTTAATACTTTCTTTAAATCTTCCCTTTCTCTGCCAGCCGTATCCCCGCCCAAAAGCCGGTCGGTAAAAACCTGTTTCAATGTCGTGGCTCTTTATCTGAATGGCCACGTAAGAGAGGTTGCTAATTTCTTCCATAAGCTTTTTTCTTAATCCCTCGGATTTTTCAGTGGCCTCTTTAACCTTCAAGTCACTCGGCAGTTTTATCTCCAAATTGGCGGTGACGGCAGAGCCCTTCTTCTGCGTCTTCAGGGAATCAACTTCAATGTTTAGCTGTTTTGCGATAGACTTTATTTCTTCTTCCGTTTCCGCCCCTGCCGAGACATCAAGCAGAGAATCAGCCACATCCCTCCCCAGCGAAAAAGATTCCTTTATAATATAAAGGCCTATCAGAAAGGCTAAAACAGAATCCGCATAAATAAAATACCTTGTAAGAAACAAACCCACAAAAACCGCCAGAGAAGTGAAGACGTCTATCCGGGAATGGAATCCGTCAGAGAGCAGACTGACGGAATTTTCTTTCTGACCGAAATGTATCTTCGTCCTGGCCATAATCTCATTCACTACGGCGGAAAACAGCATTACTCCGAAGGCCGCATAACTCAGTTTTATCTTCTCAAGCTCAAAAAGGTTCTGGTACGACTCATAGATAATGCCGAGACCTGTGGCAAAAAGAATCAAGGTGATGATGCCGCCGGCCAGTACTTCAAATTTATAATGCCCGTAAGGATGTTCCTGGTCGCTCGGCTTCTTCGCAATTCTAATGCCGGCATAACTGACGGCCGAAGAAAAAATGTCCATCAAAGAATGGGTGCCCTCGGCTAAAATGGCGGCCGAGTTGGAAATCAGGCCGACGGTAATCTTCCCGGCCGCCAGAACGACATTGGCTGCTATGGAAAGGATGGCAATTTTCTCCTTCATATTTTTAATTTATTTGATTGATTATCTTCCCGAATAACTTCCTATACTCGGGATTAATTTTTACTACCGGCTTCATTTTTATCATAGCCTCAACAAAATCTTTCCGGTAAGGAATCCGGCCGACAACGGGGATTTTATTATTCCTGGCAAATCTTTCTATTTTTGCACAAAACTTTCTTTCCAGGTCATACTTATTGATAACGATGCCGTGCTTTATTTTAAAATGATTGGCCAGATATAAAACGCGCTTTAAGTCGTGCAGGGCCGATGGTGTCGGCTCCGTCACTCCCACTATATAATCTGTGCCTACCAGGGAGGCGATGACCGGACAGCCGATACCGGCGGCAGAATCTATGATTACCACGTCCGCCCTTAATTTTTTGTTAATCTTCTCGGCATATTTCCTTACCTCTGCCACCACTTCTCCGGAAGCCAGCTCGCCCAGCTTCAATTCTCCGGAAACAAGGTTCACCTTGTAGCTCTTCCCAGTATAAACGGTCCCTATTTCTTTTTTCGTCTCTGTAATGGCGCCGTAAGGACAGGCGACAATGCAAGCCCGGCATCCTATACAAACGTCTTTGATGAAGGCCGGATATTTTCCCTCCGCGAACACTATTGCGTTTTGCTTGCAGACGGCGGCACACTTTCCGCATTTTCTGCATTTTTCAAAATCCCATTTTGGTATGGGCTGATAAACCCTGGCGTATCTCTGCCTCTTTGCGGAAATCATCAGGTGGTCATTCGGACATTCGACGTCCGCATCCACCAGCATGGTGGTCTTGCTTCTGGCAAATTCCACCGCCAGAGAAACAGCCGTCATTGATTTTCCCGTACCCCCCTTCCCTCCGGTAACTGCAATTTTCATATATTTTAAGCCAATCTTTTAAGGATTAAAGAAACCAAGAAAAGTAACGTAGCAGCAAGAATAATTAAGGGGCCGGCGGGCAGTCCGGAAAATTTAAAAGCTAAAATTCCTAAAGTGCAGCTTAAGCTGCCGACTATCAAGGCTCCATAGGAATACTGAGATAAATTATGGGCAAAATTGCGTGCTGCCGCCGCCGGCGTAATGACTAAAGCTCCCATTAAAAGAGAACCAGTCACCTTGATTCCTAAGGCAACAACAACGGCGATACAGGCCAAATAAATGAAATTATATTTCTCAACTTCTACGTGTTCAACCTTAGCCAGATTCTCAGAAAGATTAGCTAAAATTATCTTATAGAAAATTTTCTTCAAAACCAATAAGGTGATAATGGATAGTATTGCCGAAACAAGGGTGTCCCAAAAGCCCACTTGAGAAATGTCGCCTATGAGGGCTGCGGAAACCTGACTTTCCGGTAAGAGCAAAAAAGCAATAGCTACCGATGCCGTAAAGACAATTCCGGTCAGAGCCTCCATCGGTAATTTCGTCCTCATTTCAAACAACCAGATTAAAACAATTCCCAGGATCAAGATTGGTAAGGCCCCTAAGGAAACGCTGAATCCGTAAATTAAAGCCAGGGCCACACCCGGCAAGGCAACATGGCCCAAGGCATCCCCCACCAAAGCCATTCTTTTAGTAATCATTAAGGCGCCTAGGTAGCCGGCTACCCCGCCAATGAAAATTCCCGTTATCAGGCTAAAGAGAAATTGCACCTCCATATATTTTAGCTAAATTTTTAGCGGTAATAACATTCTTGGGATTGCCGTAAAAAATCTTTTTCTTATCCAGGGCCAGAATCTTATCAGCTCCCTTGGCAACCTCACCTATCTCATGGGAAACCAAAATAATTGCCTGGTCCTGCTTCTTCCAAAGCCTGACCAGGGTATCATAGATAGTCTCCCGACCGTGGATATCAACTCCAAGCATCGGCTCGTCTAAAAGCAGGACGTCGGGCTTGTCAACCAAAGCCCAGGCAATAATAACCCTGCGCAATTGTCCGGTGGAAAGGGCTCCCAGTCTCTTTTCTAGAAATTGAGAAGAGCCTTCTATTCCTATCCATCGAAGGGCTTGTGAAATTTCCTGCGGGCTGGCTTTTTTAAATTGGAAAAATTCTTTTACGCTCAATGGCAGGTCCGGAGAAACATCGAACCCTTCCGGCACATAGCCGATATGGGTATCCTTTCTCCACTTGATTTGGCCTTGGAATTGATGTAAACCCAGCAGGGTGCGCAGCAGGACGCTTTTACCGGCTCCGTTCGGCCCCAAAATGATTAATATTTCTTTTTCATTCAAATCAAAATCTAAATCTTCGAGCACCTTCTGTCCTCCCAAATCTACGCTCAAATTTCGTACTCTCAAAATTGGTTCTGCCATAAAACCGTTGCTGCTTATTTCCCCAGAAACATGTTAGTCAAGAGGATCGTTCTCTGCCATCTTTTCTACGTTTCTCTTCATCTCCTGCTTTTCTTCCTCTGAGAGACCTTTTATCTCTTTTTCCTCTTCTGCCTCTTTGTTCCTTTCTGTTTTCATACGCTTTAAAGTTACATTACTCTCTCATTGTTTCGTGAGTCTTAAAATCCTCAGCCTTCGCTTCCTTAATCTTGCCGCTTTCCCACATTGAAAAGATTTCTCCAACCGTTTTTGCCTGACCGACATAGGTCTTAATCCCCAGCCTTTTAGATAATACTACGGCTCTGGGACCGATATCTTTACATAATAAAACGTCTGCCCCGTGTTCTTTTATTAACTCGGGCGGCAGGCCTTTGCCGCCCTTATCTTCACTGGTATTATCTATAATGTCTAAAACTTCACCCCTTTCATTAAGGAAAGTGTATGTCTGGCAGCGGCCGAAATGCTCCGCCACCCTGTCCTCAAGCCCCTTTTTGTTGTCCGTTGGAATTACAATTTTCATGGGTTTTCCTATTCGGGCAGGACGCCCAGGGTATTATTAAACCTGTTTATGTAATTGAACAGACCTATAACCGAGATTATTTCAACTATCTGGGCTTCATTAAACTTTTCTTTAAGCCTTTCAAACAGCTCCGGCTCATCAAGATGGCCATCCAGTGTCACATCCTTCACTAACTCCAAAATTTCTTTCTCTTCTTCCGGCAGGTCTTTTACGCTCCCTATTGTTTTCTCGTCTGCCCCCAGCTTCTTCAACAT
>CAZMJM010000017.1:13334-18097 GCA_964566875.1 uncultured Candidatus Saccharibacteria bacterium | reverse complement strand
TGGTTTTTGTTTTACTCCTCTCTCTCGCGGGAGGGGTTTTTTATATTAATTTTACAAAGGACGTCCGGGAACTGAACAAAAAATTACCCGAAACAGTCCAGATTACCAAGGACCTCACGGGGAATTATAAGGTGGCCAACAAAAGGGATGGTTATGAATTCCAGGTGCCTGATAATTGGAACGGCGTCAAGGAGGCAGATTATTTTCCTGAAATGGAAGATGAAAAATATCCGGTAACCAGCCTTAACATCAGAAGCCCCGACGGGATAACGGGAGCGGCTGTTGACCTTTTTAAGATACCGGGGAGAGAATTTTCTTTGAGAGATTATGTGGAAAAAATATTTGAAGAGTACGGGCTGGTCGGCGAATTCCAAGACCAAAAAATCGAGGGAAAAAACATCGTTTCTGTGCGCGAAAATACCCATCTGGGAGGAGATTATATTTACTTCTTTCAAGCAGGCTCCGGGATTTATGCAGTAACCTCGCAGTCAGAAGAGGTCATTCAAGAAATAATTAATAAGGGAAAATGGTAAAGAAACGTAATTCTCAAATTAACAAAACAATATTTTGGGCGGCTATAGTCTTTATAGCCGCTAATTTTTTATCAGTCTCCTCATCGGTATCAGCAGAGATAAAGATTACTGCCAAAGACGTCGAAAGAATAAAGAACGGTTTGGACCTGATTAGCACTTACGTCAACTTCACCGTTTTAGAGGATAAGGTTAACAAGGTTCTAAATATGGCTATTGAAACGGGGGAGGTTTCCACTGAAGTCACTTATGGAATGCTTATTTTAAGTTCCCTGAATGAAGTAGACTTGATAGATTCTGTTGTTTCTCAGCGCTATAAGATTGAGGCAAGAAATTATTTCAATGCCATACTCGATGAAAGACTGAACCTTCTTAACTATTACAAGGGAATGATTGATGACATCCCCAAAATATTAAGCCGGAGTATCACGGGACCTATATCAGCCCTCAGCCTCAAGACTTTTTCTATGACCAGCGAGGTTATTGATATATTCATCGCTTTTGAAAACATTAAAGCTATCAAATTATATGATGGGCTGTGGGTTTATTTTGACTTCAGGGGCCACAACGAAACCCATCAGGAGGCCTGGGAAGATGCCAAGCTGGTTATGGGATGGGCGAACCCCGAGACCTATTGGCGCTTCAGGGAGAAGCAGCGTGAAAAGGACATCGAACCCATAGAATCGCAGTTCTCCAGGCTTTTTGAAAAATGGGGTCCATACGTTACTCCGAACGGCATTGAGGAAGAGGTAAAAGAAAAAGCTAAAGCAGAATTGAGAGATAGCCTCAGCTTTGCCATCAAGAAGTATGAACTAGTTGAACAGGAAGAAAAGCCTTCTTTTTTTGAACAGGCCAAAGCTTCCCTGGAAGGCCTTTGGAATAACATAGGAAATACCGGAGAAAAACTAACGGCGTCAGTTGCCGATTCTCAGCAGAATATAACAGAGTGGTGGAACGATATAATCGGGAAGAATCAGACCCAAATAACTATAAATGAAATCGAATCCAATATGGCCGAAAACGATTCGGCAGAAGATAATATGCCAGAAACAGACATAAAAGAGGAAACCGGAGAAAACGAAGAAAATGTTACAGATATTAACAATGGAGAGGACGAGGGGAAGATAGAAAAAATGCAGACAATTTTAGATGAGATAGCAGGCGATATGGAGTTTTTTGCGCAGCAGATAGAGGATGTTTCTAGCGATAAATCTGCCACCGGCACGGAAAAAAAAGAAAACGAAGAAGATGAGAAAGAAGTAGAGGAAATGGAGGAAGAACCGGAGCCCGAAAACGAGAAAGAATCAAAATATTGTCAAAAGCTTCCCGGGAATTACCCAAGCAGGAGTCTTGTCGTCTTCAACGAGATAGCCTGGATGGGAAGCCAAACGTCGGCCAATGATGAATGGATAGAATTAAAAAATATATCCAATCAAAGGATTAATTTAGAGGGATGGCAGGTCATTGATATGGATAAAAAGATAAAGATAATCTTTAAAGATGACGCCTATATTGAGCCTAAAAAATTTTTCCTTTTGGAAAGAACAGACGACACTTCTGTCCCCTGGATTAAAGCAGATTTGATATATAAGGGCGGAATCGGAAATACCGATGAAGCGCTCTATCTTTTTGATGACGACTGCTTTTTACGTGATGAGACATCTGCTTCTCCGGATTGGCCAGCCGGAGACAATTCCTCCAAGAGAACCATGGAACGGAAGTTCGATTTAGAGTGGCAGACAAGCAGTGCGGAAGGCGGAACGCCAAGAAGAATGAACAGCACGGGCTTTAGCGAGCCTCAAGGCAGCGGTGGAGGAATTACCATTTCTCCTAATAATCCTGTGAATAATAAGACATTAATCACAGAGGTCCAGATAGCCGACTCGTCCAGCTCCCAGCATGATTTTATTGAATTATACAATCCCAATACCGCCGCCAGCATAGATATATCTGGTTTCCAACTAAAGAAGAGGAGCAGCAGCGGGAAGGAATATTCGGTGATTGTTTTTCCAAAAGGAATATCCATCGCTCCCGCGAGCTACCTTCTTTGGGCAAATTATCATCAGGGTATTTTACCGACCGTCACCACTACTCAGACATTGAGCCGCAACAACAGCCTGATCTTATTCAATACGGAGAAAGAAACTATTGACGCCGTAGCCTGGGGCAGCAGCACCAAACCTTTTATAGAAGGAAAAGCCTGTCCTAACCCCGATACAGGCCAGGTTATAGGAAGAAAATGGCTTGAATCAATTACAGGATACTCAGACACAGACAATAATTATGAAGATTTCGAGTTGCAATCCCCCACCCCAAGGGCTAAAAATGAATCTCCGGTAGCAGGCAATGTTAATCAGATTCCTGCCGCCTCTTTCTCTGTTAACCCGGAAAAGCCAGCAACAGGAGAGGATGTTTCCTTTGACGCTTCCGCTTCCTCGGATTCAGACGGAGAAGTTATTAGTTTTCTCTGGGATTTTGGAAATGGAAAAATCATTGCTACATCTTCTCCTGTTGTATCGCATATTTTTTCTGAAACAGGGGAATTCACGATTGCCTTAGAAGTGGTAGACGATCTCGGTGCAACGAGCTCGCCAGCATCTACCACCTTAACCGTCTTTGAAGAGTACGAGGAAAAACCTACTCTAACGGTGGTGATTAATGAAATCGCTTGGGCGGGCACCCGCTCCAGTTCTTTCGATGAATGGATCGAGCTTTATAATACTACCTCTTCTGATATTGATTTGAACGGATGGAGCTTGAATTGGCAACGCGATGATAAGGTGTCTTCCATAATCTTTTCCACATCCACCGGCTTTAACACTGTCTTGCCCGCCAATGGTTTCTACCTAATAGAAAGAACAGACGATGAAGCGGTAGCCGACATAACGGCTGACTGGACAGGATCTTTCGGAAACGGTCTGAGCAACGACGGGGTTGATATTGAGTTGAGAAATCAGGAAAACGAACTGGTCGATATCGTAAAGTGTTCCCAGAATTGGTTCGCCGGTGAACCCAGCCCCTCCTATGTCTCCATGGAACGCATTAACGCCAATGCCTCTGGAACCAGAGAAAATTGGGCAACCAATAATCTAATCGTCAGAACAGGAAAGGATGGCGAAGGTAATAACATCAACGGCACCCCAAAAGAATATAATAGTGTTTCCAGGAAACAAACAGAAATCCCGGAATCAGGAATCTTAGATTTCAACGATTTCAATGAAATAACCCTCACCTATTTAGGCAATCCTTATATTATAGGAGAAATGATAGAAGTACCCGAGGGAAAAACATTATATATAGAGCCCGGAGTTACTTTGAAACTACTTCGTAATAAGCTGATTTATATAGAAGGGGCTTTGAGAGCCGAAGGAAAAGAGAGTCAGGAAATTATTTTTACTTCGGAAAGTCAGGAACCATGGGCCGGGATAAGATTTGAAAAAGACACTCCTAACAATGCCGTGACCTCATGTCTGGAGTTCGTAAAGATTGATAACGCCAAGAGATGTAGAGATCTGAGTTGTTCCGAAAATGTTATCCTAAGTGCTGAAGACAGGTCTATTAGCTTTAGAAGTTCTGCCTTAGAAAACAATGCCGAGGCTGAGATAGGTGTTTGGCTGATTTATTCATCTTCAAGTTTGGAACATATAGAATTCTCTGATTTCGATGCCGCTGTAGATATGGAAGGAGGAGCACCAGAGATAAAAGACTGTACTTTTAATGGGAATTACCGCGGCCTTTATATTAGAAACAAAAGCAGACCTCATATCCTGAATAATACCTTTGAAAAAAATACCAAACCGATCTATTCCGCTTATTCCTTTCCCTTCCTGGCAGGCAATAAAGTAGAAAATAATATCTATAATGCGGTATCTATAGAAGGGATTTTGGCAACCACTACTTTGTACGACGATTTGCCATATGTACTTGAGATGGGAAGTACGGCGGAAGGAAGTACGCTTATTCTTGAACCCGGCACAATAATAAAGCTAATAGACCAAAGTTTTGAAATCAATGGGAAAATTTTAACTTCAGAAAATACGGGAAAACCTGTGGTTTTTACTTCTCTCCTGGATGACGAATATGGGGGCGACACCAACAACGATGCGGGCGCAAGCCAAGCCACTTCCAGCGATTGGCGCAATCTATTATTCAGAGACTCTGGCTCGGTATTACAGAATGTTATCATCCGCTACGGCGGAGCAGAGGGCAGCCCTTGGTGGGTAAACGTAGGAG
>CAZMJM010000017.1:2938-13234 GCA_964566875.1 uncultured Candidatus Saccharibacteria bacterium | reverse complement strand
CTTTTTATGAATACGCCATAAAACCACATATGTTCGCTTATGGCGTATTCAGCTTTTCTTTTCCTTGACGGGGAGGGAAATTTGAATATACTTGATAGTAAAAAGGTGAACCGAATGTTTAGAAAAATTCCCGGGAATCTTTCACCGGAGGAAGAGTTGGTACATTACAATAAAGAGAAGGAGCGGCTTGAGGAAATTCGAGAGGCATTAGGATTCCTGACCGGTGTTGAGGAGGTAAACTACAACATCAAGGACAAGATAAGGATAAAGAATCAGCTTCAAGAAATTGATAAAAAGATTGAAGAATTAAAGGGTAATAAAAATGAAAGATTGGATAAAAAAATTCAGACTACGGAGATTTTTAGGGAAAAGAAGAGGAAAAAGAAAATCTAAAAAGGAAGGGTAATTTTTAATCCTTCCATTTTATTTTGGAAAAAGTGTGGACAAGATGGGGACAAGCACAGGAAAAGACCTGAATAAGCCCGATAAGAAACCTAGAATAAACTGTTGATGAACCGGCTCCCTTGACAAAAAATATTTTGAGTTGTTAAATAGGAATCAGAACCTAAAAAGATATACTTGCCCCGTATACAGTTGGAATATTCTTATACACCGTGACTGAAAAACAACTTTGTACATACATTGGATTTCGCCCTCTCCCTGTCTCCACGGGGAGACTAATCCTTAGCTCAAAACGAGCCTTTTGTATAAAGGGGTAGGTTCTAAAAAGGCATTTCGCCTTTTTTATTTTGGCCAAAAATAAAAGAGAGTAAATCACTCTCTCGTTTTTAAAAAATTATTTTTCTATCTTATTCCAGACCTCTACAACCTCAGCGGAAAGCCGCCAAATATCTTCCTCGGCCTTGCTCCTTTCTTTCTCCAAATTTATTAATTCTTTTTCCAGGGCTGCGATGTAATCCAGGCAGTCCTCTCCAAGACAATCTTCCAGTTCTGTCTTTAATTCTTTTATCTCGTCTTTAAGGCAATGCTTTTTCTCTACTAAATCTCTTATCTCATGGCATTTTTCCTGGCCGGTCTTAGTTTTCAACGATATCACCTGCTATTTGAAAATATTTTTAATTCTTAATTTCATCCTGTTAGACCTCCTGCGCCTGAGCTCCTTTTTAGCCAGCTCAATCTTTTCCTTCCTAGCGCCCACAAAAACATCCTGCAGCCTTTTTGTATATCCCGTCCTTTCATCTTTTATCAATTTTATCTCCTGCCTTAGCCTCTCAATTTTTTCCTTTAATTGGCTGCATCTTATCTTGTCAAGCTGCCCGCTGGAGAAACCAATGGGAAGCAGCAAAAACCTATGACCTGAATTTGGAATTTTTATTCACCTCTTAAGAACTTTTATTACTCTAATGAAGAAACTAACTCCTGTCAATAAAAAAATAGGAAAGATTTTACTCCTTCCTTTGTTGTTTTCGTTCGTTAATAAATTTTTCATTCTTTTCAGCAATCTCCTTTAATAGCTCGTCCATTCTTTTCTCCAAGGGCTCTAGCTTTTCCTGCAATGCCTTGACCTCTCTTTCTGTTTCTTCAAGAAGGTCCTCCGGAATGTCGTCTTTTCTAGCCTGCCGTAACGCCAATGCTATTTTAATGATTTCTTGCCTTATCTCACCTGCCTGACTGCTTATTTCATCAAGCTCCTCTGCTTCTTCCTTAATATGTCCGTTACAATATGAAATTTTAAAAAACCTTTTAAAATAAATTACGGGTCCAGAAGACCCGCTTAAAAGAACTTTGGGAAATGATTTTTCTTTTCACTTTTTACAAGGGGTGATTCTCTGTGTAATTTTTTGTGGAGGAATCCGTGTATCTCCGACAGCCCCAAAAAAATTGTGCGAAAAAGCGTTTCCCGTAACCTTAATATTAAATATCTAAAAGGCCCTGTCAATAGGGCCTTTTAGGTAATGCTTGAAGCGCTGTTTAGTGGAGCGCGTAATAGAACATTACGGCCACTATGACAACGCCGACGAGGAGGTCTATCAAAAAAAAATGATTCCCTCTTTGGCTGTAGATTTTGGTCATAGGCTTAAATTTTAGTTCTTTAGAATCCGGCAAAAGACCTTATTTTATCCACCGGGATGGCGCTGACCCTTCCCCAATAATCAACCGTATTCAGGCCGAGAAATTCTCCCTGAACGTTGAAAAGCGGGCTGCCAGCCAGGGTCGTTGTCTCCATTATATTAGTATAAATGGCATCTTTGTCAAAGTATTTTACCATGCCTTCATTGACCGTGGTTTCTACGCCCTGAGTCGTTTGGAAAGCGCCTACCAGGAAAACCCGCTCCCCCTGCCTCAGATTATCAAGGTTAGCAAATCCCACGGTGAGGAGATTTGTCTTCTCTACCTTAATGAGGGCGAGATTATTCTCCAGGTCCCTCTTGAGAATCTTAAACGAAACGGGTTGTCCTTCCACGAAAACGCTGAATTTTCCTCCCTGAGGAACCAGGTCGGCCAGACTCACTATCAGGCCGTCGGCGGTAACGACCAGCCCTGAACCCTTGACGGTTTTCCCGTCCGTCTGGGTGATGATGCCCGCCACGGCCTTGTCCACTTTTTCCACGGAATCCTGGAGAGCGGTATTCTCCTGGATGGCTACCTCTTTCCTTTCGGTGACGTAGACCGGCCTCTGTTCCAGATTATACTGTTCAAAGAGGGGCTTCTCTATAAAATAGGGCCAGAGAATCTGGTCGGCGAAAATGCCGCCGCCGATACCCACAACAAAGGCCAATAAAGTATAGAGTATAAATTTTTTCATCTTAAATCTTTACCGGGAAGAAACCGGCGTTTTCCTACGTACCCGTTTCTTGGCGCCAAGGAAATCTTTGGGGCCCTTTATCATGATGCTGCCGTCCTCCGCTTCCACCATAACCGCTTCTCCTTCCTTGATTTCCCCTGAAACAATCTTAACGGAAAGAGGATCAAGGATTTTTTTCTGGATAACCCTCTTCAAGGGCCTGGCCCCCAGGTTGTTGTCAAAACCTTTTTCGGCTACCAGGTCCTTAACCTTGTTTCCGAACCTGACCTTGATGTTTTTCTGCTGTAATCTTTTGACGACTTTTTGGAGTTCCAGGTCGGCTATCTTTTTAATGTCATCTTTGCCGAGATAGTCAAAAATGATGATTTCATCTATCCTGTTCAAGAACTCCGGCCGGAAACTATCCTTCAGGGAAGTGAGAACCTTTTCCTTCAGGGAATCTCTCTGATGGCTTTCCTTGTCGCTCAGGAACCCCAAGGAGGCTTCCTTGGCGATGATATCGGAACCAACATTGGAAGTCATTATCAGGATGGCGTTCTTGAATGAAGCCACCCTTCCCTTGGCATCGGTCAGCCGGCCGTCTTCCAGAATCTGGAGGAGAATGTTAAAGACATCGGCATTGGCCTTTTCTATTTCGTCGAGAAGAACTACGCTGTAGGGTCTTCTCCTGATTTTTTCCGTAAGCTGGCCCCCCTCATCATAACCGATATAACCGGGGGGAGAGCCTATCATTTTGGAAACCGTGTGTTTTTCCATATACTCGGACATATCCAGCCGAATCATAGCATTCTCGTCGTTGAACAGGAACTCTGCCAGAGCTTTGGCAGTTTCGGTCTTACCGACACCAGTAGGTCCCAGGAACATGAAAGAGCCCAGGGGCCGGTTTTCCTCGGAAATACCGGCTCTGGCCCGGCGGATGGCATTGGAAATGGCCTTGATAGCCGCTTTCTGTCCGATAACCCTCCTGGCTATAATATCCTCCATCTTTCCAAGTTTTTTTACCTCTTCCTCCAACAGTTTGGTAACCGGGATGCCAGTCCATCTGGAGACAACCTTGGCTATGTCCTCTTCAGAAACCTCCCCCTTCAAGATGGATTTTTTCTTCTGTATCTTGGCCAACTTCTTCTCGGCCGCTTTCAATTCCTTCTGCAGGCCGGGAATCTTACCGTATTTTATCTCGGCCACTTTCTGAAGATCGGCCTGGGCAATACTCTTGTCAGCCTCGAAGCGGGCCGCTTCTATGCTTTTTTTGAAAGTCTTAATCTTGGTGATTAGGTCTTTTTCGGTCTGCCACTTGGTGCGCAGCGCTTTATCCTTTTCCTTCAAATCGGCCAGCTGGCGGGAAATACTCTTGAGCCTTTTCTGATGTCCCTTCTCTTTTTTGAGGGCTTCCCTCTCTATCTCCAGTTTGCTGATTTCCTTCCTCAGATTTTCCAGGTCAGCAGGTTCTGACTCCAGTTCCAATCTCAAGGCGCTCATGGCCTCATCCATCAGGTCGATAGCCTTGTCGGGAAGGAACCTATCTGGAATATAGCGGGATGAAAGCTCGGCACAGGTGACCAGCACCGAATCTTTTATCTTCACTCCGTGGTGAAGTTCGTATTTTTCCTTAATACCCCGCAGAATGGCGATGGTGTCTTCCACGGTGGGTTCTGAAACATAGATGGGCTGGAACCTTCTCTCTAAAGCCTGGTCCCTTTCAATATATTTCTGATATTCTTTCAGGGTGGTGGCGCCGATGGCCTTGAGCTCTCCCCTGGCCAGTGCCGGTTTCAGCAGATTGGAAGCATCGATGGCTCCCTCCGCCGCCCCCGCTCCCACCAGGGTATGCAGCTCGTCAATGAATAAAAGATACCTGCCGTCGGCCCTCTTTATTTCTTTAAGAAGGGCCTTTATTCTGTCTTCAAACTCTCCCCGATAACGGGTACCGGCCACCAAAGCCCCGAGGTCCAGGGCAATAATTTCCTTGTTTTTGAGACTTTCCGGAACCTGCCCCGAAACTATCCTCTGGGCCAGCCCCTCCACGATGGCCGTCTTACCTACTCCGGCTTCTCCTATCAAGACGGGGTTGTTCTTGGTCCGGCGGGACAGAATCTGCATCAGTCTCCTGATTTCGTTCTCCCTGCCAATGACAGGGTCAAGCTTTCCCTTTCTGGCCAGAAGGGTTAGGTTACGGGCGTACTTTTCCACTACCTGATACTTGCTTTCGGGTTTGGGGTCGGTTATTCTTTGACCTCCCCTGATACCGGCCAGCTGCTTCAAAAAGGTTTCATAATCTAATTTTCCAAACTGGATATTATTGGGTTTTCCGTCCGGTTTCAAAAAGGCTGCTTTATCCAAGACCTCCTTGGCCTTACTATCCGTAGTCAGGAGGGCAAGAAAAAGATGCTCGACAGAAATATATTCGTCCTGCATCTTATCGGCTTCGGATTTGGCTTCATCCAGCACCTTGGCCATATCCTGGGTAAGATAAAACTGACCCAGGGTGCGGGGTGTCATAATACCGGGAATCTTATCAAGACCCCCTTCGGTTTCCTTTATCAGGGTCTCTATGTTGACCCCTATCCTCTCCAGGATGTTAAGCACAACGCTTCCTTCCTGGTTGAGAAGGGCGTAGAGTAAATGAAGAGCATCTATCTGCTGCTGTCCTTTTTCTTTGCTCAATTTCTGAGCTTCAATAACGGCTTCTTGAGCCTTGTGAGTAAATTGATTTCCGTTCATAATAGCCTTATTTTAGCTTAAAATCACTTAAAAATCAAGGTTTTGGAGGTTTTAGGGCTCTGCGCCAAAAGATTCCTGAGAAGAAACAGAGGGTGTTTATCACCCTCTTTTCTCTTATCTAAAGATTCCTCCCTAGAAAGGCACCGCCTTTTTTAACCGGATGATTTGCGGAATCAGGAACTCCTTTCCGACAAAACCACGTCTACCGTGAATTCCTGACCGTTCCGGAGAACTTTCAGGGAAACTTCGTCTCCGGGATGATGTTTCAGGATAATGTCTGCCAGGGTATTGTCCGCCGTAATCTTATCGCCCCCGAATTCCAAAATAATGTCCCCTTCCTGCAGTCCAGCTTTTTCGGCGGGAGACCCCGGGAAAACAGCTGCCTCGCCCTGGCTTCCCTTCTGTATCCAGACCCCATAGTCAACGGAGAGGTCGTTATCTGCCTGAACCTGCTGATTGATGGATACGTATCTGACTCCAAGGAAGGGATAAGTTATCTTTCCGGTTTGCTGGACCTGTTCAATGTCCTGCTTGGCCTGGTTGATGGGAATGGCAAAGCCGATGGCCTGACCCTGGACGTCCACCGCCGTATTAATGCCTATGACTTCTCCTTTCAGGTTTAATAGGGGGCCTCCGGAATTGCCGCCATTGATGGCCGCGTCTGTTTGAATGACGTCATCAAGGGTCTCATAAAATCCTCCGCCCGAAGCGGTGATGGTTCTGCCCAGGCCCGATACTACTCCTACCGAAACCGTGTTCTGATATTTGGCCAGCACATAACCTATGGCAATAACCATCTGGCCCCGCTGGATGGTATCCGAATCGCCCAGCTTCACCTTGGTAAAAGAAATGGAATCTGCCGCCCCCTCCTGATTTATCTTCAGGATAGCTATGTCCTGGTCAGGATCTCTGGCAAGGACGTCGGCGGGATAGGTTTTACCGTCTGAGGTAAGGATCGTATATTCAGCTGCCTCGTCCAATACCACGTGTTTGTTGGTAACGACCAGGCCGTCTTCCGAGATGACGAATCCTGAGCCTCCCCCTATTTGTTTTTTCTCTACGCCCGTCTGACGGTACTGGGGAATCTGGAAAAATGGGTTGTCAAGAGGAGAAAGAAAATACTGCTCGTAGACCGGCAGGTCCTTGCTGATGATGATATTAACCACGGCGGGGGAAAAATCTTTAACAACATTGATAATGGCCTGTTCCTCATAGGTTTGAGGAGTATAAACGGGCTGCTCCCGGGACCCCTGGCTGTTTTGGGTTTCCTGCTGAAGCGTTCCCATAGCGGGCTGCTGGTTTTTTTCGGCCACCGAGAAAAAATAACTGCTGGACACCATGCCGGCCAAGAAACCGACCAGGGCAGATACGATAACGGCAGCAATCAAAAGCTGGAAAGGGTTGTCCTTTCCGGAAGACTTGGCCTTTCCGCTTTTAAGCTGTGGTAATT
Source organism: uncultured Candidatus Saccharibacteria bacterium (assembly GCA_964566875.1). Lineage (GTDB taxonomy): Bacteria > Patescibacteriota > Minisyncoccia > Minisyncoccales > JANBVM01 > CAZEQH01. The sequence goes on along the minus strand of CAZMJM010000017.1, from coordinate 6,296 downwards.
TGAGTTCCGGTAATTGATAGTTCACCATATTATTTAATCATGCCCACCTTTTCCTTTTTTGAAAAAGCCGCCGAGGTGATAGTTGAAGATGTTCGATTTGATGGGACCGACCAACAGTATATAGATCCCGGCCAGCAAATATTTCAGGTAGGTCGGTATCCTTCCGTCTCTCTCAAACCGACGCGATGAGGTAAATATGGGAGAACCGCTGATGAAGATGAATCTTCCGCAGCGAGCCGCCCGCCTGGCATAATCGTGGTCTTCGGCCAGTTTTATCTCCTCGTCAAATCCTCCTATCCGAAAGTGAACTTCCCTGGCGACCATAATGGAATTGGTGGCATGAGGAAGAAATTTTTGAGTTATGCTAACCCAAGCATTATATATAGAATAAATCGATTTGTCAATCGGGTTATCGGCAGGATAAATAGGAAAGGAGGCTACCTGAGCCTTCTTTTCCCGGAATCGCCTCAAGACTTTTTCAAGAAAGTCTTGAGCCGGCAGGAAATTATCTGCGTCTAAAAACAGAAAAATTTCCCCTGAAGCTTCTTTGGCTCCCTCGTTTCTCCCCCTGGCCGGCGAGCCTCCGTGGACTATACGACAGCCGAAACTTTCAGCTATCTGTCTGGTCGCATCCGTGGAGCCGGCATCGGCCACGATTATCTCATAATCATGAAAGGTCTGGAGTTTAAGGGATTTGAGTATGCCGCCGATGTATTTTTCCTCGTTCAGGGCGGGAATGATAATGCTGAGCATTTTAAAACAGGGTTCGGGCCTGGTCCCATATTTCAGGCATCTGGTGCTTGATTTTCAGCCAATACCACCATTCCGCTCCCCAGAGATAGAACTTGCTAAAGCCGGTTCTCCTGGCGAAATCGACGTTATATTTGAACCTGGAAAGATTCATGGTTTTGTCCTGTTCTTCCAGGGAAATGTCATAAAGCAGCTTGGGACCCCAGGGTTCGGCCTGAAGCTCCGTTACCATGACTTCCTTACCGAAGAGGTATTTGATAATGAGAGCCTTTCTCCAATAAAAAACGGGCGGCAAGGGATAATAAACGTAGGAATTCAACTGGGTGAACCAAACCTTCTTATACATGGTGATGCCGACGATATCGGCCATCCGGGCAGCCGTCGTCCAGAACGAACCTTCTCCGCTATCGGAAAAAATAACGGGTCTGTCGGGGTCTAAGGACTTTATCAGGGCTATCTCCTCGGCCAGGAATTCCTTGTCCTTCCAACGGCATTCGCCAAAAGGAAAAAGGGGTTCGTTCTCCGCCTGCCAGGCCCATATAACCTCCCTGTCTTTATACCGGGAAACGATTTCACCGAGTAACTTCAGTATCCGCTCCTGTTGTTCCTGTTTGTTTAAGTTCTTGGCCCACTCCGGAATATGGCACTCCGGCCATCTGCCGGTCTTCATTCCTATTACCAAAATAACGTTGGCGTCCCTTCTGGCGGCTTCTTCTATCTGCCAGTCAAGGTCTTCAAAATTAAACTCATCTTTTTTTCCTTCTATGAGGTCCCAGTGGCTGATAATCTTTAACTCTTTCACTTTCAGGTCGTCGAGTATGGCCTCGTAGGCTGCCTTCCAATCAAGGCCCAGATGTTCGGCATGTTTTTGGGAAAAGTTTACTCCGAATGATATGCTGTCTGGCTGTGGAGGATTTCCCACAAAAAAATAACCAATCACCAGGAGCAGTATTGTCAAAAAAGCTATTAAGAGCATCTTGAATTTCATTTTTGGTTAATGATGAGGAAAAATGGTTTTCCTGATATTAAAAACTCCTCTTTTCTCCCCTTCCACGAAACCCTGCATGGCGGCTTCGGCAAACCACCCTTCTCTCAACAGATCAAAAAGCCATTCATCGGTGAAGTCAGGGTTTTCCTGGGACAGGGCGGATCCCAGTCTCAACAGCCACTTTTTGTTGAGCTCCTCCTGAGAGCCGATGCATGGGGCCAGGACAATGGGAAGCCCTAAGGCGGTATAAAAGGACATTTCGCTGGGCTTGGTCCAGAGGATATCGGTTTCCCTGAGGGCCTCGTTGAATGCATGGAAATAAGCGTGGATATTCCAATTGAAAATTATCTTCAGTTCTTTCCCCACCAGGTTTTTCAGATTCAGTTCTTCAATCCTGTCTAAAAAGTAGTCTTTGACTTCTTCCTTTATCCCTGCTGCCAGGAAGACTCTTACTCCGCCGTTCTTAAGCAACCCCCGTAAACTCTTGATGATTTTAAAGCCTATTTCCCTTTGGGCCCCAGCCCCTCCTACCGCAAACATCAAGGTAGGGGGACGGAGAGGCTTTTCCGGAAGCTGGCCAAGATATCTCGTGATAAGGGGATGATAGCGGTCAAAATACTTTTTCTTGGGGTCAAGTATCAGAAGCCTCTGGGCCAAATCCTTTTTCAATGTTTCCATTTCAACAGAGCCGATATTTTCCAGAGGCAGAGGGTAGCCGGAAAAATGAATGTTGTTTTCCTTTACCCCGTACATCTTCAGGCGCTCGGCCACTACCCCGGTGGGAGCAAAATATTGAATCCGGCTTGTCGCAGGTTTCAGAGGCGCCCAGGAACGGGCAATATCGGCATCGCAGACCGTACAAAAGATTTCGCCAGGATAATTGAAAAACTCCGCCATAAAGGCGGGCAGGAAGAAAGTTGATACCATGGGCAAGGGTTTCTTTCCCAACTTCTCGATAAGGTCTTTTCCCCATCCTCCCTTGAATAAGGCATAAAACCTGTCCAGGGAGAGATTGGCTTTTGAAAGGTCTCTTTTAGGATAGAAACTTAGTATCTTCTGGAGTCTGTCGAAAAGAGAAAAGGAAAATCCTCCTAGCAGGGGAATCCTCTTAAAATTGGAAATGAATTCGTAAAATGTCCTTGAGCCCTCCCAGATGGCTCGGTCTTTTGCCGGTATGCCATCGTAATTATTGGCGTTGATTATCTTGCCGTCGGGGGCCAGCCCTCGCAAGGGGTAGGCGGTCCTCTGGTGGCCGTAGCCCATATTCACCGAAACTATCCAGGCTTTTTTATCGCTTGATGTATCCATTAGAGTAATTTTAGCAGAATTTTTTCGGTTTGACATTCTTGATTCTTTGACGTCTCCGGCGAAAAGTGGTAAAAAATAGCTGGGTGCACCTTAACATGCCTAACAAAGAATTAGACAGACCGGTATTTGGAACCCTTCCCCTTAAAGAAAACAAGCAGGAAGGGCTAATGGAGATGGAAAAAAGCAGAATAAATTATATACGAGTAAGATATCTCAGACACATTAAAAAATAAATTTTTTATTTTTTTTATTTATATCCTTCTAAAAGAGCTGTAATCTACATCATCAGCTCTTTAATTTTGCCTGAATTTC
>CAZMJM010000017.1:0-2838 GCA_964566875.1 uncultured Candidatus Saccharibacteria bacterium | reverse complement strand
CCTTCTAAAAGAGCTGTAATCTACATCATCAGCTCTTTAATTTTGCCTGAATTTCGGTTTTTCATTCAACCAGGAACTTGGGCTTTCTGGCGGATTGCCATTCCCAGGCCAAAAGGAATAAAACCAGATAAAGAACTATGACCCAGTAAAAGGAGAGGCTCTGTACGTTGAGACCGGCGAAGGGTATCCTGGAACCGAAGTCAACCACTTTGAGAATGTAGCCCAGGATAAGCCAGGCGGGAAAAGACAAAAGCTGTCCCAGGAAAAAAGAGAGAAAACTTACGGAAGCCATCACGAGACCGAGAACGGTGATAAAGGGAAGCAGAGGCACTATAAAAACATTAACCAGGGGGCCGATAAGAGAAAGACTTCCGAAACTGTAGATTAAAATGGGGAAAGTAAAAAACTGAGCCGCCAGGCTGGCAGAAATGGTGTACCTTAATTGAAAGAAATCGGGTATCTTTTTTAGAAATTCTGCGAAAACCGGCTGCAGGGACACCAGGCCGATTACGGCCAGAAAAGACAGCTGAAAACCCAAATCGTTTTTCAAGATTAAAGGATTAAACAGCACCATAAGGGCGGCCGAAAAGATGACCGGTCTTATCCCTTCCGACGTCCTGCCCAGGTGCTGGGCGGTAAGGAAAAGAATGCCCATAACCGCCGCCCTGACAGCCGAGGCAGGAAATCCTATTAGAAGGACGTATATAATCACCAGAAAGACCGAGGCATAAAAGGCGTGTTTCCTCCAGAGACCCAACGACAAGAAAGCGCCGAAAATAAAATAGGACAGAATGGTGATGTTCATGCCGGAAACGGCCATAATGTGGCGGGTTCCGGTAACGTTGAACTTTTCTTTCAACTCATCCCGAATACCTTCTTCACTGCCAAATATTAACGAGGCCATCAGGCCGGCGTGCGGAACCGGGAGGTGGCGGTTAATATTAGATTCCAGCGAATCTTCAAGATTAAAGAGGAAACCAAAAACGGGATTGCCTAACCCCCTGTCGGTAACATTTATCTCCGGGAAATAACTCAACGAACAGATGCCGTCCTTGGCCAGATAGCTCCGGTAGTCAAAACCGTTGAAGTTTTGAGGCGCCTCCAGACTGCCTTTGACAACGACCCTGTCTCCATAAGAAATCCCGGGATAACGGGAGGTGCGCACCATTACTCTATCCTCCCGGCCGTCCGGAGCAGCGATTAAGGTGAGGATGTTTCCGTTCCTCTCAGGTTTTTCAACTATCGTGGCCGTAAAAGAAACTTCTCCAGGGTGAAACGCAGTTCCATCTGTCATATTGCAAAAACCGAAACTCTGGAAGCGCCATACGCCCAGGGCAAAAGCCGAAAGACAGAGCAAGATAGTCAGGGATTTTCTTTGGGGATTCAGCAAAATCACGATAAGGATGGTACCTGCCAGCCCCAGAAGAAAAGCCAAAGATGCCTTTAGAAAGGAAATCAATAAAACGCCTGCCATAAAGAAGAGGCAGAGGCAGGTCAACTGGCGCGAGGGAGTCATTAAGATTAAATAAAAACTTACTTCAGGAGTAAGTTTCTTTTAAAAAATGGAATTTTTCTTTTGCGTTCATCTCACCTGGCAGACATCAAAGAAAGGGGCTATAGCCTTTCTAATCTCCAAAAGATATTCTTGGGGGTATGGTTTGACCGACTCAAAGCCGGGATCGATGTTGTTGCCCGGCCTAAAACCCTGGAGAAAATAACGGGGAGCGGGCTTTATCCATTTGGCGATTTCCAGGACGTCGTCTTTGTCGAGAAGCGTGGGGACCACGGTGGTCCGGAATTCAAACTCTAAGCCCGAAGATTTAAGGAGGTCTATGCTCTTCTCTATATTTTCCATCAGGCGCCCATCCCAGGAATCGGCGGTAAAACCGGTCATCAGCCGATACTTTTCCCTGGGCCCCTTTATATCCATGGCCACATAATCCAATCTTTTCGTATCAATCAGTTCCCTGAGCATGTCGAAATTAGTGCCGTTGGTATCGAGCTTGACCAACATACCAATTTTCCTGATGCGGTCGATAAATTCCGGAAGATCGCGCCACAGAGTCGGTTCTCCGCCGCAGATTACCACCCCCTCCAGAAAGCCCTTTCTCTCTTTAAGAAACTTAAAAAAATCTTCCTGAGGCATGACGGAGCGTTTCTTTATTCGCTCCGGGAGCACCAGACCCGGGGAATAGCAAAAAGGACACCTAAAATTGCATCCCATAAGAAAAACCGTGGCCGCTACGCGGCCTGGAAAATCGATAAGAGTAAGTTGTTGAAGTCCCCCTATTTTCATTGATATGGAAAGCCCTTAAGCCTTCTCTTTGATGTGTGACATAGTGGCCTTCACACCATATTCTTTCCTCTCCTTGAACTCCTGCTGCTTTCCGAAATTCCACTGTCTGACCGGTCTGAGATAACCCACTATCCGGGAATAAACCTCACAGGGCTGCTTGATGGTACACTTGGGACAATGGAAGTGCTCCCCTTTGAGATATCCGTGGACAGGGCAAACGGAGAAGGTGGGGGTAAGGGTGATGTAGGGCAGATGAAAATTCTCAAAGACCTTCCTGACAAGTTTTTTGACGCTTTCGACATCGTCTATGTTCTCGCCCAGGAAAAGATGCAGCACGGTTCCTCCGGTATACTTAGACTGCAATTCGTCCTGCATTTTTAAGGCCTTGAAGGCGTCGTTGGTGAATCCTACGGGCAGTTGGGTGGAATTGGTGTAGTAGGGAACCTTCTTGGTGCCAGCCGTTATGATGTCCGGGTATCGGGAAACATCCTGAAGGGCAAATCGGTAGGCGGTTGCCTCAGCCGGAGTAGCTTCAAGGTTTT
>CAZMJM010000016.1:0-18114 GCA_964566875.1 uncultured Candidatus Saccharibacteria bacterium | reverse complement strand
CTATTTTCTTATTCATTTTAATTTTCCTCTTTAAAAACTTTTATCGACCTTTTAATTTTTTATTGAAATCTATATCAAAGCCTTCACCACTGCCGGTATGGCTCGAGACAGCAGTGCAACAGCCAATCCAACCATGGCGTAGAGGATGTAGTTTTTCCCACTGTCTACTTTAGAGGGGTCACCGCCGGCTGTGGCAATTGTAAATCCACCAAGAATAACCAATAAACCTGTTACAACCACCAAAATATAGAATATCCAATTAGTAATAGTGACAACCGAATTCAGCAGGCAGATAATACCCCATTTTGGCGTGGCACAAGAGCTAGCAATCGTAGCAGCAGTAGGGCTACAAGTAGTGTTGGGCACATCATTACTGCCGTCGCCGTCACAATCTGTATTCCTGTTTTCCCCTAACCAGATTCCAGAGTTAAAGGTCTGTCCGTCAAATTCTATATTAGAACTCAGTTTACAGCACTGGAGAGGTTGCGCAAAAGCCATCCCGGGCAGCACTATCAGAAACAACAAGGAAACCAAGACGAGAAAAATACTTTTGTTATGGTCTTTCATTAAATTGTTTCCTCCTGTTAATATTATATTATAACAACCTTTATATAGATTATACAATACCGTTAAAGTCTTGGAAACTAAGGGGTTGAAAGCAGGCCCGTGACGGCCTCAAAAATGCCCTTGGAGAGCAGGACTATCAAAAATCCCACGGCGGTCCAGAGGATTATCTTCTTGGCCGTGTTGACCCTGTTGGGATCGCCGGCAGCCGTTACGAACAAGAACCCGGCCACCACTATCATCAGGGGAGCCAGCAGAAGCGAGAGATTAAAGATGATATTGATGATACTGTCAATTAATTCATTGAAGTCGTCCGCCTGCAGCGGATTAGGCAGGGGAGCTGCTTCAGCCAAAATTGGCGGAATAACGATAAATTCAATGATGACTATAGCGATCAATCTGCTGAGGCGTAAATTTTTCATAAAATTCAACATATAAAGCTATAATAGACCAGTAACGGCCTGGAAGATACCTCTGGCCATCAATACTATCAAAAATCCCACGGCGGTCCAGAGGATTATCTTCTTGGCCAGGGTCACCTTGCCGGCATCCCCGGCCGCGGTGGCCAGTATAAAAGCGGCCACCACTATCATCAGGGGAGCTACGAAGAGGGACGCTGTGAAGAGAAAATCTATCACGTTCTGAATTATCGCATTAGTACCGGTGGCACTGACAGGGTTGGGAATCAATAAGTTAAAACCCGAGCCGCTTATTTCACCGCCAGTATCACCTCCCGCACCCCCAGTATCACCTCCCGTATCTCCGCCGCCATCATCCCCGCCGCTAGATTGACATATGCTGCCCGTACAGCTCCCAACGGCGCATTCAGAATCACAATGACAAGTGTTGCCGAGAGGAATAGAATCGTCGGGCTTACAGCAAATACCAAAATTCATGCTGATAAAATCGCAATGGAGGTTCTGGCCATCACAGCATCCTATTCCCTCCATTGATCCACACGGCCCTCCCCAACTTGAACATTCGCTTCCTCCTCCGCCTCCTCCATCGCCCGGGATAAATTCCGCTTTTCCATCCAACGCAAAAATAACGTTAAGGGATAAAAAGAGAATCGCGACGATAAAAAATTTATTACACTTTTTCATGTTTGCCTGTTTATGCCCGCTTATAAAATTCTACCACAAAAATTAGCTATCTTAAAAGAGGGCCTGGGTGGCCTGGGAAATGCCTTTGGACAGCAATACCACCAGGAAACCCACCACCGTCCAGAGGATTATTTTTTTAGCCAAAACTACCTTGGCAGTATCGCCCGAGGCGGTGGCCATCATAAAAGCGGCAATGATTATCATTAGTGGAACTATAAAAAGGGCAGCCGTAAAAATGAAATTTATTATGTTTTGAATGATTTCTTCCAGACTGGCACCCGAAACAGGGTTTATAATAGCGATACCGGAGGCACACTGGCCATTCTCGCATTCTCCGGAAATACATTCGCCGTCACAGTAGCAATTCGTTCCGGCACTGAGAGCAATGGCAGGATTACAGCACACCCCATCCACACAATCCAGCCCGGTAGTGCAGGGAATGGAAGGGCTGCAGTTTTCCCCCCTATTCTGGGGAAGTATGCATCCCGTCCCTTCAATACAATATCTGTCCGCAGGACAGTCAGAACAGTTGGTCTTGACTACCTGGCTGCCGGCCGGAGAAAATAGGCACGAAGTACCGGAACAGTAATAACTGCGGTTTATCTGATTCTGACAGCCGCAAACCCTGTCTTCACCATCGCAACAGGTAAACGCGGGTCCGTCATTAACCCAGCCGTTCTGAGCGGTGCAGTCGACGCAGGAAGTACAGCCGCAGTTATCATTACTGCCGAAACAGTAGCTCAGGCAGTTGCCACCGCTGCAGTAGCCGCAGGACCCACAATCTACTCCCTCACAGGGATCCACGTAACAATGACCTGCGGTACACAATCCCGAGTCACATTCGTCATCGCAATAGCAGGTAGAATTTCCCGGTAGAGATAGGGTCGGGTTACAGCAATAACCACTGACACAGCTCAGTCCGCTGCTGCAAAAGTAGTGCGGTGCGCTGCAGGTCTCCCCCCGGGAGCTTTCTATCTGGCAGATACCTTCGTGGCAGACAGCGGAAGAACAGCAACTGTAAGAGGCGCAGGATTCACCGAGCATAGCGCATGAGCCACAGCAGCAGTCAGACGGCCTTCCCGCCATCAGGGGACAGTCCTTGCCGTAATCCTTGGAAAAACTACCGGTAGACATGCCGCAGTCGGCTTGAGCACAAGTCGGGTCAAACCTGGGACAACAGAAACAATTGGGAAAATCCGAACATTGGGGATTCACACAAATGCCTCCGGAACAGTTGTTGGAAGCACATTCTGCATTACAATAACAGCTATCTCCTCCTCCCAAACTTAAAGTTGTTTCGCAGCATTTTCCGCTTACGCAAGAGAGTGACGAACATTCCGTACCGCTATAACATGTGCTTCCCCTGGCCAGAGAAAGGCTCTCATCATAGCAAACACCGCCGTTGAAACTAGTACACCTCAGCGGACTACAGCAGTCCATTGCTATCCTTGGCACGCAGGTATCCCCCCTGTTGGGAGCACAGCTTTGGGCCGAAGTATCGAAATAAAAAAACAAAGACGCCAAAATAAGAGGCGTCATTAAAATTAAAAAGTAGAAGGTCTTTTCCGGAAATAAATTCTTAAATTTCATTTTTTGAAAATTAACCCCCAGTGATAGAACCCCGCCTCAAGCTCCTTTTCCAGAGCGAAACCCGCCTGCTCTGCCTTTTCCCTTATCTCGTCTGGGGAAACAGAAGCAGCGGGGCTGAGGGGAGCATCCTTCTTCCAATCCACTATGAGAAGCTGGGCTCCCGGCCTCATCACCCTTCTGGCTTCTTCAAAAACCCTGGCTTTATCGTCTATTTCAAACAACAAATTGGTCATCAGGACCAGGTCGCAGCTGCCAGACAATAAGCGGGAATTTTTTTCCACGTTAGCCTTAACGGTTTCCACGTTTGACAATTTCTCAATCTTTAACTTGCTTTTCAGGGCGGAAAGAGGCTCTTCCAGGATGTCCACGGCATAAACCTTGCCGCGGGTAAGTATCTTGGCCAACGGGACAACCCAGCCTCCGGAGCCGGAACCGAAATCTGCGGCAGTATAATTTGCCTCTATTTCCAAAAAACCTAATATCTTCTGAGGGTTAAGAAAGGCCATATTTCTATTCTCTTCATTAGACTTATTTCATTTTACCGTCTTTAGGATTTTTGTAAAAGTGCATTTTCAACAACAAAACCCTCTTCTAACAAGAGGGTTGAGAATCTACACCGACTATTCAATTCTATACGCAGACTATGGAGGCGATGCTGTCCCCCTCTTCCAACTTCATAACCCTCACGCCCTGAGTGGCCCTGCTTAATTTGGATATGGAACCCACCTTGACTCTGATAACCTGGCCCTGGGTGGAAATAGCTATCAGGTCCTCTTCCGCCCCCGTCAGTATTTTGGCTGAAACCAGATTACCTATCTTTTTGGTAGTCTTGGCGGTAATCAGGCCTACGCCTCCCCGAGTCTGAACCCGGTACTCTTTGATGGCCGTCCTCTTGCCGTAACCGTTTTCGCTCACCACCAGCAGGTAGTCTGATACCTTTTTGTCTTCCAGCCTCTTCCGGGAGATAACGTCCATGGCCACCACCTCATCTCCCTTTCTAAGGCCTATGCCCTTCACCCCGGCCGCCGACCGCCCCATGGGACGGACGTCTTTTTCCTTAAACCTGATGGACTTCCCTTTACTGGTCACTATTATCAATTCATCGTTTCCGATAGTCTTGCAGACTCGACAGAGCGAATCACCCTTCTTGAGGGAGATGGCAATCAATCCGGACCTCCTGATATTTTTGAACTTTCCCAGAGATGTCCTCTTGATAATTCCTCTCTTGGTCACCATGGACAGGAACTGGGAATCCAATTCCTTTATGTCCTTGTTCAGGGGAATGATGGCCAATACCTTTTCTTCGGAAGACAACTCCAAAAAGTTCAATATGCCCCTTCCCTTGGCCACCCGGCTGCCCTCGGGGATTTCGTAGGTGGGAATCCTGAAAACCTTCCCGGAATCCGTAAAGAATAAAAGGTAATCGTGGGTATTGGCCGTGAGGAGATGTTCTACTATGTCCTCGCCAACCGTTTTCATTCCCAACAGCCCCTTGCCGCCCCTTCTCTGTATCTTATAGGTCTTGGGATTAATCCTTTTTATGTAGCCTCCCTGGGTCAGGGTGATAATGGTTTCTTCCTTGGGAATCAGGTCCTCTTCCGCAATATGTCCTACTTTCTGTTCAAACACCTGGGTTCTCCTTTCGTCCCCAAAATCCTTTTTCAGTTGCTCCAGCTCCTTTTTGATGACCTTCTTTATCTTGGCGGGGCTCTTAAGGAGCTCCATCAGATCCTTGATGCTTACCTTCAGAGCCTTTAACTCGTCTTCAATGTTCTTCCTCTCCAGTTTGGCCAGAGAAGCCAATTTTGTATCCAAAATGGCGTTGGCCTGAATCTCGGTGAGCTTAAACCTCTTCATCAAATTTTTACGGGCATCCTCTCTGTCTTCGGATTTTTTAATAATCCGGATAACCTCGTCTATGTGGGCCAAACACTTGTGAAGACCTTCTAAAATATGGGCCCTCTCTTTAGCCTTCTGGAGCTCATAACGGCTCCTTCTGATTACCACATCCTTTCGGTGCTCAAGGAAATATTCCAATACCTCAACAAAGTTCAACGTCCTCGGCTGAATGCCATTGACCAGAGAAACCATGTTCAGGTGAAACTTCTTCTGAAGGTCGGTAAACTTGAAAAGCCTGTTTAGAATCCTATTGGGGCTCGTCCCCTTCTTCAGCTCAAGAACGATCCTCATTCCTTCCTTATCGGATTCGTCGCGGATATCCTTAACCCCCTGTATCCGGTTGTCCGCCACCAGCTTAGCAAACTGAGCCAACAAGGTGGATTTCTGTACCTGGAAGGGAATTTCAGTAATGATAATCCTGTGACCCCCGCTCCTCCTTTCCGCGATATCGGTTTTCCCCCTGACCAGTATGGGCCCTTTCCCTTGAGAATAAGCCTCAATGATACCTTCCTTATTATAGATGTATCCTCCGGTGGGGAAATCGGGTCCCTGGATGAATTCAAAGATGTCTTCCGTATCCGCATCCTTGTGGTTTAAGAGGTATATCAGGGCATCGCATAATTCGTTAAGGTTATGAGGGGGGATGTTGGTCGCCATACCAACGGCAATTCCGACGCAGCCGTTAAGCAATAGCTGAGGCAGAGGTGAAGGCAGAACCACCGGCTCCCTTCTGGTGCCGTCGTAGTTATCAATAAAGTCCACCGTTTCCTTACCGATATCTTTCAGCATCTCTTCTCCCTCCCTGGATAATCTCATTTCCGTATATCTCATGGCAGCGAACTCGTTGGGGTCGTCGATAGAACCCATATTTCCCTGTCCCTGGATGAGAGGATACCGCAATGAAAAATCTTGTGCCATCCGGACGGCAGCACCGTATACGGCCTGGTCGCCGTGAGGGTGATACTTACCCAAAACGCTGCCCACCACGGTGGCGGATTTTCTGGATTTGGCATCATGCCTCAATCCCTCCTCAAGCATGGCGTACAATATCCTCCGCTGGACGGGTTTTAAGCCGTCTCTCACGTCAGGCAGGGCCCGGGAGATAATAACCGACATGGCATAGTCTATATAAGACTCTCTCATTTCCTGGACTATTTCCCTATCCTTGACACTCCCTATCTGAAATCTCCCGCCTTCGCTCGCTTTAGCCGCAGGCGACGGCGAACTTTGTCGGTTAAGGTCCGTATTTTTCCTCTTTTTTTGTTTATCGTCTTTCTTTTCTTTAGCCATAATTATGGTTTTTCCTTTAGAAAGGGCAGTACCTCCGGCGGGATGGACTTTACGTTGTCCGGATTCTGCACGTCGTCAATCATCTTTCCTATGTCGGGGAACTGCAGTTGATTTCCGAAATCCCCAACGTCCTCTTTTCTTAGTTTTTCGGCAAATGCCTTCAGATAAAAATTGAAAAGGAGAACGCTAAAGACCGCTACAATCACTCCGATTATTATCTTTTTTTCTCCTTCTTCCCTGTTTCTGAGTTTATCAAGGATATTCATCAAGATCTTTTAGAACTCTCTCTAGGTCGTCCGGAAGTTCGGAATTAAATATCTTCCGTCCCTTCCCCTCAAGAAGGTTTATTTCCAGGAGAGAAGCGTGAAGGAATTGTCTGGCAAGCTTTTTCGGCGCTACCTGGTCTTTAAACGAGTAAAGTCTGTCCCCGGCCACCGGGTGTTTTAGAAAGGCAAAATGTGCTCTTATTTGATGTTTCCTTCCAGTCTTGGGTACGGCTTCTGCTAAGGTATAAATATTTTTCCCGCTTTTTTTTTCTTGAAAGAAGCGTTTCAGAACGCGGTAGCGGGTAACGGCCTCCCTTTTTCCACTGGAAGAAGGTCCAAAGTGCAGATAGGCCTTTTGTTTGAGCCGGTTTCCCGGAGCCCGTCCTATCAGGGTTTTGATTTCACCGCTCTCTTCTTTGAGATTACCCCAGAGTAGAGTAATATATTTTTTGAGAACTTGTCTTTCTTTGAATTGCTTCTGAAAGAAATCCAGGGCCGGCTGGCTTTTGGCAACCAGCAAAATCCCTGAAGTCTCTTTGTCCAATCTATGTATTATGCCATATCTCGGAGATTTTCCAACCTCCTTAAGATGGGGAAAAACCCTCAAGAGGAGGGGTATTAAGGTCGGCACCGTACTGCCTCTTTCCGAGAAAACGGCAAGGCCCGGGGGTTTATCAACAACCAAGAGGCTGTCGTCCTGGTAAATGATTTTTATCTCTTCTTCCATCCTATATAGTGGGCGATACAGGACTTGAACCTGTGACCTCCTGCGTGTCGAGCAGACGCTCTAGCCAGCTGAGCTAATCGCCCGGATTCAGCTCCGCCAACCGGCGGAGCCGAATAGTTATTAGTTACTAGTAATTAGTTTTTAGTTATCAATTATTAGTCTAATTACTAACTACTAACAGCTAATTACCAGGTTTCTGCAAGAAACCGGTGGGCGTGCGTGGGATCGAACCACGGACCCCGTCTTTATAAGAGACGTGCTCTAACCGCTGAGCTACACGCCCCTAAATGCGCTTGACTCTCACTTGAACTCCTCTTTTCTTCAACTTTTTTGAAGACGAACGATTTTTCTTTTCCACCTTGGTTTCCTTGTTTTTTCCTATCAGGGCTTCGAATTCCTCCCTTTCTATGGTTTCTTTCTCAATCAGGGTTTCCGCTATTTTTTCTAAAAGGTCTTTTCTTTTCTTTAATATTTTAATAGCTTCCTTCTCGGCCCTTTTGATAAATTTGGCTACCTCCTCGTCTATCATGGTAGCTACTTTCTCTGAGTAGTTTCGCTGTTCGGAAATTTCCTTACCCAGAAAAACCAACTCCTCTTGTTCCCCGAAAGAAATAGGTCCCAATCTTGACATTCCGTACTTTTTCACCAGCTTTCGCGCCAGTTCAGACGCCTTCTTCAGATCGTCGGAAGCGCCCGTGGTAATCTGCCCGAACTTCAGCTGTTCGGCACAATAACCGCCCAGCAGAATGGTCATCTTCGCCAGGAATTCTTTCTTGGTCTTAATCTTGGTTTCTTCCTTCGGCATCTTCAGGGTATAGCCCGCCGCCAGCCCCCTGGCAATGATGGAAACCTTTCTTACCGGCTCCACGTCGGACAGAAGGCTGGATATTAAGGCATGGCCTGCCTCATGAAAGGCGGCTATCCTCTTTTCTTTCTTAGAAAGGATGTGGCTCTTTCTCTCAGGGCCCAAGAGGACCTTCTCTATGGATTCCAGAAATTCCTCCTGATAAATCTGCTGCTTGTTTCGCCGGGCAGCCAGGATGGCTGCCTCGTTCACCACATTGGCTAAGTCCGCACCGGAGAAGCCGGGGGTCCTTTCTGCTATTTCCCTGACTTTGACGTCCGCCGCCAGAGGTTTGCCCACACAGTGGATCTTGAGCACTTCCTCCCGGTCGTTGATGTCCGGAAGATCCAGGACTATCCGGCGGTCGAATCTCCCCGGTCGCAGCAGGGCTGGGTCTAAAATATCCGCCCTGTTGGTAGCGCTGATAATAATAACGTTGGTATCCCGCTCAAAGCCGTCCATTTCCACCAGCAGCTGATTTAATGTCTGCTCCCTCTCGTCATGCCCTCCGCCGATTCCCGCCCCGCGCATACGTCCCACGGCATCTAGCTCGTCGATGAAAATGAGGGCCGGGGCTCTTTTTTTGGCTTCTTCAAAGAGGTCTCTCACCCTGGCCGCTCCCGTTCCCACGAAAAGTTCCACGAAAGTGGAGCCCGAGGTGTGAAAAAACGGGACATTGGCTTCTCCGGCTACCGCTCTGGCTAAAAGAGTTTTCCCCACGCCGGCCGGTCCCAGCAACAGAATTCCTCTGGGGATTCTGGCACCCATCCTGGTGTATTTCCGGGAATTTTTTAAAAAGTCCACTACCTCTCTCAGCTCTTCCTTGGCTTCCTTTAGCCCAGCCACATCCTGAAAAGTAATCTTTTGTTTGGGATGACCCTCGGCACCGAAGAGGCGGGCCTTGGCCCTGGTAAAATCAAATGTTTGCATGGCTCCGCTCTTAGCCTGACGGAAAAGCATCCAGAAAAACACGCCGAACAATATCAAGGGTAATACGGAAAACAACACCGGCCCCAGCCACACCGAAAGTCCGCTTCCGCTATCTTTAATATCAATATTTACCGCCGCCAGTTCCTGGTCGGTGACACCGTAATTTTTCAGGGTGGTTGACAGAGCGGTGGATTCCTCCTTAACCGACTTCCCATCGGAGCCATCTTTATAGGTAATAGTCAGCTCATTGCCCGCAACTGTGATGTTCTTAACCTGTCCCTGTTTTATTTCCTCGGCCAGCTGAGTAATGGAAACCTGCTTCACCTGAGATGATTGTTGGGAAAACAAACTGAACAAGGCTGACACAACTAGGAATATCAGTACTATAAAGATGAAATTTTTAACAAATGTATTCATCTAAAAAGAATAGAAAATTGGGATTGGTCTGTTTCTTTATTCCTTAACTAACCTCAGGCTCATCTTATGTTCCTGTTCGTCTATGGAGAGAATCTCAAACTTGTATTCCTTGTCAACCTCCAGCACGTCTTCCATCCTCTCGTTCTCAAATTCCGAAACGTGGCAGAGGGCCTGTATTTTATCGCTGACCTGGACGAAGGCTCCAAAGGGATTAAGCTTCGTTACCTTGCCGGTGATGACCTGTCCCTTTTGATAGTCATCCCTGATACTTTCCCACGGGTCCTTCTTCATGGATTTGAGAGACAGAGACACCTTTTCGTCAGAAATATCCACTACCTGGGCCTTGACGTGTTCTCCTACGCTGACCACTTCGGAGGGGTCTTCGATGATTTTCCAGTCCAGTTCGGATATGTGAATTAATCCCTCCAACTGTTCCTCTTCCTTACCGCCCAAGGGAAATCTGATAAAGGCTCCGAAGTCAGTGATACCGGTGATTTCTCCTTCTACCACGTCTCCGACTTTGTAGCTCTGGAGCAGCTCTTTTATGCGGTCAAGGTCTTTGGCTTTTTCCGAAAGAATAATCTGTTCTTTTTTGGGAAACAGGTCCAGTATCTTAACTTCCATCTCCTTGGATACAAACTGCTGCAGCTCCTTCAATATTTTTGTTTTGTCTCCACCCTCCACCTTGGGATAGTGTTCGGAAGAAAGCTGGGAAACCGGGAGGAAAGCGGAAATGCCTGATATTTCGGTCATCAACCCTCCCTTGTTGGCCCCCATAACCTTGATGGTAATCAGCTCTCCATTCTCTTTCTTCTCTTTCAGACGGCTGAAGGTCAATTCCCTGGAGGCTTTACTGACGGAGAGCTCAATAAATCCGTCCTCCGTATCCAGGCCCGTTATCTTACTGAATATCTTATCTCCCATTTCCAAACCCTTGAGTTGTTCTTTAGCCTGAAAAAATTCCCTCCCGTAAATCTTACCGGTGCCAATAGGACCCAAATCTAAAAAAATTGCGGCCCTTCCTTTGCCCACAACCGTTCCCTCTATTATCTCCCCCACCTTGGGAGGTTTGAGCATGTCGTTTTCTTCCAATAATTTTTTCATATAATTTTTTTCCATATTTGGATGTGGTTCATTTTACAATACTATTTCAAAATTTTCAACAGTTGAACTGAACCATAAACTGTGATAGAGTTTAAGGGTAAGATTAACAGATTTTGGGAATTATGCAAATCTTATGGCACGGTCATTCTTTTTTTGAGATAAGGACTAAACCCAACAAAAAAACCAAGGTAAAGATACTGATAGACCCTTTTGACAAGGCTGTCGGTCTTAAGGTCCCCAGAGTCAGCGGAGACGTCGTGCTGGTAACACACGGGCATCACGACCACAACAACGTGGCAACCGTCACCGGGGAACCTTTCGTTATTGAAGGACCGGGGGAATATGAGATTAAAAATATCTTCATCCAGGGGATACCTTCCTTTCACGACGATGTCAAAGGCCAGGAGAGGGGACGAAATACCATCTATCTTATTGAGAGCGAAGACATCACCGTCTGCCATCTCGGAGACCTCGGCCAGAAAGAACTCACCGAGGAACAACTTGAAAAAATAGGAGAAGTTGATATCCTTATGATTCCAGTAGGGGGAAACTATACCATATCCGCCAAAGAGGCCGCCAAGATAATGTCCCAGATAGAGCCCAGGATTACCATCCCCATGCATTATGCCCTTCCCAAAGTGAAGGTGAAATTGGACTCTCTCAGCAAATTTCTTAAGGTCTTCGGGCTTAAGACCCTCAAACCATTAGAAAAGCTGGTAGTGAGGGAAAATGAACTGCCCTCGGTTGATGAAGCAAAAATAATAGTATTAAAGTTATGAAAAAAACAGATACCGTTACCCAAAAATTTATCAGGAAAGACCTTCCGGATGTCCGTCCCGGAGACACGGTGAAGGTCTACCAAACCATAAAAGAAAAGGATAAGGAGAGGACCCAGATTTTTGAAGGCACCGTCATAGCTATAAAGCACAACAGGGAGATAGGCGCCACCATTACGGTCCGTAAGGTAGTGGATAATATCGGGGTAGAAAGGATATTCCCGCTGCATCTGCCAACCCTCAAAAAGATAGAAATCGTCAGGAGAAGCAAGGTAAGGAGGGCCAAGCTTTATTTTCTGAGACATGTAAGCGGCAAAAAGGCCAAGCTTAAAAGGAAAAAGAGGGTACGAAAATCTGAAACTGGATCCGGAAACAGCAAAGACGAAGAGAAGCCGGCCGCGGCGATACCGACCGCCGCAGTCCAGACACCAGAGGAACAGCCCGAGGAAAAAGAAAAGCTGGGGGAGGCGACGGATTAATTTTTTCCGGAATAATCATCAGCGCCCAGGTGCTGGAACTGGCAGACAGGCTAGCTTGAGGTGCTAGTGAGCCTAGCTCGTGGGAGTTCAAGTCTCCCCCTGGGCACCAGCGTTGCTTCGCAACGAGTTATTAGTTAATAATAATCAGTATTAGAAACTAAAAGCTAACGGCTGGAAACTAATAACTATTTGCCGAAGGCAAATCCGGGCGCGTAGCTCAACTGGTCAGAGCGTCTGACTTACATTCAGAAGGTTTCGGGTTCAAGTCCTGACGCGCCCACCCTTCGACAGGCTCAGGGCAGGCCCGTGGAAAATCTCCCTTTTGGGAGATTTTCAGTAATTAGCAATTAGTAGTTAGTAATTAGTAAGCCTCTAGAATTTTTACAACCTTTAAAAACTTTTGAATCCTTTCTATCCTTTACGTCCTTTGTTTCCCTCTCAAACTTAATGCCCTTCGGTAGACTTTTTCATTGACAGGGGTCTGATAGCCGGCCTCTCGGCCTAGAGTTACGACGCCCCCGTTATAATATTCTATCTCGTCCAAGACCTTGGATTTACCTTCACGGCCCTTGCTGACAGCCCGGGCCAGCAAATTCCTCGCCGCTGTCAGCAACCCCGAGGGAGAGAAAAACAGCAGGTCAGCCATCGTCCTGACAGGGTATCGGGGAAAGTTAACGAAGTTGCAGCCGGAGGCTCTCACCGCCCCAACGTATTCTTTCAGGCAAGCCACTTCTTCCTTAAAGATTTCCTTATCCATAAAACCTTCTGTAACGGAAACCTGCCTGGAAGCGGCCGCCATTCCTATCAGATTAAGAAACAGTTTAGAAAATTCCATATCACGGGCCTTCTCCGGAGGAAATTCCCTAAAACGAAACCCCGCTTTTTCAAAAATCTCGGTAATGTCCTTTATACCGGCCGTTCCCGCGGCTTGAGCCAGGGCACCCCTCAGGGGCAGGGAGTAGCGTACTCTAACCGAACCGCGCTCTCCCTCTGTCCGGTCTATGGGATTGAAAAGCACCACCCTCACTATCCTCACCTTAGCAGCCTCACCTCCGAAGACCGCCTGTACCGTTCTGACAGCTTCCGCCGAGGCTGCGATGCCGTTTTGGGAAATTATCAGGGTCGGCTTTTTCTCGCCCGTATAATGGCGGCAGTAGTACTCTATGGGAGGCCCAACGGGATTTTTCGTGGCAAAAAATATTATGCCCGGCAAAAGATTTTGAGAAAAATCTCCGTCTTCAATGACTTTTCCCAGGAAAGTTTCTTCTTTTTCTTCTTTTCCCCTGGCCACTGAAAGTTTTCTTTCTTTAATCAGGGCCGCCTCCCGAGCCCTGGCTATACCGACAACATCCGCCGCTTTCCTGAGTTCCGAGGCAAACATAGTACCTGTCCTACCGCCCACCCCTACGACCGCTATTTTTTCTCTCTGCATATTTCTGGATTATATCATTATTTAACAAGCTGAAAAATAACATTGATTTTGAGGGGAAAAAATGGTAATTTGGAAATATTATGTTTGTTAAGGAGGGGTGCCTGAGTGGTTAAAAGGGATGGTTTCGAAAACCATTGTCCCTCTTCCAGTGGGACCGTGAGTTCAAATCTCACCCCCTCCGCCTTCGCCCGCCTTAGCCTTCGGCGGCGGCGGGCTACGGCGAGACGCAGTCCGCCCACGTCGTTCACGAACGACGTGGCGAGCCCTAATTTTATCTAAACATAGTCTAAAAATATGATTGATTTTTTTAAAAAGAAAAAGGAGCCAGAAAATTTGGAAGAGATATTGGGCGCCTTTCAGAAATTGAAAACCGATTTTTCTGCGGTATTAAAACACCTGAAAATCCTGGAGAAAAAAATTCAATCTTCCGTGCGGAAGGTGGGGATAATCCGGTTCAATCCGTTCAAAGAATCGGGCGGAGACCAGAGTTTTTCCATTGCTCTCCTCGACGAAAACGATAACGGCGTAGTCATCACCAGCCTCTACGGACGCCAAGACAATAAGGTTTTTGCCAAGCCGGTGGGAAACGGCAAGTCAAAGTATCTTCTTTCCGAAGAAGAAAGAAGGGCGATAGAAGAAGCCAAAAAAGAAGGAATCGAAAACCCAACTAAAGAAAATGAAAAATAATAAAGAAAATTTAATAACCCGGCCTCCCGTGGTAGTGGTTTTGGGCCACATAGACAGCGGGAAGACTACACTGCTTGATAACATCAGAGAGAGCCATACGGCTGAAAAGGAAACGGGGGGAATTACCCAGCACATAGGGGCATATCAGCTGGAAAGGAAGGGTAAAAAAATCACCTTTATCGACACCCCGGGACACGAAGCTTTTTCGCAAATGAGGTCACGGGGAGCTAAGGCGGCCGACATTGCCATCCTGGTTATAGACAGCGCCAAAGGGGTTGAGGCCCAAACCAAGGAGGTAATCCGCCACATCAAGGAGGCCGATATCCCCTGTATAGTAGCCCTCAATAAGATGGACAGGCCGGAAGCCGATCCCCGCCGGGCGGAAAACGAACTGCAAAAGGAAGGGATATCCGTAGAATCCGTCGGAGGAAAAACGCCTTCGGTGAAAATATCGGCTAAAACCGGTGAAGGCGTAGAGGATCTCCTGGACCTGATAGGGCTGGTGGCAGAGATGCAGGAATTAAAAACCGACGCCGGAAAGCCTGCATCAGGAGTAGTCATAGAATCTTACATAGACAGCAAGAGAGGACCCACCGCCACTCTAATCCTGTCCGAAGGAAAACTTCAGGTAGGCAGCATCATCGCTACACCATCAACGGCGGGAAAGATAAAGATATTGGAAAACTTTCAGGGAAAACCCATAAAGGAGGTCCTGCCGGGAGACCCGGCGGTCTGCCTGGGACTGGGAAGCGTACCATCGGTGGGAGAAAAATTCAGAACCTTCCCTGACCTTGAAGAAGCCGAATCATTCATAGAGGAGGGACAAACCCGCGGGAAAGAAAAGAAGGTGGTTGAAACCGGCCAGGAGACCGGGCAAAAAACATTAAATGTCATCCTGAAAACTGACGTTGCCGGTTCCGTGGAGGCCGTAGAGCAGATACTCCAGAGCCTGCCGCAGGAAAAAGTGGCCATTAGAATCCTTAAGGCAGAGGTGGGAGACATCAATGAAAACGACGTCAAACTGGCCCAGAATTCACGCGCCCTGATACTTGGTTTCCGGGTGAAGACGAATCCCATCGCCCAAAAATTGCTGCAGAGAGAAGAAGTAAGGGTACAGATAAGGGATTTTGAAATAATATATGACCTGGTAGAGGAGGTGAGGAAGGTTATGAAGAGTATCCTGGAACCCGAAGATGTCAGGACGGATCTGGGCACCCTGAAGGTGTTGAAGACTTTCTGGAGCAAAAAGAACCGGCAGATAGTGGGAGGCAGGATAACCGAAGGAGAAGTGACAAAAGGGACATTAATTGAAGTTACCAGGGAAGAAGAGGTCATAGACCGGGGAAAAATGGTTGACCTCCAAAAAAATAAAAAAAGCATTGAGAAGGCCTCCAGGGGAGATGAGATCGGTATTCTATATGAAGGCGGTAAAAGAATAGAGAAAGGTGACGTTTTGAAAATTTATAAGAGAGAGAGGAAAAAAGGAGAACTCTAAGATGTCACGAAGAATATTGAGAGTAAACAGATTAATAAGGGACGAGCTGTCAAAGATAATGCTGAAGGAATTGAGTCTGGAAGATGGCACCTTGGTAACCATCACCGAAGTAGCCGCCTCCCCTGATTTACGTGAATGCAAGGTTTTTGTCAGTATTCTGCCGGAAAAAAATAAAGAGCGGACCCTGTTGACGATCCGGAGACAGATTTACTTCCTCCAGCAAAAATTGAATGCCAGGTTGAAGATGAGGCCGATACCGAAAATTAAGTTTATTTATGATAAGAAAACGGAGCAGGCGGCGAGGATTGAAGCAATATTGGACAGGTTGAAGAAAAAAGAATAATAGGCTAACATCCTAACTGGCCCCAAAGGGCCTGGTAGCCAAGTAGCAAGGCAACAGTCTGCAAAACTGTTATACGTGGGTGCGATTCCCACCCAGGCCTCAGTAAATCGCTTCGCAATTCAGTCGTTAGTTAATAGTTATCAGTAATTAGTCTCATAACTAAAAACTCTTAATTACGCAGTAATTACAGGGAGCGAAGCGACCGGTTCTTATTACTAAATACTAAGAACTATTCAGCGTAGCTGAATCCGCCCGGGTGCCGGAATCAGCAGACGGTCTGGACTTAAAATCCAGTGGAGTTTCCTCCGTGAGGGTGCAAGTCCCTCCCCGGGCACAGTGATATTTAAAAAAGCCTCTTTGACGAGGCTTTTTTTAAAAGACTTTCCCTTTTTATCTCTTGAGAATCTCAATGTGGGTTCTCCTGGCACCGAAAGCAAGAGCCTGATAATAATCGGGCAGCCAGACATCCACATGGTAGTAACCCTTGCTGTCGCTCATCCTGTCTTCCACCACGAAAATCCTGTCTCCATATATTTCCGGAATCCTGATTTCCGTACCGAAAGCCAGGTAATTGTTGGCCACGATTCCTTCCCTAACCAGGGTACCGGCGGCGGTAATGAAGGGTGTATCGTCGGTCTGGGAGGGGGTGCTGGAATAGGCAGTGATGACTACCGGTATCTCTCTCTCCACCTCGGGAGGAGGATTAACGGGATTGGAAAAGGAAGACAAAGAATTGCGCTGAAAGATTATCAAGGGAAGGGTGTTCTTATCGGCCAATTGAGAACTTTGTTGCGCCCTAGAAGCAGACAGGGGGTAAGCCTGAAACAGAAGCCCGATAAACAGGGCTGATAATGCTCCGCTTGATAGAAAAAACCGAAATTTTGCGGAAAAAATCCTTTTTTCCCCTTTATTTTTGGACTTTATGAGTAACATAAATAATTTCCAGATTTGCGTAATCATATCTTATTATAAAGGCTGTGTCAATATAAAAATCCTGTACCACGTAGAACAGGAATTCTATGTCCTGCAACACTGGGTACAGGACAAACCTTGAAATTAGATAATGGAATAACGCCCGTTATTCCTTAGGACGCCAGTATACTATGTGAGCGAGCCGCCCGGAGGGCGAGCCTCGCTCAAAAATCACTTCCTGGTCTTTGAGCGGGTGAAGGGAGTCGAACCCTCGCCGTAACCTTGGCAAGGTTATGTACTAGCCGTTATACTACACCCGCGTATTCACCTTCGGTGAATAGTAATTAGTTTAGGAGTACGCCCGCTTCGCGGGCTTTAGTTAATGAGTGAATTCTTCCAGGCACTCACTAACTACACTCGCTTTCTCATCAACTCATAAACTAATATACTAATTTCTAATGTGGCTTGCCCTGAACGAGCAAAGCGAGTCGAAGGGTGCCGCGGAGTGGAATTGAACCACCGACCTTCTCTTTTTCAGAGAGACGCTCCACCACTGAGCTACCGCGGCTTATCTGCTCCGCAGACAATCACAAGTTTTTAATTTATTGTGGTCAACCCGTTCTTATATCTTTCAATCAGCCTCTCCTTTTTCTCTCTTCTCCATTTTTTAATCTGTATTTCTCGCTTACGGGCCCCTGCAAGCGTTTGATATTCTTCCATAAAAACAATCTTAAAATTACCCTGTTTAGTAAAGAGAGACCCACACCGATTATTATGTTCTTGCAAACGAGTCACAGGATTTTTCGACACTCCAACATAAAGTCTGCTTTCGTCGTTCTGCGCCATGTAAACGTAAGGCATAAAACTTTTACGTTGATGACCATTCGACTCGCTCCGCTCGCTCAGGTCACTCGCTTCATTCAGGACTTAACAATGCGGTAACAATTATTGGGTGGCTTGCCACGAGTGAACCCCGAGGGCTATCGAGGGGTGAATCGAGTGGACCCAGTGGGACTTGAACCCACGACCTTCGGTATGCCATACCGACGCTCTGGCCAGCTGAGCTATGGGCCCGGATTCGCCTTTGGCGAATAGTTATCAGTTATTAGCTAATAGTCAACAGTTTCTAATTACTAAGGATTACTAAGGACTAATTACTAATAACTCGTTGCGGAGCAACGCTGTGTCCCCGGGGGGAATTGAACCTCCATCCGCGGCTTAGGAGGCCACTGTTTTATCCGTTAAACTACGGGGAC
>CAZMJM010000015.1:0-18359 GCA_964566875.1 uncultured Candidatus Saccharibacteria bacterium | reverse complement strand
ACTTTTTAGCCGTAATGTCTCGCATCCCGTTTATTTCCTCCTGGGCTGCTATCATACCGTATACCCTGGCACTCCTTTTAAAGAATATAATACTCTTTGATATGACGTTTCCTTTTAGTGTGAGGTTTCTTTCGGCTATGATTGATGCTGCTTCAATGCCACCCTTTACTACGCAGTCATTTTTAAAAATTATTCTTTTTTCGGGAAAAATAAGAGGGCCTTTTATTTTGCTTCCTTCAATTATTTCTTCTTTCAATATACATCAACTTTTGTAGGTTCTGAGTATAATTAAACACTCAAATTTTCTTTATGTCAAATATTGCCTTGACTTTTTTGCCAAGCTGTCCCTAAAATTAAATATTAGGACATTTAAATAACAAAAATGAGGTGAAAAAATTGGGCGTTGAAACGCTGTTAAATTTGCAACCCCCAGGCGAAGAAATAAAAGAAAAAAGAAAACCGCGCACAGAGCAGGTAGAAAGAAAATCATTCGGCCCAGACGGCCTTGCCATGAGGCTAACGAAATGCCTCGACATACATCGCATAGAATTGGAAAACCTGAAAAGCTTTTACTTGGCGAAGCAAAAATTAGACCACATCAAAGAAAAATTAAGTGGAATCAAGGGCATTTCCCTAATGGATACAAGGGATTTGGAAAAAGAGCTGCATTTAGCAGAAAGAAAAATCAAGTTTTATACAAAGACGGCGGAGAGCCATAAGAATATAATCAATAAAGAAGGAAAGCTTTTCCTGGAGAAACCTCTATTTATATGAGAAGGCAATGAAAATTGCCTTTATTTTTTTAAACAAAAAACGCCCCAGACAGACGGGCGTTTTGATTTTACTGTTACTTTCTACACTTCATGCAGTATTTAGCTTCGGGATTAATCTTCAGCCTTTTCTCGGAAATCCTTCCTCCACATCTTTCGCATATGCCGTATTTCCCCTTCTTAATCTTCTCTAAGGCGGCATTAACGTCCCTTAATCGTTCTTCCAGGGTACGTTCCAGGGAAAGAAGGGTGCTGTATTCCTCTACCTCATCCTCCTCCCCTTCCAGGTTGGAACTGCTCCCGCCCTCTGCATTAAAAGCAGGGAAGCGCGTGTCCCAATCCCCTTCAACGTTCTTGTCTTTTTCGGCAAACTCCTCTAGCCCCCTTTCCAATTTATCTTTCTCTTCCAGTAACTTTGCCTCTAACTGCTTTATTGTTTTTTTATCCATAAGGTTATTGTAGTAAATTTTGTTTTAGACTGATAATTTTGGACACTTCCTCCTGGAGTTTGGTATCGGAAATCTTTCCGCTGTTGGCTGCTTCGAAAAAGGCATCCATTCCTTGAGTGACGGGAAACCGCCAACCGGAAAAAATCAGCACATCCACGCCGGCGGCGATGGGCCTGGTGACGATGTCCTGCAGGGAAAATTTATCCAGAAGAGAGCTTTGGGCCAGGTCATCTGAAATAATTAAAGCAGAACTCCCCAGATTATCTTTAAGATAGGATATGCCCAGCGGGGAAAAGGTTAAGGGTAAAGAGTCGTCAATCTCAGGATAGACGGCGTTGGCTATCATGACGAATTCGGGCTCGGCCTGGATGGCCCGTTGGAATTGAGAGATTTCAGGTACCTCGAGAGAAAGCAGGGAGCTTTCGGGGTTTAAAGATTCCCCGACATATCCAGGAAAGTGCTTTACGGCCGTGAGAATGCCGGCCGCCTTCTGTCCGTCTATCAGGTACTTGGCCAGGTCGCCGGTCAGGTCGGGCGATTTTTGGAACGTCCGGGCATAATAAAAGTCTCCTTCCTGCATATCGTCCAATAAGGGAGCTAAATTGAGGTTGACCCCGAGCTGTTTCAACTCCTCCCCCCGGTTCAAACCTATGTTGTAGGCCTCGTCCGTATAAGCTATTTCAGACTGAGGAGTTTTCTCCTCCAAGAAACCGATCCGGGAAATCTCTCCTCCTTCCTGGTCTACCGCGATGAAAAGGGGTAGGCCGGTTTCCCTGACGGAAACGTCCTGGAGATTTTGGATAAGGCTGCTGAGCTGCTCTGCGTTCTCAATATTTTTGGATAATAAAAGAACCCCTCCGGGCCGGTAGGTCGTGAGAAAATTTTCCAGCTGTGGGGTTACGGTGGTACCGTCAAACCCTACGATAAACAACTGCCCCAGATTATTATAGAGTTCGGCAGAGATAGTTTCCGGCTGCATTGGCTTTAATTTCACTATGGCCTGGTTCATGGCCTTGAAAGAAGAGGTGATGACCAGGTAGCCCTTATAGACGGCGTAGCATATGCCGGAATCATCCTTGCCTATGGTAAGATATCGGAACGGTACATTCTGGAAAGAGTAATTCTTAAAAGAAGTGCCGAGGGCCGGAATCTGCTGGCCCAGTCCGGAAATGCCCTGTTGGACCAATTTATTTTCCCAGGTCTTCAGGCCTTCGCTGAAACCCTCCTCGTCCTCTATTCTTGCTATGAGCGCCTGTCTCATCCCCTCGGGCTGAGGATAGAGCAAAAAAGTAAACCGATCTATGTCAATCTTATTAATTACTTCCGGCACAGTGCTTACCTGAAAGGCCTGGGCTATTTCATCTAAGCTGACCAGCCGCTTTTTCCCTTTGTTTTCCAGGACAATTCTGGAAAATTCTCCTTGAGGTAAATTGTCTCCGGCAATTCTCTTTATTTCCTGGGGAATTTCGCTGTTGTCGGCAATATCCACCACAAAGGTCTTTTCTACCGGAACGAAGGATATGGGGACCTCGATCTGAAATTCTTCTTCCTCTTCCTCCTGTGTTCCCGGAGGGGTGGTTTCTTCCTCCTGGGTAGTTTCCGGCGCTGTCTTTTGAGGAAAGAGATTGGTTAAGGCACCCGACCGGAAGAGATAATAGGCGCCTCCTATCAAGCCGACAAATATTAAAACAAAGAAAACCCTCACTGCTATTTTTTTAAAAAGACCTCCCCGCTGCCTGTGTGCGGGAGCCTTCGGCATCAGGACGGTTTCGGCGGGAGTTTCCTCCTCTTTCTCGGGTTCTGCTCGCGGTTCTTCCTTTTCTATAGAAATTTTTATAGGCTGAGGAGGTTTTTTGGCGGGCTGCTTCTTTTTTTCTTCTTTTTCCCTGGCCAGGGAAGCGATTCTTTCCTTTTCCTTCCGGGCTTCTATCTCCCGGAGCCTCTTAACGTCTTTCTGCATAGTCTTAATCTCTTCTCTCTTGAGAAATTCCAGTTTTTCCTCCTCTTCGCTGTCTGTGCCCTGGGCGCCCGGTATAATATCCGCCAAATCCCTTTTTAAGGATTCGAGGCGCACCTCCTTTTTATCTTTTTCTCCTTGTGCTTGTTCTCCTTCTGCCATATTGCGGCTTTTTAGAGTTAGAATCCTTATTGATGAGAGAGAGGTCAATCCTTCCCTGTTCGTCTATTCCTATCACCTTGACCGGTACTATGTCGCCTATCTTAACTATGTCCTCCACTTTCCTGACCCGATAGGGAGCGAGCTTGGAGATATGTATCATTCCCTCCTGTCCGGGAATAAGCTCGGCAAAGGCTCCAAAATCAAGAATCCTCTTTATCTTTCCCTGGAAGACTTCTCCCACCTTTATTTCCCTGACGATGTTTTTAATCCAATCGGCTGCTTTTTTGGCAGCATCCTCCTTTTCGGCCGTAATGAATACCTGACCCGTTTCCTCAATATCTATGGAAACTCCGCATTCATCAATAATCTCGTTAATCATTTTGCCACCGGGTCCTATAACCTTACCTATTTTATCGGGGTCAATATTAAGCACTAAGATACGAGGAGCATAAGGTGAAAGCTCTGGCCTGGGTTTGTCCAGCACCCCCTTAATGGTGTCCAATATCTGGGACCTGGCTTTTTTGCCTAACTCCAGCGCTTCTCGAAGGATGCTCTCCGGCACACCTTCCACCTTGATGTCCATCTGAATGGCGGTTATTCCTTCTCTGGTTCCGGCCACCTTAAAGTCCATTTTGCCATAGTGGTCTTCCGGTCCCTGGATATCGGTTAACAATTTATAATCTTTGCCGTCCGTTACCAGGCCGATGGCTATCCCGGCCACTGGCGCCTTGATGGGGACACCGGCATCCATCAGGGCCAATGAAGAACTGCAGATGGAAGCCATACTGGTGGAGCCGTTGGAGGATAATATTTCCGACACAATCCTGATGGTATAGGGAAAATCTTCCGAAGAAGGAATAACGGGCAGAATGGCTTTCTCGGCTAGCATGCCGTGCCCTATTTCTCTCCTGCCCGGGCCTCTGATAGGTCTGACCTCTCCCACGGAATAGGGAGGAAAATTATAGTGATGCATGAAGCGTTTCTTTCCTACGATTTCCATACCCTCCAGCAATTGGACGTCTCCGGGAGCGCCTAAGGTAAGAATAGAAAGGGATTTGGTCATTCCCCTGCAGAAGAGCCCTGAACCGTGCGTCCGGGGCAACAGGCCGACATCGCAGCTTAGTTTCCGGATTTCGTCTATCTTCCTTCCGTCGGGCCTTATACCCTCTTCCATAACCTTCCTCTGCATCAGTCGTTCGGTTTCTTCTTCCAGAATTTTTAAGGCCTCGCCCTTCTCCATGGGGTAGTTTTCTTCCGCAAAATCCATAATCTCGTCTCTCAGGGCCTGCATCTTTTCTTTTCCGGCCTGGAAAAAAGAATCCTCAAGTTTATCCTTTAACATTCCCTTTATTTTGCCTTCTAACTCCTGATTTCTAACGGCTTCTGCGACGGCAACCTTTTCCTTGGCGATGCTTTCTGTGATTTCTTTTTCGAAACCCATAAGGTCTTTTAGATAGAGCTTGGCGAATTCCCAGGCTTCCCAGACGGATCGTTCGTCTACCTCCTCGAATCCCCCTTCTATCATATTCAGCATTATCTCCCCGTTCCTCTGCACGGCGGAAAAAACGATGTTGATGTCGCTCTTATCCTGTTCGTCATACGTGGGGTTGATGATATACTTCCCGTCTATCCTGCCTACCCTTACGGCTGCCAGGGGTCCCTTCCAGGGAATGTCTGAAATTGACAGGGCGATGGAGGATGCTAAAAGGCCGACTACGTCAGGCTCATTCAGGTTGTCCCAGGAAAGAACCGTGACGACTACCTGGACCTCCCTTTTGAGATTGTCCGGGAAGAGAGGCCTGATGGACCTGTCTATCAGCCTGGAGTTACAGATGGCTTCGTCGGAGGGGCGTCCTTCCCGCTTGATATATCGGGCTCCCCTTATTTTTCCGGCGGCATAAAATTTTTCTTCGTAATTGACGGTGAGGGGAAAGAAATTCTGTCCCTCAACTTCATGGTCTGCCATGACGGCCGTAGCCAGCACCATGGTGTCTCCATACTGAAGAAAGACAGAGCCGTTGCTCTGTTCTGCCAGGTTTCTGACGGCCATTTTTAATTCCCTTCCTCCTAAATTTAATTCAAATTTTCTGTCCATTGGTATTGTTGGTTTACTTTTTAATTATGAACCTGTTGTGGTCTGCGCCCATATCTATGAATTCATCGGCAGCCTTCTTTAATTTAGACGAAGCCGACTTTCCGAAGGCGATGACTTCAACCCTTTTCCCTTGATTTTTCAGATATTCTATCAGCTGGAGGAAATCTCCATCACCTGAGGCCAGGACAAAGGTGTCCACGCCGGGAGATATCCTGATGGCGTCCACCGCGATTCCGACATCCCAGTCCGCTTTTTTCATCCCGCCGTAGAATTCCTGGAGCTTCTTTACTCTGGTTTCAATGCCCAATTTCTTAAGGGCCTCAAAAAAGGGCTTCTCTTCGCCCGTTTTGGTTTTAACAACATAGGCCAGCGCCCTTATCAATATCCTGTTGCTGACGCCCAACTTTAAAATTTCTCCGAAATTGGTTCGGGCTCCGCCGTAGAGATTTTTAGCTGAATGGTAAAGATTCTGGACATCGATTAGGATAGCCACTCTTTGCCCGGGGTGTTTTATTTTCATATTATTTTTTGAGCCCCACTTTTTTTATGAGGGACTGGTACCTTCGGCCGCTTTCTCCTTTTAAATAATTAAGGAGTTTTCTCCTTTTCATGACCATCTTTAACAGTCCTCTTTTGGAATGAAGGTCTTTGGGATTCTTTTTGAGGTGGCTCAGGAGACCTTCTATTTCTTCCGAAAGCAAGGCCACCTGGACCTCGGGAGAACCGGTGTCCTTGTTGTGGACTTTGTATTTTTCAATGATTTTCTCCTTTTCTTTTGGCTTTAACATATTTTTGCGGAAATCTTTTTTTAATTATATCATCTTCCCCTTACCGAAAAAAGAAAACGGAAGGACTTTCCGATGAGTGTGTCCCCGGTAGGAATCGAACCCACATGTCCAGCTTAGAAGGCTGGTGTTCTATCCGTTGAACTACGGGGACCGGGGATTACGGATATAAGATACTTTAGCTTAAAACTTATAAAAAATCAAGCGCCGGGCATGTTTTACCGGTTAAAAAGGTCGGGGTATCTTTTAAACTCGGTTTGCCTTAAATTTTTTTCTCGCGCATCCCATGTTTCCAGTACCTTTTGGTAGGTGCTCTCTTTAAAGTCCAGTTGGCTTGTTTGGGCTACCTTCTCCAGTTCTTGATTGACCGCGCGATAAAATCCGTAAAATACTATCCCTCCCAACAACAAAGCCAAGACCAACAGGCCCCAAAAGACCAGGAATGCCTTTTCCCCCAGCGCTATGGGGGCTCGTTTAAAAAAGGTCTTTAGTTTTTTAGAATCTATTTTGCCTATTTTTAACATATGCGGCGTTAATCCGAGAAGGTTTTAATTGACAGACTGGCTCTTACGTCTTCCATTGATGCGTTCTCAAACCTATCTGTATTAAGGTCAGACTCCAACATCTTGGTAATCCTCAAGGTCTGTACTTCCAACAGGTAAGGACTTGATTCCAGTTTTTCCAAAAACCTTAGGAAACTGCTGAAGGGGCTGGCCGATTCGGTTCTGAAGATGATTGACCTCCATTTGTCTTTGCCTTCCTGCTTGGGAGCCGAAGGAAATATTTCTACGGAGAGCTGAGATTCCCGGGCGCTGGTTTCTATGAAAGAGATGAAGTCGGTCGGGGCTTTCGAATTTACAAACAGCTCGCTGATTTTTTCCAGGTTTTCATTAATGTCTTTATAGTGCGCCTTGAATTCTTCTATGTTTTCGATTTTATTTTCCAGGGATGCCAATTCCTGTTTCTGGAGAACCATTTCTTCGGAACTCTGCTGGATATTCTGGTAAGTCGGAAAGATTAGTAAAGCTACGATGGCTCCGGCGGCGGCCAGTAAGACTACCAGGGATAATTTTATCTGATTTTTTGTAGTCATATCGTCAGTTGGAAAGCACCTTAAAACTTACGCTAAAATCTATGTCATTAGGCTTGGCCCAGCTGGAGGGAGAGAAGGTTACATCCGAAAAAGCGCTTTCTTCTTCCAATCTTGCATCAAAATCCAACAAACTTTCACGGGAGGGACAGTATCCGGAAAGAGAAACGCGCCTTTCTTGCTCTCCCCCGTTTACCACTTTGTTAAAGCTGAATTCTTTCAGATAGGTCTGGGGAGGAAGTAATTCCCCCAACTTTTCCAGAACCTTAGTGACATTGACATCCTGCTCGTAGAATGTGTTCAGGTCGGAAAGAAGGATGTTTGACTCCCTGATTTCCTTCTCTACGCCCTGATTAAGGCTGATTGTTCTTTTTCTTTCTTCCAGAATAATCTTTTGTGTTTCGATTTCGCCTAGAACGTAACTCTTTACCAGGAGCATACTTAAGAAAAGGCAGGCTAGGAAAGAAAGGAAAAGAATGCCCAAAATTATCACCAGTCTGAGGTGGGTTTGTTCCAGAAGGCTCTCTTTTTGCTGAGGAGGTAGAAGATTAATCATGATAGAGTTTCTCTTTCATAGTCCTCAAGGCCAGGCCGAAAGCGGTGGTGTATTCTACGGCGGCCTCATGGGAAATGATTGTTTTTTTACCCTGGGTTGGGATGTTAGCCCAGGGGTCCCCGATTTCTACGGGCAGGTTCAGCTCCTGGGACAGGACTTCCGGCAGTCCCTTAAGATTGGCCCCTCCTCCACACAGTATAATTTTTGAAACCTCCTTATTCCCATTGGGAAGATGTTCGTGGCTGGTGTGGGTGTGATAATAATCAAGGTGTTTTTTTATCTGCTGATTTAGGTCTACCAGGGCGGGCACCAACGCTTCAAATATTTTGCTCCGTTCTTTCTTGATGGCAGAATCTTCCTTTTTGATTTCCATTTTTATCTTTTCTTCCAGTCCGTATTTTCTTTTCAGTTTTTCGGCTTCATCTGAGGGGATACCAAGGTTTTTGGCGATAATTTCCGTAAAGTTTTCTGAAGAAACACTAATAGAAGAGGTAAACCTCAAGGCGCGGCCGGAGAAGATGATAAAGCTGGTTCTGGTGGCGCCGAAGTCTATAATCAGAACGGGGGAAGTGGTCTCGCCTCCTTTGATGAGGGCCCGGCTGATAGCCAGAGACTCCACTTCCAGAGCTAGCGGTTCCAGGCCTGCCTGTTTCAGGCAATTGAGATAGGGATCTACGGTATCCTTGGGAACGGCACCGACGAGGACATCCAGATGATCAAGATGATTTTGGGCCTGGATAGGGGTAATAACCTGGAAATCGAGATACATACTTTCTATGGGCATGGGTATGTAGTTTTCTGCCTCATATATAACGGCAGACCTCAGGTCTTCTTTAGGGAGTTTGGGCATCTGTATCACTTCGAAAAAGGCCTTTTTCTCCGGCAGAGAAGCCACCACGTAATTCGTTTTTAACTTTTCTCCTTTGACGTTGCCGAGGGAATCTTTGATGTTTTTGGCTAATTCCTCAGGATCAGTTATATCCCCCTCCTTAATAGCACCGGGGCTGACATCTCCTTCTCCAAAGGAAACCAATCTTAAATGTTCGCCGCGTTTTTTAAGCTTGGCTATTTTTAAGGAAAGGGTAGAAACGTCTAGTCCGAAAGATTCTGGTTGGAGGTTTAAGAAATCCAGCATATCTAATTATTATATCAAATAAATGGAAGTTTGTTTTATCAATCGATTTCTTCCCAGTCTACCAGTTTGAATTCCGTGGCGGTAGCCGGCACGAACATGGGAGGGTCGTAAACGAGGTTCTGGTCAAAATAATTTTCCCTTTGCGAATACCCTGAAACAATATGTCCTCCAGAAGTCCATCTGGTCCCCACTCGGCCGTTGCTGACTATAGAACCGAATATTTCCAGCAGATTTCTCATATTCCCGTCGTAATGGTTTCGTCCGAAGTGACCCTTTTGGGCCACGAAAATGCCATCCAATTCCATATTATTGGGAGAATTTGGCGCTATCAGTACATTGTTTTCTCCGATGACCGCCAGGCCGTCTGAACCGTTTGGGGTGGCGTAGGTGATGTTACCGGGAAGGATAACATTCGTGTCTTTATTGGGGTCGATAAGATTGGCGGACGCTATGGTAATTTTTCCACTGATCTCGCCTTCCAGCCAAAGGTTGTCTTCCACGAAGACGAGGGAGCAGCCGGGGTCGACGATAACGGGATCGCCGTACTGATACTCGTCGCTGATGGTAAAGTAGTCGTAGTGCCATCCCTCTTCCAGGCTGTAAGCATAGTTAGAGCTTAGACTTGTTATCACCCAAACCTCAAATGTTCCGTCGTTTCTTATCTTTATGTGATAGCCGTCGGCCTCCGGGTCTATGTCGGTGGAGGGAGGCCAGTAGTACTGTTCGGGATTGCCGTCGGTGAGGTCCTTTATTTTGGCCAGGTCAATCGTAATCTTGTCAAAATCGAACGGTGAGACGGGAGCGGTGAAGAGATCGGGTTGAGAGTTCAATGTAGTGGTAAAGACTCCCGGGCAGATGCAATTTGAGCCTTCCACCCGGCAGGGAGGATTACCGTCAGTTGGACAGCTGTCGCAGCCGAACGATGAGGTACATATCCACTCGGGTTGGGCCGAAGTAACGAGAGACTGATTCTCTCCATCCATCCTCACCCCTCCGTTGGAATGATAGAGCCCCCGGATTTCCCTGTCGGCTCCTGCCCAGACGCTGTCATTTAGAAGATAAGAATATTTTGCTACTGAGGTCTTGGCATAAACCACCTGGACTTCCCTTTTTACCTGGGAATATTTTTTCGTCCAACCGGTAGAGGTGATGGTGACTGCCCCTTCGCCGCTGCAGTTGATGTCGGAATTTATTTGTAGGGAAAAACTTCCCACCTCAGTACCTTCAATGTCGGTATAGACTTTGTCTAGGTCGCAGCTGCCGGTAATCTTATTATTTAAACACCATCGGTAATATTCCAAACCTGCCTCGGCTATATCCAACGACTTGTTCCAGGCTTCTTCGTATCTGCTTTGTTTGAGTTGAAGCATAATGAAACCGAAGATGCCGCCCAAAATCATCAGGAAGATGGTTCCGAATACCAAAACGTAGGTTGTGATGACTCCTTTATTCATATATATATATTACTCCTCTTTTAAATTCCGCAGCTGCACCGAGGATTTTAATTCAAACTCCTCCGGAGTGCGGTAGGGATTAACATTAATGATAAGATAAAGCTCTATGGTTTTTGTATTTCTTAATCTTTCGGCCCTGTCGGTGATCTCCTGTCCGTTTTCATCAAAATACCGGAAGATGGGAGGGCTATTTCTCACATACGAGCTTATGGTGTACACCTTTTCCTGGCTCAGGGGGTATTGAATCGGCGGGGCGGTCGGCTCTATGATACCTTTTTTGAACTCGTTGCTTGATTCCGGCATGTCTTCTGTCCAGGAAAAAACGAATTTTACCTTGATGGAATGGTCAGATTCTACCCAGTCGCAGAAGGCTCCCACTTCTGAACTGCTGTCGGCCGTCAGCTGGATGTAATCGTCTTCGGCCTGGGACGTCACGTCAAAGATGGCTACTCCCTGCCAGGCTTCGGCGCAGTCTGAACATCCGGAAATGCAGGCATCTCCGAGCTTTGTCCCGTCGGCGAATATCTCAACGTATTCTGAAGCTAACCCGAGGTCACCTTCCAGATATAACTTGACCTCGGCATATTCCAGGTCTCCTGAGAGAAAATTAGAAAAGACGGTGTCGCAGAATCCTCCGCTGCCGAAGGAAACGCATTCCTGCGTCTGTTCACCGGCGCTGACGGTGCCAAGCGAATACCTTACCCTTTCTGTGTCTCCGTCGTCGTCAACATCGGAGTAAAAAATGAATTCCTTATTGTCGGCCCTTTCGATGGGATAAGAGCCTTCATCTCCGAATCTCGCTTCCCTTATCTCCTTAATCATTGTTTTAATACCCTTTCTGGCCTCATCGATGGCTTGGGCCTGCTGGAAAATGTAGCCGTAGTTGCGATATGCCATTATCAGAAGTCCGGAAAGAGCCCCCGTGATAAGGGTAAAGACAAAGATGACAATCAAGGTCTCTATAATGGTGAATCCTCCAAGTCTGCTTTTTAGATATGATTTCATGGGATTTAAAAACTTGTGTTTCATCACTCTATCTGTTCCATCCTTATGGTTTGGGCTTTGTCTCCCGAAACGCTTATACTGGTCGAAGTCGACGAATATCCTACGGCCGTTATTTCCACATCATAGGTTGCTATGTCCAGGGGAATGAAATAGGTTTGCCCTTTGATGTCCGTGTTTTGGGTGACGTCATATCCCAAGCCGCTGTTGTAAAGGCGGACAGAGGCTGCGAATACCGGCTCTAAGGTTTCGTCGTTTCTTACGGTTAATAGAAGGGAGTTATTGGCTTCCAGGTAGAGGGTAACATTCTGGGTTATGCCGTCGGGCGCCAGGTTAATAGGCTGAGGGGAGGGGTCAGTTCCCGTTAAATCAAGCCCTTCCGAGATGGGAATGGAAAAATCGTATAGGTCCCATTCCATATTATTAAGGGTGATGGTTCCGTCGCCACCCGAGGTGCTGGTGGCGTAATATTTATAGACCGGATTTTCATCGCTGTCGCTGCCGATGGTTTTATTGCCCCGAAGGACGAAAGATACATTGGGAATGGGAGTAGCCGAGGTCGTTATCCAGGAAATCTGCCAGTCATAGAGCGTTGGGCTGACACTGACATCTCCCGTAGACAGCTCTGCGCCCACTTTCAATTGAGGGTAGAGACCGGCGTCAATGCCCGACAGGTCTGCCGGAGACAGGTCAAAGCCGACTTGATTGCCCGGGAGGTCTACTTCAGGAATGAGAAGCCAATCAGTGTCAGAAGCATAGTAGAAATGATACTTCAGGTCGGTTGAAAGAGGCTCTTCGTCCGTCCATGAGAATTGATTCCAGCTGTTAAGGTTGGCCGGGGCTATCGGAATGGACAAGGTGTCTCCGGAGGAGGTGTATTCGTCATCATAGATTTTAAAAGAAAAGTCATAGTCACCCATCGCTTCTTCATTTTTACCTACGTAACGGAAAGCGTTTCCGCCAGCGTACCCCGGAGGCGAGCTGGTACTGGTGAGATGCCCCCAGAGTATTGGTCCCTGCCCTTCATCTTCAGCAGAATCGGGTACAGACCTGAGCCTCAGGAAATATTGGGTGTTGGCAGAAAGGTTAACTGGAGCAGGCAGACTGAATTCTACCCATTCAAAATTGATGGGCAGGGTAGAACCCGTTATCTGGGAGCTGGTGCCTAGGACGGTCCCCGTAGCGCTTCCCTCTCTAATCTCTGCGTAGATGTCACTTGGGCTGGTCGTCGCTTTCTTGAGAAACAGTTGGAAACTGGAAATCTGTTTGGCCTGGCTTCCGGTGGTAAACGATTGGGCGCAGTCGCCGCTGTTTCCTGGAAAGGAGCATAAGTCAATGTCGTTGGTTCCGTCCGTAAAATAGACTCCTGGGTTTTTCTCTAAGGCTACCTCGCCCGCCCCGACTGCCACGTTGTTGGATGAGGAGATCTTACTGGTGTCTGCGAAAGAATCATAAAAATAGTCTTCGCCCCAGGGAGAAGAGGTTTGAACGAAAAAGGAGCTCGTTTCGTCTATGGAGAAAAAGTATTCCGTCAGCTTGTTTTCGAGCACCCAGGGATGGGATTTGTTCGGGTCGGTTATTTCATCGATGCCGTAGGTGCGTTCGGTACTAAAACCGGGTTTAGAGACCACTACCTTGTATGATGTGGAGCTGTTCAGAGAAAAGTAGTGGCTTCCGTTGTCCGGTACGGCAGATTTGATAAGTTCATCGGTTGCGGGATTCCTGATTTCAATCAGGGGAGCGGGGACCATCAGCCCATAGGCATCAAACACTGAAATGGAGAGTATTCCTCCTTCGTCCGCACATTCCTGGGAGAGGGTTTCGGGAGTAAAATTAGAAACCAGGCTTAGTTCTCCTCCGTAGCCTCCTGACCAGGATACCGTTACTTCAACTTTCTTGTAGTCGTTCGGGCAGTCGTCTTCCGGGCTAACCAGCCCGTCCGTTTCGTCTACTACGTAATCCACCCTGGTGGTTATGGTATAAATTATGTTGTTCATAACAGTAGTGGTGGAAGATTCCAACAGGCCATCGGGAAAACCCCCCGCTATTCCCACGGATTCATAAGGCAGGCTCCTTATCTTTTCCATGTAGTCATTGGCGACGGCAGCGGCGGTAATCTTGGCCCGGCTTTGGCCCACGACCTTAGTCCCTAACCGGAACAGGCCGAAAACCCCCAGAAAAACAATGGAGATAAGGGCGGTGCCGACTATTACGTCCACTAAACTGAAACCAAGAGCGCCAGCCGTGCCCTTTTCAACGGAACCTGTTTTATTATGCGTTTTTCCTCCAAACCGCATATTATTCTATTGATCCCAGCATTGTATACATCGGCTGAATCATGGAAACTGCGAAAAAACCGATGGCGGCCCCTATTATCAGCATAAGAATGGGCTCAATGATGGAAGTTAAGTTTTTAGTGGTATCGCTCACCTCCTCTTCAAAAAAGTCAGCCAGTTTGGAAAGGATGGTCGAGGTTTCCCCGGTTTCTTCACCTACGGTTATCATCTGGATAACCGTAGTGGGATAAACCCCTTTGTATTTTTCAATTACCTCGGATAATTTTTCTCCCTTTCTCACCTTTTCCGAGGCCACTATCATGGATTCCTTGAAATGGAAATTACCCAGTACCCCGGCCGTAATCTCCAACGCTCTCGGAAGAGAGGTGCCGGCGGAAATCAGGGAACTCAGGGTTCTCAACATGGCGGCTGAGTTGGTGTTCCTCACAATACCCGACATGACCGGAATTTTTAGAAAGATAGAGTCCAGGGTTTTTTTAAAGCCTTCGTTTTTCAACGCTTGACCGAAGAAGATGATGGTTAAAAATATCCCTATTATTACCAGGTACCATCTGTTCATTAAGAAATTGGCCAGACCTATGACCACCTTGGTGGTGGGCGGCAGCTCAATACCTAACTCTACAAAGGTATCGGCCAGACGCGGGATAACGGTCACCAACATCAGTGTTCCCACTCCCAACATGGCTGTCACTATGACGGAGGGATAAATCAGGGCTCCCGTTACCTTGGATTTCAGCTCGTGTTCTTTTTCCAGTTGGAGGCTGAGACTTTCCAGAACCTTGTCTAATGTCCCTGACTCTTCTCCCACCTTCACCATGCTCTGGAAAAGTTCGGAAAAGATGTCGGGGTAGTCCCCCAGGGATGAGGAGAGGGTCCTGCCCTTGGTAATTTCCTCTCTGATGTTGAGTAAAGCTTTCCTGAGCTTTTCGCTTTTTGTCTGCTCGGCCAGAGAACCTATGGCTTTGGGTAAGGGAAGTCCGGCTGTGGTCATTACCCTCAGGTTTTTAACAAAAAACATTTTTTCCGCCAGGGGTACATTACCGAAGGGTAGGGATAAGCCGGATTCCTTTCTATCGTTTTCCTGCTTTGCCCTCACCAGGATAAATTTCTGCTGCCGCAGTTTTTGGGAAAGGTCCTGAAGGTCGCTGGCTTCCATGGAACCCTTCTTTTCCTCGCCCTTCATGGATTTGGCAGTATAGAGATAAGTAGGCATTAATTTATATCTGTTTAATCTGATATTACCCTCAATACCTCCTCTATTGAGGTTATACCTTGGGCAGCTTTAATAAAACCATCCTCTATCATGGTTTTCATACCTTCCTTCTGGGCTTGCTTCTGAACCTGGTCGGAAGTAGCCTCCTTGACTATTAATTCCTTGATGCTCTCGGTGACCGGCATGACCTCAAAGATACCTATGCGCCCCCGATAGCCGTCTTGGCATTTTGGCGATTCTTTCGGTTTATAAAAGGTGATGGTCTTCCAGGTGGCCTTGCGGTCTACAATCTTCTCGGCCTTAAGAATCTCCAGTATGGCGCCCAAGTCGCAGAACTTTTCTATCTCGTCGATTTCGGCAGCTTTAAGCCGGTATTCCTCCCGGTCCGGACACAATTTTCTTACCAGCCTCTGGGCGATGAGGCAATTTAAGGTCGAAGAAAGCAAAAAAGGTTCACACCCCATATCGATGAGCCTGGGGATGGCTCCGGCCGCAGTGTTGGTATGGAGCGTGGATAAAACCATATGTCCGGTAAGGGCGGCATTGATGGCTAAACTGGCGGTTTCTTGGTCTCGTATCTCTCCCACCATGATGATGTTGGGGTCCTGCCTCAGTAGTGATCGCAGACCGGCCGCGAAGGTTAGACCTATCTTGGAATTTACCTGTGTCTGATTAATCCTGGCCATCCGGTATTCTACCGGGTCTTCTACGGTGGATATGTTAACACTGGGGTCGTTTAATATCTCTATCATTGAATAGAGGGAAGTGGTCTTTCCGGAACCGGTAGGGCCTGTTACCAACACCATGCCTACCGGTTTTCTCATATTGCTCTGGACTATTTCCAGGCTTTCTCCTCTCAGACCCAGCTGTTCCAAGCTTAAGGCCTTAGTTGTTTCCGGGAGGAGCCTCATCACTATTTTTTCTCCATCAAAGACCGGTAGGATAGACACACGAACGGAGAACTTATAATCCTCCGTTTCAATCTTAAAACGTCCGTCTTGGGGCAGGCGGTGTTCGTCTAACCTTAAATCAGAGAGCACTTTTATTCTGGCCACAATACCAGAAGCTGTAATTTTAGGCAGGGTCATGGCATCCCGCAGCACGCCGTCTATTCTGTAACGCACCACTACTTCCTTTTCAGTCGGCTCGACGTGAATATCCGAAGCCCTTTGGAGGATAGCGTGCTTCAAGAGGGTGTCCACTATTCTGATAATGGGCAGCTCTTCGGCCATCTTCTCCAGTTCTGCCTTTTCCGTTACCGTTCCGGGTCTTTCTTCCTCGTCCTTAATGGATTTTATTTCCCCCGCTTCTTCCTTGATAATGTCTCCGAACTCAGCCTTAAGCGTTTTTTGGTACTGCCTTAAAGCATTCTTAATAGATTCCGGGGTGGTAAGCCTGGGGAGTATTTTAAGATTGGTGGTCTTGGCTATGAATCCTATGGTGCCCAGGTCTTCTGGATCGAGCATGGCCACCTCTAACTTGTCGCCGGTCTTGCGGAAGGAGACGATGTTGTGGGAACGGGCGATAGGCTCTGGAATGATTTTTAAAATTTTGGGAGGTATATTTTCCCTTTCCAGATTAACAAAAGGAATGCCTAAGATATAGGCTTCCAGTTTAATGAGCTCCTCCTGGGTCAATAAACCCTCTGAAACCAAAACATCTCCCACTTTCTGTTTGCTCTTGTCAGCTTTTTCCTTAACTTCCTCAAATTTCTCTTTACTAATCAGTCCCGCGTCGAGCAGGAAGGCTTTTAATTGTTGGGGCTCTATTCTCATAAATTAATGGGAACAGTGAAATAGGGAAAGCTGGATTTTGCGTCTTAAAGTTCAATCCCGGGAAATCGGTCTTCTTATTTTATTGATTGATTGATGGTTTTCTTAATCTTCTTTACCACCTCGTCTAAGGTGTAGTTGGTCTTGACGAGATAAGTAGTGGCTCCAAACTTTATTGCCTTATCAATTTCGTCTATAGATTCTACATTGGTCAGCACTATGACCGGTATATCCTTGGTTACTTCGTTGGTCCGGATGCTCTTCAACACGTCGAGGCCGTGCATCTTCGGAAGGATGAGGTCGAGCAGGACCAGGTCAGGTTTTTTCGTTATGACCAGGTCTAGACCGGTTTTTCCGTCCAAAGCCGAAATTACTTCAAACCCCTCTGATTCCAGAGCGTCGCTGAATGTTTTCTGCAGAGCGGATTCGTCTTCAATAAAAACTATTTTTTTCATAATTTTGAAAGCGTTATGCTAAGGCCTACCCTGATGATTAGAATTAATAGGAAGCATGAACCAAAACGTCGACCCTAAGTTTTCTTTAGAGGTAAAGCCCATTTTTCCCTTAAGTCTCTTGATAATGGCCTGCGAAATATAAAGGCCGAGCCCTGACCCTTCGGTCTGGTGTTCCCTGATATTCTTGGCCCGGAAAAATTTTTGGAAGATATATCTTTGTTCTTCCTTAGGTATGCCCACTCCGTCGTCTTCTATCGAGAAATAAATATTTTTGCCTTTCCAGGAGATGACTATTTCTACCCTGCCTTTCTCCTTTTCATACCGGACGGCATTATCCATCAGATTTTCTACGACCATCCTTATCTGAAGGGGGTCGGAAAAAAGCTTTGGAAGATTTTTCTGAGTCTTTAGGACTATCTTTACGTTGTAGGCCTGGGCGAACGATTTGTATTCAGCGATGATGTCACTGACCAATCTCTTGAGAGAAAAGAACCTTTTTTTAATAGGTAATTTGGAAGCTTCTATCCTGGATACGGTGAGCAGGTCTGAGATAGATTCCTGCATCCGATAAATATTCTCCTTAAGAATCTTGAAGTATTCCATTTCTTTTTCCTTATCTTTTCTGATTTTCCCGGAGATTAAAAATTCTATTATCCATCGGAGATTAGCCAGTGGGGAGCGCAACTGGTGGGTGGCAATACTGATAAACTCCGATTTCATCCGGTTGGCCTCGGCTAACCTCTCTACACTCTGAACGATAATATAGGAAAGACCGAACAAAGCTCCCACCAGCGCCAGAACAATAAGAGCGACCTCAAGGGGGTCGTTTAAATAGCTTGTGCCTATCAGATAAGCCGTAATGGAGGAGGCAATAATAATCAATCCCATCACCAGGAAAAGGAATTGGGGGCATTCCCAGAGAGAAAGATGATACTTTCGGCACTGAAAGATTATGTTTAGTTGGTCAATAATCCGTTTTGGTTCTTCCATAGGGTAAGTATAACACACTAAAGGGTTAAGAAAAATGTTTAAAATTACTTTGATTGACGCTATAAGGTGAAAGTAGTACAATAATTCCATCCCATAGATAAAAAAGCCACTAATTCGCGGGATATGGTGTAATGGTAGCACGAGTCCTTTGGGAGGATTTAGTCCCAGTTCAAATCT
>CAZMJM010000014.1:14969-18563 GCA_964566875.1 uncultured Candidatus Saccharibacteria bacterium | reverse complement strand
AAAACCATGCCCGCTCAGGCCTTAAGATCTCCCTGAAACCTGATTGCCTCACAAAGACCCCGCGCCCCGCTTTGTCCGCCCGTAGTCCTGAGCCTGCCGAAGGGCGAAGGAGGGAACTTCGAACATATACCATGCAATACATCATCTGTCATTATGGTGAGATAGGGTTAAAAGGGAAGAACCGGAAGTTTTTTGAAGAGAAACTGATGTCAAATATCAGGATGTCCCTGCCTGAAGGAAGTTTCAGCTTGATTAAGAGGATATCGGGGAGGATTATAGTCAAGCTGACCGGGAATGGACAAAAAAAAGAGACGAAGATTTCAGATAGCCTGCAAAAGGTGTTCGGCATTACTTATTTTTCTTTTGCCGTTTCCTGTCGACAGGAAATTCCGGCGATGGAAAAGGAAGCGGTGAAAATGGTGCGCGGACGGAAAT
Source organism: uncultured Candidatus Saccharibacteria bacterium (assembly GCA_964566875.1). Taxonomy (GTDB): domain Bacteria; phylum Patescibacteriota; class Minisyncoccia; order Minisyncoccales; family JANBVM01; genus CAZEQH01. The sequence goes on along the minus strand of CAZMJM010000014.1, from coordinate 18,128 downwards.
TTAAGAGTTTCAGGATATCAGCCCAAAGATCTAATAAAGATTTTCCTCTGACGTCGCAACAGATTAACTCCAGGGTGGGAGAATCAGTTGTCAAAGCGTTGAAGAAGGAGGTTGACCTGGAGAACCCCGATTTGACTCTTTTTCTTGAGATAGTGGAGGATTATGCCTTCCTTTATCTGCAGAGAATAGAGGGGCTGAGAGGACTTCCGGTAACGGTGAGCGGCAAGGCGGTAGCCCTTATCTCGGGAGGCATAGACTCTCCGGTAGCCGCTTTCCTGGCCATGAAGAGGGGAATTAAGGTAATCTTCGTCCACTTCCATGCCCACCCCTATACCAGTAAGGATTCTATAGAAAAAGTAAAGAGGATGGTCTCAATGCTTTCCCAATACCAGTTCGGAGCCAAGCTCTATCTGGTTCCCTTCGCCGACATCCAGAAACAGGTGATGCTTAACACCGAGGCCAAACTCAGGGTCTTAATCTACCGCAGATTTATGTTGAGGATTGCCCAGGAGATAGCCGCGAGAGAAAAGGCACAGGTTTTCATAACCGGCGAAAGCGTAGGCCAGGTCGCTTCCCAGACCCTGGAGAACATCAGGGTCGTTGAGGGGGCGGTGGAACTTCCCATCTTAAGGCCCTTGATATGTCAGGACAAAGAGGAGATAATAAGGAAAGCGAAAGAAATCAATACCTTCGAAATTTCCATCCTTCCCCACGAAGATTGCTGTGTTAGATTTCTTCCTAAACATCCCGAGACCCGGGCCAACCCGGAGGAAGTGGAAAAAGAGGAGGAGAAATTGGATATCAATGGCATGATAGAGGCGGCCCTGAAGGGCACCTCCATGTTATTCATTGATTATAATAATCAAACAAACAAATCATGAAAAAATTAGTTCCGTTGCTATTTGCAATTGCCGCCGCCGCCGTTCTCATAAGTCATGTTGTTTCAGCTGCAGACCCCGTGGAATTTACTTTGTTTTACAGCAGTACCTGTCCGCATTGTAAGGAGGAAAGGGCCTTCTTGGACGCACTGGAGGAAAAGTACCCGGAACTTGCGGTAAACGAATACGAGATAGCATATCATCCTGAAAATCAGGAGGTTCTCGTGCAGTTTTATCAGCAATACGGAGTGCCTCAGGAGGAATGGGGAATGGTGCCGGTGCTGTTTACGCCCCAGAGATATTTCATTGGTTTTGATGAACAGATAGGCGGAAGGATAGAGTCTTGCTTAATAGAGTGTCTGGGGGGCTCCTCGACTACTACGCCGGCGGTAATAAGGGTCCCGATACTGGGAGAGATATCCTTGGCGCGGCTTTCTCCCCTGGGGTTGGCAGTAGTGATGGGAGGATTGGACGGGTTCAACGCCTGTGCCATGGTGGCTTTAGGATTTCTGCTCACTTCGCTGATAGCCACGGGTGCCAGGGAAAAGGTTCTGTGGATAGGAGGTACCTTTATCCTGGTTTCCGGTGTAGTCTATTTTGTTTTCATTACAGCCTCTTTCAATCTGTTTATGGTTCTGGAGAAAATTAATTTTATAACCAACCTGGTGGGAGTGATTATTATCGTTTTTGCGGTTTTTATGCTGAAAGACTACTTCCACGGCATTATCTGCAAGATATGCCGGGTTGATACAGAAGGGAAAAGTAATTGGTTTACCAGGTGGGAACAAAAGATGTTTGCCAAAATGCAGAACCTCATGGATTCCAAGAAATCTCTGATATTCATGTTGGCGGGGGTAGCGGTGGTGGCGGCCGGCATCAATTTTGTTGAGCTGGTTTGCTCTTTCGGCTTTCCCCTGGCTTTTACCAAAATACTCACTTCCTTCAATCTACCCGCTGCTTCTTACTATTTTTATCTATTTATATATGTTGTCCTGTATATGCTTGATGACTTCATAATATTTCTCTTGGCGGCTGCCACCCTGCGCATTACCCAGGTTTCCGAGAAATATCTTAAGGCGGTAAAATTAATTTCATCCTTGGTGCTGTTGATTCTTGGAGTGGTTATGCTGATAAAGCCTGAAATTTTGGCTTTTGGTTAGGATAAAAGGTCGCAGAATATACTAAAGAATATAAATTTATGAACTTAAAAAATAAAGTAGCAATTATTACCGGAGCCAGGAGAGGCATGGGAAAGGCACACGCCTTCACTTTAGCCGAAGCCGGAGCCAGGGTGGTGGTTTCCGACATCTCTCTGGAAGACTGCCAGAAGGTGGCAGATGGGATAAAAAAGAAGGGAGGGGAGGCCCTGGCCGTTAAATGCGACGTCAGTAAAAAAGAGGAGGTGGAAGAGATGGTGAAGAAAACCCTGGACGCCTTCGGTAAGATAGACATTCTTGTTAATAATGCGGGCATCCTGTCGTTCAAACCGTTCCTGGAACTGACCGAGCAGGATTGGAACAAGATTATGGATGTCAACCTGAAGGGGTATTTTCTCTGTGCCCAGGCTTGCGCCAGAGAGATGGTTAAGCAGAAATCGGGCTCCATCGTCAACATTGCTTCCATTGCCATGGGGCAGGTGGGGGTGGGTTTTCCGGGCATAGTCCACTACTGCGCCTCCAAGGGAGGTATAGTGGCCATGACAGAGGCTCTGGCTTTGGAAATGACACCCCACAACATAAGGGTTAATGCCATAGCTCCCGGGGCCATCGATACGCCCATGGGGTCTTCCGGCGACGAAAAGACCATGGAAGGGACATTAGCCAGGATACCCATGCACAGGATTGGGAAGCCAGAGGAGGTGTCAAAGGCAGTGCTATTCTTGGCTTCCGATGACTCTTCCTACATGACGGGCTCAGTAGTAGTGGTGGATGGAGGCTGGCTGGCCATGTGATAATCTCTCCTTAAAAGCCAGCTGCCTACAGGCGACACGAAATCAGCTCTTCAGCAATAATTATTTTTTCACCGCTGTTTCTGTTTCTCGCCGAGCCTCCGCCTTGTTAAGAGTAAGTGCTATCCCTTATGGGGCTCGGCTGCGAAGCGTCGCCTTCCGCCAGCTGCCTTCAAAAAGTAATCCTACATGACGGGCTCAGTAGTAGTGGTGGATGGAGGCTGGCTGGCCATGTGATAATCTCTCCTTAAAAGCCAGTTTAAAGGTTATAGAGGTTGCAAAGGATACGTTATTCGAACCCCGAACTTCGAACCCTGAATCCGCCCTAGGGCG
>CAZMJM010000014.1:0-14869 GCA_964566875.1 uncultured Candidatus Saccharibacteria bacterium | reverse complement strand
CAAAGGATACGTTATTCGAACCCCGAACTTCGAACCCTGAATCCGCCCTAGGGCGAGACAGGCTTCAAACCCCTTGTCCTACCTAACCGGTAGGACAAGATAGGACATAAATAATAGAAATAACAAAATTTATTCCTTTATGGAAAAAAAATTCACAAAAGATTCCGCCTTGGCTGAAATTCTGAATAGTCCCGGCAGTCAGGAGGTTTTGGCAAAGTATGACCTGCCCTGCCTGACCTGTCCGTTTGCCGCAATGGAGATGGAGAAATTAAAAATAGGTGAGGTCTGCCAGCAGTACGGCATTGATACAGACAAACTTCTAAAGGAGCTCAATGGAATGTGAAGTCTTTACAAGATGAGCATTTCTGCTATAATTGAGCCATATCAAAAATAATAAGTTTAAACATGGCTAAGGAAAAAACAAAACTATTAATACCTTTAATGGTCATAGCTCTGGCTGGCGTCCTGCTTGTGGCAGGTTATTTTCTCTTTTTTGATAAAGGGGGGAACGCCGGGAGTACCAGCGAGGTTCTGTCCTCTGCTGAGGCAGGCCAAAAGGCCCTTGACTTCATTAACAAGAATATATTGGAACCACAGGGAAGGACGGCTTCCCTGGTATCGGTTGATGACGAGGGCAGTATCTACAAAATAAAAATAAAGATAGACGACCAGGAATACGACTCTTATATCAGCCGGGACGGCAAGTACCTCTTCCCGGAAGGATATGAAATGGCCTCTGTCCAGGGAGAGGGAGAGGGGCAGGCAGCCGCAGCTACCGAAGTGACGCCGAGGGCAAGACCGGACGTTAAACTTTTCGTGATGTCCTATTGTCCTTACGGTCTTCAGGCTGAAAAGATGTTCCTGCCGGTTTATAATTTGCTGAGCGCCCAGGCCGATATGGGAGTGTACTTCGTGGATTATATTATGCACGGGGAGAAGGAGATAGCCGAGAACCTGAACCAATACTGCATTCAGCAGGATGAAAATGACAGGTACGCAGACTATCTTACCTGTTTTGTTCAGGACGGCGATTCAGAAAAGTGTTTTCAGCAGGCAGGAATCGACAAGAGTGAAATAGACAGCTGTGTGCAGGCAACCGATCAGCAGTATAGCATCTACAGCCAGTTTGCAGACCAGAACACCTGGTTGAGCGGAAGTTACCCGCTTTTCGACGTCCAGAAGGATTTGAACGAAAAGTATGGAGTGGGCGGGTCTCCCACCCTGGTAATTAATGATGCGGTGGTCAACCTACCTTCCCGTTCTCCGGAGAGCTTCAAGGAAGCGGTCTGCAATGCCTTTGAATCTCCTCCGTCAGCCTGTTCCCAGACCCTGTCGGATACCGCTTTTTCCGCTGGTTTTGGAATGGACGAGAGCACTTCCGGTGGTTCAGGAAGCTGCGAATAACATAAAATCTTAGTTTATGGTAAAAGTATACAGCACCAAGGTTTGTCCTTTCTGCGTCAGTCTGAAGCAATTTCTCAAGGATCATAAGATAGAGTTTGAAGACCTGGATGTCGCGGAGAACGCAGAAGCCAGGGAGGAAATGATTGAAAAATCCGGTCAGATGGGTGTTCCCGTCATAGACATTGACGGCGAGATAGTTGTCGGCTTCGACAAGGTAAGGATATCCCAACTGCTCAAACTTTAGAAAGAAAAATACAGCTCAAGGCTGTATTTTTTTTGGACATATTTTATGATTGTTTATATAATAGATTAATAACAGGACAAACAATTAAAGCAATATGAAAAAAATCGCCATTAATGGTTTCGGGAGAATAGGGAGGGCGGTCTTTCGTCAGCTTATGGAAAAGCGCCCCGGGGTTGAAATAGTGGCTATTAACGATTTGACGGAACCGGAGACTCTGGCTCACCTCTTGAGATACGACTCCGTTTACGGAGTTTATAAGAAACCGGTAAAGGCCCGCGGCGACAGGCTATTTATTAATGGGACTAAGGAAGAGGAGGGTATTAAGATATTGGCCGAGAAAGATCCGGCCGCTCTGCCCTGGAAAGAAATGGGCGTGGATATCGTTCTTGAGTGCACTGGCGTTTTCAGGGATTACGATGGGGCCTCCCGGCACCTGGAAGCCGGAGCCAAAAAGGTAATAATTTCCGCACCCTCCAAGGATCCGGATAAAATTCCTTCCTACGTGCTGGGGGTCAACGAGGACAAGCTGGACCTGAAAGACCATCACGTGTACGACATGGCTTCCTGCACCACCAACTGTCTGGCCCCTATAGCTAAGGTGCTAAACGATAATTTTGGTCTGGTTAGGGGCTTTATGACCACCATTCATTCATACACCAACGACCAGAAGATTCTTGACCTTCCCCATAAAGATTTGAGAAGAGCCAGGGCCGCCGCTATCAACACCATTCCCACCACCACGGGAGCGGCCAAGGCCATAGGCAATGTTATCCCAGAACTTAAAGGGAAGCTGGACGGCATCGCCGTGAGGGTACCCACCCCTACGGTTTCCATCGTGGACTTAGTCTGCGAAGTAGAGAAAAAAACTACTGCCCAGGAAGTAAACTATGTGTTTAAGAAAGCCTCAAAAGAGACGAGGATGGAGGGAATACTGGGCGTAGAAGATGCTCCCCTTGTTTCGTCTGATTATATCGGTAATTCTTTTTCGGCCGTTGTAGATTCCCCGTTTACTAAAGCCATAGACAATATGGTAAAGGTGCTGGGATGGTATGACAACGAACACGGTTATGCTACCCGATTGGCCGATTTCGCAGAGTTTGTCGCCGAACAACTAAAGTAGTCTGTCCTACCTTGTAAGTCTAAATACCATTTTATCCAAAAGAGAGTCTTTGCCTCTCTTTTTTAATTACGGTATACTTAAAATATATAAAAAATAAGCTTTTTAAACCAACTAAACTTATGAAGAAGAAAGGAAAACTTTATTATCCCGGCCCGGATTTTAAAAAACAGGCATGGGTCGATGACAAAAAGATTTATCGCAGTTCCCTGAAAGACCCTCTGGAGTTCTGGGGAGAGCTGGCCAAAGAGGTGGTCTGGTTCAAAGAACCCAAGAAGATTTTTTCCCATAAACCGCCCCATTTTAAGTGGTTTGAGGACGGAAAGCTGAACATCACCTACAACGCTTTGGACCTAAACCTTCAGGATAGGAAGAATAAGGTGGCTCTCATCTGGGAACCGGAGCTGCCCGAGGAGAAGCCAAGAATTTTCACTTACTACCAGCTTTACAGAAAGGTCAACAGGGTCGCCAACGCCCTTAAGGGTTTAGGGGTGAAGAAGGGTGACAAGGTAGGGATATACCTTCCGATGATTCCCGAGGTAGTGATATCCATGCTGGCCTGTGCCAGGATAGGAGCGATACACAGCGTGGTCTTCTCCGCCTTTTCCTCCAATGCCCTGAAGGTAAGGCTTCAAGACACCCAGGCTAAAATTCTGATTACGGCCGACGGTTATTATCGCCGCGGGAAGGTCATTGACCTCTACAAAAAGGCGGTGGCCGGTCTGAAAGATACCAACGTTCGGAAAATGATAGTGGTCAAAAGGGCGGGCAATAAGGTTTCCTGGCAAAAGGGCAGAGACCTCTGGTGGGAAGAAATCAAGAGGGGACAGAAAGACGAGTGCGAACCTGCCGTCATGAACAGCGAGGATACCCTGTTCATTCTTTATACCTCAGGCTCCACCGGAAAGCCTAAGGGATGTGTTCACGTCTGCGGCGGATATACCGTGCAGGCCCTCTGGACTGGAAAGCTGATATTCGACATGAAGGATGAGGATATTTTCTGGTCAACGGCTGATGTCGGCTGGATTACGGGACATACCTATTCCGTTTATTCCCCCCTATTGAACGGGGCTACGGTATTAATCTTTGAGGGGGCGCCAGACTGGCCTAACCCTGACCGTTGGGCCGGCCTTATCGAAAAACACGGGGTCACCATTTTTTACACCGCTCCAACGGCCATCAGGATGTTCCAGAAGTATGGCGAGGGACTATTGAAGGGCCACAACCTCAACACCCTCAGGCTCCTGGGTTCTGTGGGGGAACCCATTGATGAAAGCTCCTGGCTCTGGTATTACCGTGAGGTGGGAAAAAAGAAGTGTCCGGTCGTGGACACCTGGTGGCAGACCGAAACGGGAGGCATTCTGATTACCTCCCTGCCGGGAATAGGGCCCTTCAAGCCGGCTTACGCCGGACTGCCTTTCCCCGGCATCAGGTTCGACATCTTTAACGATAAGGGCAAACACGTGCCTGCTAATAAGGAGGGCAACTTGGTTATCCTTCCCCCCTTCAACCCGGGCCTGCTTAGAGGAGTTTATAAGAATCCCAGCAAATACAAAAAGACCTACTGGAGCGAGTATGGCGATAAGGTTTACTTTACCGAGGATAAGGCCTTCAAGGACAGTAACGGGTTGATCAGGATTTTGGGCAGGGCAGACGATGTCATAAAGGTAGCCGGGCATCGGGTCTGTACCGGAGAGCTGGAGAACATTCTTTCCAAACACAAAAAGGTGGCAGAGTGTGCCGTGGTTGGCATGCCCCACAAGATAAAGGGTGAGGTGCCCGTGGTTTTCGTAGTTCCAAAAGGTAAGGTAAAGATTAAAGAGCTGTCAAAGGAACTGGTTCTTCTGGTCCGACAGGAAATAGGCCCGATAGCTCTTCCGGAGAAGGTCTATCTGGTTGCTGACCTTCCCAAAACTAGAAGCGGTAAAATAATGAGAAGAATTCTCAGGAGGCTCTTCACCGGAGAGCCCTTGGGTGACCTTTCGACTCTGTCCAACCCTTCTTCTGTTAGACAAGTTAAGGAAGTAATCAAAAAAGATGGCAAAAGGAAAAAATAAAAAATACGTATTATGGTTCAGCGAGATATCCAAGAAGGATACTCCATTGGTAGGCGGTAAGAACGCCTCTCTCGGGGAAATGTATTCCAACCTGACTAAGAAAGGAATAAATATCCCCAACGGTTTCGCCTTGACCTCTCATGCCTACCGGTATTTTCTGAAGGAAAACGGGATAGATGGAGAACTTAAGAAAATCTTCAAGAAGTTCAATCCCGAGAGCCTGGAAAGCCTGAAAAAAACCGGGAAGGCCGCCAGGGAAATGATAATCAAGAGCGATTTCCCGAAGGACCTCAAAGAAGAATTGCTGAAGAATTACCGTAAACTCTCCGCCAATTATCGCGAGAAGCAAACGGACGTGGCGGTGAGGTCGTCCGCTACCGCAGAAGACCTGAAAACCGCTTCCTTCGCCGGCCAGATGGAGACCTTCCTCAACGTCAAGGGCGAGAAGGAACTGTTGAAAACCATTAAAAACTGCCTGGCATCTCTTTTTACCGACCGAGCCATATCATACCGCGAAGAAAAGGGATTCAAACATCTTAAAGTGGCCCTGTCCGTCGGAGTGCAGAAGATGGTCAGGTCAGACCTGGCTTCTTCAGGGGTGATGTTTACCATTGATACGGAAACGGGCTTCAAGAATGTGGTGCTGATAAATTCCATATTCGGAGTGGGAGAAATGATAGTGCAGGGGAAGATTACTCCCGACGAGTTCTACGTGTTCAAACCAACCCTTAAAAAAGGATACAAATCAATCATCATAAAAAATCTGGGCCGCAAGAACAAAAAATACGTCTACGGCAAGAGCGGGGGATTGAAAGAGGTAAACGTCAAGCCCGCCAATCAGAAAAAACTTTCCCTCACCGACCAGGAGGTTCTTGTTCTGGCAGGATGGGCGGCAGAGATAGAAGATTACTACAGATTTCCCCAGGACATAGAATGGGCCAAAGACGGCAAGACCGGCCGGCTTTTCATTGTGCAGGCAAGACCCGAAACAGTCCACACCCCGAACGCCGGAAAGACATACCAGGAGTACGAGATAAAGGCGAAGGGGAAACCTTTACTGACGGGTATCCCCGTAGGCAACAAGATAGGCCAGGGGAAGGTGAAGGTGATTTCCAGCGTTTCCAACATAGAGGATTTCAGAAAGGGAGAGGTGCTGGTAACTACCATGACCGACCCCGACTGGGTGCCAATCATGAGAATGGCCGCCGCCATCGTAACCGACGAAGGGGGCAAGACGGCCCATGCCGCCATCGTCAGCCGTGAATTGGGTATTCCATGCATAGTAGGCACCCAGGAGGCAACCAAAACGCTGAAGACGGGGATGGAGGTGACGGTGGACTGCACCAAGGGAAGGATATTCGCCGGTAAGGTTCCCTTTAAGATAAAGAGATACGACCTCAAGAAGATTCCGGACCTGCCGGTAAAGATAGTCTTGAATGTGGGAGCCCCGGAGGCTGCCTTTAAAGCGTCTTTCCTGCCCGCCGAAGGAGTGGGTTTGGCCAGGGAAGAATTTATCATCGCCGAGAAGATAAGGATACACCCTCTGGCTCTCTATCACTACGCCAGGATAAAAGACAAGAAGGTGAAGGCAAAGATAGACGAATTGACCTCAGGATACAAAGATAAAAAGGAATATTTCATCGACAAGCTGGCAGAGGGCGTCGCCCAGATAGCGGCCGCCTTCTATCCCAAGAGCGTCATAGTCAGACTTTCCGATTTCAAGACCAATGAATACGCCGCCCTTATCGGAGGCGAAGAATTCGAACCCACGGAATCGAATCCCATGATTGGCTGGAGGGGAGCATCAAGATACTATGACAAAGAATACCAGCCGGCCTTTGAGATGGAATGTCAGGCTCTAAAGAAAGCCAGGGAAGTCTTCGGGCTGAAGAATATCTGGGTGATGATTCCCTTCTGCCGGACTCCGGAGGAGGGAAAGAAGGTCATTGACCTGATGGCCAAGAGCGGATTAAAGAAAGGCAAGGACGACTTGAAGGTCATTGTCATGTGCGAGATACCCTCCAATGTCGTTCTGGCCAGGGAATTTCTGGAAATCTTTGACGGCATGAGCATCGGTTCCAATGACCTCACTCAACTTACCTTGGGGATGGACAGGGACAGTGCTAAGATAGCCTACATAGGGGACGAGAGGAACAAGGCCGTGAAAAAGATGATTGCCTCGGTTATCGCGGAATGCAACAAGCGAAAAAAGTATGTCGGCATCTGTGGGGAGGCTCCCAGCTATTTCCCGAAGTTTGCCGAATTTTTATTGAAGCAGGGGATAGGAGCGATCTCTCTCAACCCTGACACGGTCATCAAGACCACCCTGTCTCTTGCTAAAAAAAGGTCAACTCTTCGGTGAAGTTTCTTTCGACCCGGCTTCCCTCGACACGCTCCCTTCGGCAAACTCAGGACAAAGCGGGACGTAACGGGATAGAACAGGGTTGATACCGAGCTTTACCGAAGCATCAAAGCAACAGGAATATAATCCTGTTGGAATAAAAAACTTATCAACATGTTACTAAAACAGCACTTACTTAAACATACCGACAGGAAGCTGGCGTCTTTGATATTTGAAATCAGCAAGATGTGCGAAATGATAAGAAGAGAGCTTCCCTACAGGAGGGGCAGCACCAACATGAAAAATGTGTATGGCGAGATTCAGCTTGTGGTTGACGACTGGGCCAACGACTTCATTATCTCAGAGCTTAAAAAAACCGGTCTGGTAAAAGGGCTGGCGTCCGAAGAAGAGTCGGATATAGTAGAGATGAGCAAGGGAGGAGTTTTCAATATTACCCTGGACCCTCTGGACGGCTCCTCCAACATAGAGAGCAATAACCTGGTGGGGACCATCATAGGGATTTATAAAAGGGAACTGCCTACGCCGGGCAGAAACCTGGAAGCCGCCCTCTATATGCTTTACGGACCGGTGGATACCCTGGTATATGCCACCAAGAAGGGAGTCTATGAGTTTATGCTTACCACGGAGGGTTTTGTTCTCACCGATTCCAATATGAAAATTCCCCAGAAGGGCAAGCTATACAGCGTAGGCGGCTTGAGAAAAGACTGGCTGCCGGAGTTTGAAGAGTTCGTACAGGAAGTTGAGAAGAGCGGATATAAATTGAGATACGGCGGCTCCTTCGTGGGAGATGCCAATCAGATTCTCCACTACGGCGGTATTTTTGCTTACCCGATGCTTAAAGGTAAACCCGACGGTAAACTCAGGATAGTGTCTGAGTCCAACTCCATTTCCTTTATCATCGAGCGGGCCGGAGGCAGGTCTTCTAACGGAAAGGAGTCCATCCTTGATGTGGAATATAAATCCCTGCAGCAGCGGACTCCTACCTATGTGGGGAGCAAAAACCTGGTAGAAAAACTGGAGAAAAAATTAGCTAAAAAGAAGTAAAACTATGGCGAATAAAATTAAGAGAAAATTAAAAATAACGGCCAAAGAAGTAAAGGTCCCGGCTGACGTTCCCGAGAAGATGAAGAAGACCTATGTCAGTAATTTCCTGAGCATGACCCACGGTTCCGGGAGACTGATGCTCTTTGCCGGAGACCAGAAGGTGGAGCACCTGAACAACGACTTCTACGGAGAGGGTATCCATCCTGACGACGCTTCTCCCGAGCATCTGTTTCGCGTGGCTAAAAAGGCCAAGATAGGTGTCCTGGCGACCCAATTGGGGCTGATAGCCAGGTACGGAAAAGACTACAAGGATGTCCAGTACCTCATTAAACTTAATTCTAAGACCAATCTGGTGAAGACAGAGCAGCGCGACCCTCTGAACGGAAAGATAATAGACGTGTCGGAGGCGGTTGAATTCAGAAAAATTTCCAGGTTAAAAATAATGGCGGTGGGGTATACCGTGTATCTGGGGAGCGAATTTGAGGCCGAGATGCTCAGGGAGGCCTCCCGGATGGTTTATGAAGCCCATAAAAACGGCCTCCTGACCGTTCTATGGATTTACCCTCGAGGAAAGGCGGTACCCGACGAAAAGGACCCCCACCTTCTAGCTGGAGCCACCGGGGTGGCCGCCAGCCTGGGCAGCGATTTTGTAAAAATCAATGCTCCCAAAAAAGACGGTAAATACCTGGCTGAACCCCTGAGGGAAGCGGTATTGGCCGCCGGACGAACCAGGGTGGTCTGCGCCGGAGGCTCTTCGGTAGACGTTAAAGATTTCCTTCAGAGGCTCTATGACCAGATTCAGGTCGGAGTATCCGGTAATGCGACGGGCAGGAACATCCACCAGAAGGGATTTTCCGAGGCGGTCGCCATGTGTAATGCCATATACGCCATCACCGTTGAAGGAAAGAATGCCGGAGAGGCCTTCAAGCTGTACAAAAGGGAGAAGTAAATATTAAGAATTGCATTTTTCGGATTTCCCTGCTAATATAATAGCCGCAAACTAAAATAGTGTTTCAGTAGAGCATGGCAGTCTTCAGATGTTTTTGTCTCAACTGATAATATTTCCAATCAATCATGATTTCCCTTTCAGTAGAATTAAGAGAAAAAGTTAAAAGCAGAGTAAATGACCTCCGTAGGAAAAAGCTCATTCCTGCGGTTTTGTACGGACCGGAGATAAAGGAAAACCTTAATTTTAAGGTATCTCTTAAAGACTTTGAGAGCGTTTTTAAGAAAGCCGGAGAGAGCTCTCTGGTATCCCTGAAGATTAAAGGTAAGAAAGAGGAGGTTCCGGTCTTAATTCATGACGTCCAGTACGGACCTTTAAGCGGAAGGCCCACTCACGTAGATTTCTACCAGCCGTTGATGAAGGAAGAAACGGAAGTAACCGTTCCCATAACCCTGGAGGGAATAGCACCGGCAGTAAAAAACATGGGGGGCACTCTTGTCCAGAACATATCAGAAATCGAAGTGAAGGCCCTCCCCCAGAAGCTGCCTCAGGATATTAAGGTGAATGTTAAAAAATTGGAAACCTTTGAAGATGTCATCCTGGTGGGGGACTTGGAAATACCGGAAGGGGTTAAGATTTTAAGGGAACCCGCGGAAGTATTGATTTCCGTTTCCCCTCCCGAGAAGGTAGAGGAAATAGAGAAAGCCCCGTTGGAAGAGAAGGCTCCGGTGACAGGAAAAGAGAGTCCGCCAGCCGGCGGAGAGAAGAAGGAGAGTCCGCCAGCCGGCGGAGAGGCAGGGCAACCGCCAACCGGCGGGAAGAAAGAAGGCCAATAACCTCTTTCCTTATGAATTATTTCTGTCAATTAAAAAAAATCCCCATATGGCTGTCCATACCATTGACAACCGTAATATTACTGGGGGGTTTTTTAGTATGGGCATCGGTAACCCAGGGGCAAAGCAATGGAGAAGGCCTGGAAACGGTATGCCAGCTGGATAACGTTGACAGGGAGTGCAATATCATTTCTCAAGAGGCTTGCCAGCAGCTTTTGGAAAAATGCAAAGCTTATTATGAGAACGCCAGCGTCCAACTGGAGCAGGACATACAGAAAACTAAGACCAAAGAAAAGAGCTATCAGAACGAGGTTTATCTTTTAAGCAGCCGCATTACTCAGTTAAAAAATCAGATTTATCAGAGCAATCTCATTGTCAAGGATCTGGGGCTGCAGATTCAGGACACCGAAACTTCCATCGATAAGACCTCGATAAAAATCAGCGATATCGAAGACCATCTGGTTACTATTTTGAGAACGGTTTATGAAGAGGACCAAAAATCCCTTATGGAGATTCTGTTGGCAGAGGACAATTTCTCAGATTTCTTCAGCGACATCATGTCTCTGGAGGTTCTGGGCGCCAGAAACCAGGAACTTTTAGATAACATCAAGGAGCTGAAATCTTATTTGGAAGAACAGAAAAAATCTCTTGACGGAGAAAAGGAAGACTTGGAAAGACAGGTTCTTATTCAGCGGCTCCAACAGCAGGAGGGGGAACAGGTGAAACAGGAGAAGGAGTACCTTCTGGCCAAGGTCCAGGGAGAAAAGGCAGCCTATGAGGAATATCTGGACGATGTTAATGCCAAGGCTCAGGAAATCAGGAAGAGGATATTCAGGCTGGCCCAGATTCCGGAATCAGAAGCTCCCACACTGGAAGAGGCTTACGCTTTGGCCAAATATGTAGAAGGAGTGACCGGAGTACGCCCTGCCTTCCTTATGGGATTACTGCAGGTTGAGTCCCGGATAGGACAAAACGTAGGACAGTGCAATTGTTCCTACTGTCAGTACCCTGATATCTCATGGAAAACAGTTATGTCTAAGACCCAATGGCCCTCTTTCCTTAAGGTCACCGCCGAATTGGGTATGGACGAAGAGAATGTGCCTGTTTCCTGTTGGGTAGGTAACGGCAAGGTGCAGATGGGAGGGGCCATGGGTCCTGCCCAGTTTATGCCAAGCACCTGGCTGGACCTGGGATACAAAGAGAGGATAGAAGCTATTACCGGCAACAAGCCTGCTAACCCCTGGAGGGTCCAGGATGCCTTTCTGGCAGCCGGCCTTTACCTGTCCGACTGGGGTGCGGATTCCCAGAAGATGTACGACGAAATAGGGGCGGCCACGGCCTATCTCTGTGGTACCAGCACCATGACTTCACGCTGCATCAAGGCCGGAGGCAAGGCCTATGTGTACGGTTGGACGGACAGCTCGGGTCAGCATCATTCCGGTATTATGGACTATGCCGCCGAATTCCAGGATTATATCGACAGTGGAGTATTCGACTAAAAAAGCATAGGGCAGGATGCCTATGCTTTTTCTTTTATGCGGGAAGGGGATGTTTTACCCTATTTTTTTATGTAGGGTTGCCACTATCTTATCCAGATCTCCGTCAAGGATTTTTTCTATCCTGTACCAGCTTTTTTTGATACGGTGATCGGTTATCCTGTCCTGGGGAAAATTATATGTTCTGATTTTTTCTTCTCTCCCTGCACCTCCTATCTGAGACCTTCTTTCGCTGCTTAAGGATTGCATCTTCTTTCTCTCCTTTTCTTCAAGAATCTTAGCCGACAGCAGGGTCATGGCGTTTTCCTTATTCTGCAGTTGGTTTCTCTCGCTCTGCGAGCTTACTACTATGCCGGTGGGCAGGTGCGTAATCCTGACGGCAGTTTCTTTCTTATTTACATATTGTCCTCCGGGGCCGGAAGCCCTGAAAGAGTCAATTTTAAGCTCATCAGGCCTGATTTTAACATCAACGTCGTCCGGCTTTGGCAGGACGGCTACCGTAGCCGTTGAAGTGTGGATTCTGCCCGATTTTTCCGTTTCAGGTATCCTCTGCACCCGGTGGACTCCTCCTTCATATTTGAGGGAGGATGCGGCGTCCCCGTCTTTAAGCTCGAAAGCCACGTACTTTAGGCCGCCCAAATCGGTGGGATGCGAATCAAGCAGTTTTTGCTTCCAGCCCTTGTGCTGGGCATACCTGGAGTACATCTTAAATAGGCTGTTTGCGAAAAGCGCGGCTTCTTCGCCTCCGGCTCCGGCCCTGATTTCTATTATTACGGATGACATGGCAATTTAAAAAACCTTTTAATAGGCATTAAATTAATGTTAGTGAGAATTCGCTAATTTTTCTTAGTTTTTCCCGCCGACTGGCGAACCCTTTTCTTTTTAGCCTTGGATTCTACCTTTTTTTCCAATCTCTTTCTGAACTTCTGGACCTGACCGACGGCATCGATAATCTTTTCCTTACCGGTGTAGAAAGGATGGCAGGCTGAGCATATTTCGGTTTCGATATACTCTTTGGTAGAGCTGACGGTAAAGGTGTTGCCGCAGGCGCATTTCACCTTGGTGTCGGTATAATATTTGGGATGGATTTCTTTCTTCATACGTCTCTAAAATTTCATTTTATGGATATTATATATTAGCAGATATCGTTTAAAAAGCAAGGCCGGGAGCCTTGCGGCGAGGTGCGTTTTTCCCATCCGCGCATGGAGTCTTGAAAAATCTGTCCATATGATATACTATATAAAATTAGTTTACTATGACTGAGAAAGAAACAAAATCAAAGATACCCGAGATAAACGTTGAAGAGATGGCCCAGGCCGGCCTGCACTTCGGACACAAGACTTCCAAGGTCCATCCCAAAATGGAGCCGTATTTATACGGAGTGAGGAACACCGTTCATATCCTGGACCTTGATAAGACAAAGGAAAAACTGGAAGCTGCCTTAAAGTTCCTATGGCAGATAATCTCAGAAGGTAAGGTCCTGCTGGTGGTGGGGACCAAGGTTCAGGTCAAGAACCTGGTCAAGGATTTCGCCGAGCAGTGCGGTTTTCCTTACGTCAATGAAAGGTGGATAGGCGGTACCTTTACCAACTTTGAAATTATCCGGAAAAGAATAGATTATTTTAAAGGACTTCAAGAGAAGAAGGACAAGGGAGAACTTGAAAAATATACCAAAAAAGAACAGGCCGAAATGAACCAGGAGCTCAAAGATTTCAATAGGAAATTCGGGGGAATTAAAGATATGGATAAATTACCCGATGCCGTTTTTGTCCTGAGTATGGAAAAGGATAATTTGGCCGTGGAGGAAGCAAAGAAGAAAAACATTCCGATAATCGGCGTCGCCGATACCGATACCAATCCGGTTCCGGCCGACCACCTTATTCCCGCCAATGACGACGCGGTCAGCGCAATAGGCTATATCCTGGATAAGGCCAGGGAAACCGCCCTCGATGCTCTAAAAGAGAATAAGAAGAGGAAGGAGAATCCGCCAACTGGCGGAGAGGAAAAGGAAAAAGAAAAGAAAGAAGAACAACCTGCCGGCGAAGAACAAAAGTAGTTCTTGTCATTTCCACTCTTGAGTGTTCACTATCTACTTTTTGTTATATAAAATAATTTAATTTTGAATTATGGTGTCCATTGATAAAATAAAGAAACTACGCGACGAAACCGAAGCCTCCATCATGGAATGCCGGAAGGCTTTAGAATCAGCCGGCGGCGATATGGATAAGGCCAGGAAAATTCTGGGGGAACAGGGGCAGAAGTCGGCCGCCAAGAGGGCAGACCGTGAAACCTGTGAAGGGATAATAGACAGCTATATACATGCCGGAGGCAGGGTGGGGGTATTGATAGAGCTGCACTGCGAGTCTGATTTTGTAGCCCGCGCCGAAGATTTTAAAAACCTGGCCCACGAACTGTGTCTTCAGATCGCCGCCATGCCATCGGAACAAGAAGTTTTAGAACAGCCCTGGATTAAAGACCAATCCAAAACCGTCAAGGATTTGGTCGCCGAATACATCTCTAAATTCGGAGAAAATATCACTTTAGAAGCTTTCACAAGGTATGAGCTATGACGCCGTAGCCTTTATAGTTTTTATGGGAAGCTCCCTGGGGCTGGGAGGGATTGTTTTAAGAAAACTCCCTGCCGTCTCCGCTCTTCCCGAAGAAGAAACGAAGGAGAAAATCCCCGGTCTTACCCTTCATGAGAGAATCAGCGGTATCAATCCGTGGAAAAATTTTTCCTCCAGTATATTCCTGGAGAAGACCTTGAAAAAGATCAGGATTTTATCTCTTAAAACAGACCACAAGACTTTTTCCTGGTTGCAGAAGCTTAAGGAAAACAACCAGAAGAAGAAGATAGAGGAGGATGAGGGATATTGGGACGAGGTCCGGCGAGCCACCAAAAGATAACCGCCACCTTAGCTCAGTTGGTTACCCAGCACTATACGGTGCGAGGCAGGGAGCAATGGTTTTGCCTGCCGCGTCGTTCGTGAACGACGTGACCTGACTTGGCGCTCGCGAGCGACGGGTCTGCCCGTCATCGCCTAAGCCGGAGTAGCTCAATGGCAGAGCAAGGGTTTTGTAAACCCTAGGTTGGAGGTCCGATTCCTCTCTCCGGCTCAGGTTCTTACCCTACGCCGCATGGTGTAAGGCGAATCCGCGAGGCGGCCCATTCTTTTTTGATATCAAGGTTGACAGGAGACTAAAGATTTTATAGAATACACCTTGCCGAAGAACGTTAAAATTAAAGAGTCTTTTTAAGTTGTCCCGATTACGTCAAATTAGCTAGTGGGTTTTACCCACGGCTAATCTCATTCATTCTGAGGATTTGATCCTGGTCCAGGATGAACGCTGGCGGCGTGGATAAGG
>CAZMJM010000013.1:2793-18597 GCA_964566875.1 uncultured Candidatus Saccharibacteria bacterium | reverse complement strand
ACGTTAAAGCTACAGAGCGGCAAGACCGCCATCCCGAGCCAAGAGCTCGGGTTTTGATTGACTTATTAATAAGATGTGTTAATTTGTTGATAGCAAAATTAACAAAAAGGTTACCGAAATGGATAGCAATAATTTTGGAAAGATAGACCAGGCAACGATTGAAGCTTTTTATGACGAGTGGTGCAAGAGAATAGCTGATGCAAGGGATACCCATGAGCTCATAAATCATTTTCGAGAACATGTCTGGCAGCATTTTGACAGACATAACCGTAAGGGAAAAATCAGCCTGGATGTTTGGATGGTAAGCGTGTTTAACTTCATGCATATCTTTAAGAAAAAATTTCCTTACATAACTACGGGCGACATGCTGTTTAAGCTTTGCAGTTATCACAAAAATAACGAAGGAGGCGCTGAGCCGCCGTTCAATATTGACGAATTTATAAAATGGTATGACGGAGATATCAAAAAGCTTCATAAAATATAATAAAAAATCAATTTATAGGAGGCACATCATACCATCCGGGAAGAAACCTCCTTTTTTTTATTCCAAGACAGGTAGTTCGGTTTTGGTTGGAATAAAAAAATGCCGAAGTTTTTCGCAAAATTCGGCAATATTATTTTAATTTATGGAGAATTCAGCTTTCTCCAAAGCCCTCCTCCCTCGTGGCTCTGCAGCGCAGCATGCCTCGATAAATTAACCAGCTTTTCAACTAAATCTTTATTGCTTGTAAAAATCCTTCCGTCCCAGAGCCAGGCAGCTTCGATAAAATCAAATTTTTCTGGCCTGTTCTCTTTTTCTTCCCAGGCCCATTTCATCACAGTTATTTTGTGCTCGCCGGGATATTCAATAGGCCATTCTTCTTTATGACAGCTCGAACCTATATACCATCCCGCCTTCTTGAAAATGGCATCATTGGTTATGAATCCTCTCAATTCTAAGATAGAGGTGGACCTAAAAGGAAATTCACGGGGCAATAAAAGCCTTACTACGTCTAAGGGCGGCGGACAGGGTATCATTATTCTGTGGATATGGTGGGTGCTTTCACATAGGGTGTCGTCTTTCCAACCCCCCATCAGGACGACCGGGAATTCGTAGAGAAGACCCTTCTCTGAGTAGCAAAAGAGGCAGTCGTACAGTTCGGCATAGCCGTTATGACCGGCAGTAGGGCTTATTCCGACAATATCTTCCATTTCTCTTATTTCACCTTTTAAATTGTTAATTTACTATCTAATTCCAATGATATAATAATCGCAAGACTATCAACTGTCAACAAGAAACTTTTTGGCCGTTTGATTGCTCCCCCACGCTTTGCATAAGCTTTTTCAAGCAGTAATATAAAGGTATAATTAGGTAATATGGAACAAGAAATAAAAGAAGAAATAGAAAGATTAAAGAAGATAAAGGGTGAACTGAGAGGCAGCGGCATCAAGGAGGAGTTAGATTTTGTTCTTAAGGAAGAGGGAGAGGAGGGAATCAAAAAATTGGAAAACGGCCTGGCAGAACTGGGCTTTAGCCTCAAGCGTGACGAAATCAAGATGATGTCTTTTTATCCCCTAAGCCTTTATGCCATTACCCAGTTTCTGATGAAGAAATTATTCAATTGGAATAATGAAAAGCTGCAGGAGATGGGGAGGTTCGAGTCGAAATCGTCTCTCATTATGAGGCTTTTCATGAAATATTTCGCCTCCGTAGAAACGGCGGCAGAACAGGTTTCCGGGATGTGGAGGAAATACTACACGGTTGGAAACCTTTCAATAGTAAAGATAGACCAGGAGGACCGTTCCGCAATACTCAGACTGGAGGACTTCTATTGTCACGACATCAATTGCGAAACGCTAAAGGGCTATTTCGCAAGCGTTGTCCAGATGGTAATCGGAAAAAAGGTGGAATGTCAGGAGACAAAGTGTGTCCACCGGGGAGACGAATATCATGAATTTTTGCTAAAATGGTAAGCGAGAGCGCCGTCAAAGTGATATGAGGGAGTACAATCATATGAAATGCGATTTTTGTAATTTTAAAGGTCTGGTAATAAAAGAGTACAAAAATTGGGTAGTGCATCTGGCCGATGACCAGCGCTACCTCGGAAGATGCATTATAAGACTGAAGCGCCATGCGGAAGATTTTTTTGATATCGGCGAGGAAGAATCGAAAGAATTCTTTGAAATCACGAAAAAATTAAGAAACGCAGTAAGGGAAAACTTTGGAGCAGACATGTTTAATTACGCGACCCTCGGAAATATGGTAAGGCACGTACATTTACATTTTATTCCGAGGTATTCAAAGGAAGTTAATTTTTCAGGCGTTGTCTTTAAAGACGAAAAGTGGGGACAGAACTATGCTCCATACAATAAATTTGAAATTTCAGAGGACGTTAAATCTAAAATCATAGATAAAATAAGGAAAAAATTATAAAAGGGTCTAAAATAAAGGACGACCAAAATTATGTCAGAATTCATCAATTTTATAAGGAAACAGGGAGTGATAGGCCTGGCCGTCGGCTTCATCCTTGGGGGAGCTGTTTCCAAGGTGGTTTCAGCCCTGGTGAACGATATAATCAACCCGATAATCGGCCTGGCCTTAAACAGGGTAAGCAGCCTGGAGGCAGCCAGCTTCAGTATAGGAAGCGCCAGAATTCTCTGGGGGGATTTCCTCGGAGCAGTTATTGATTTTATCGTCATCGCCTTCGTGGTGTATTACGGATTCAAATGGCTGAGGTTGGATAAACTGGACAAGAAGGAGTAATTTTCAAAGAAAACCGGGCTTACTCTCTGTTTCCCGGTTTTTTCATTTGACACAAAATGATAATTGCATTAGAACAATAAATAAATCTTTAAAAATTTAATAAGGTGATGGTGTATGGTAGACCGAAAAGACTTGTATTTTTGTGATAACGAAAAAGGGCCGCTTGGCACAGAGAGAGCAAAGGAGAAGATAAAAGATATCCTGGAATCAGGCAAAAAGGAACATGGCTATTTCATATTCGAATATAAAGCTTCAACCAGCAATATAATAAGAAACATTCAAATCCTTACTGAGGCCAGATCTTTCCCTGGTGCGGTGGAGGCACTGAAAAGTACGCTTTTCAGCGCCAACCTTGACGTTCCTTATTATTGCGACACTCCCTGGCACTTCTTTGGGTTCCGAGTCTATTTTGAGGGAGAGTGGCACGAGATAACCACGGACCGCGTTCCCATCTTGCATTGTAAAGACGGAACACTGCGCGAACTCTTTAACCGCCAACGTGAAGTCCAGGCAATAAATTTCAGCTTAAAAAACTAAAAATTCTTAGACGGTTGATTAGTACATACCGTCTTTTTTTTGACTTATCTAAAGCGTTCTGTTAAATTCCTAATATTAACAAAAGAATATTGAATGGGTGAAAAAAATGGAACAAGTAATGGTTGATGATGTAATAAAGGAATTGATTAAGAGGGCTTATGAGGCTTTTAAAAAGCACGGGACATGCACTACTATAGACAAGCTGTTCAAGTGTCCCAAATGCGGGAGAAAACACTTTGAATATAAGTTCAAGGGCGAATTAAATTGCCTGTGGGCCGACTGCGCTCTCCGTATAAGTGCGCCCACGTTCAAGGAATTGGATAATTTTTTCAAGCAAGAAAGATATATGAAAAGAAATAAAAGAATCAACGATTTTTTTCAAGAAATAATGAAGGAGAATGATAATTCCCTGAAATGGGAAGACGTATTTGTATTCACGTAGCCCTTTTATCTCGTTCGGCTTATACCAATAAGCCGTTTTTTTTATCTCAGCATACAGGGTGTAACATGTTTTTCCTTTATGGTAATATGTATAGTCTTATCAACTTTAATTTTTCCAAGAACATGATTAAAAAAATTCACAGAAGCCTCGAGGAGTGGAAGAAGGTACTGCCCGAAGACGTCTTCGCCATAACCCGCGGCAACGGCACCGAACCCCCCTTTCAGAACGCCTACTGGGATAACAAAGAAGAAGGCATATACAAGTGTTCCAACTGCGAGTTAACCCTTTTCAGTTCCAAGCACAAGTTTTCTTCGGGCACGGGCTGGCCTAGTTTCTGGAAGCCCTACAGAGAGGACCACGTGACCGTCCATACCGACCGGTCGCACGGCATGGTCCGCAAAGAGGCGAGATGCGCCCGCTGCGGTTCACACCTGGGTCATGTTTTTGATGACGGACCAGCCCCGACGGGCCTCCGTTACTGTATGAATTCTGCCGCCCTGATTTTTGAGCCCCACTAGCCTGGCAGAAATCTTTTTGACTTTTCCCGCGTATTTTGTAAACTGTCGGCAGTTACTTTAAAAGGGTGATTAAAAATTTCGGAACAGGAATTTGTGCCCGCCACACTCGGCGGAAAGGAATATGCTTTAAAGGCTTTGGCAAAAAGGAGAGAAGAAAATGGCAAAAAAGAGAAAATAGATAATGCCTCTCTGAGGGCAGGCTCTCCCATATACTTTTACTGCAAGGTCTGCGGAGCTCTGGCTGATACGCTTCCGGAGAATTATCTTTTCTCCAAGCCTAAAAAATTATGCGATGAATGCCAGGCATTGAAAGATTGCGGATGGCTGGAATAAATAACAAAATAAACACACCTCCCGAAAGAGGTGCTTTTTTTAAAATACTCGCTACCGGAACATATGTCCCTATCCATTATCAATGACTATGTCTTCGGTTAGTAGCCCTTGAGCTTCTTCAGAGAACGGTGCTGCCTTATCTTCTCCAGAGCCTTGGCTTCTATCTGCCTTATCCTCTCCCTGGTGACGCCGAAGACCTGTCCCACCTCCTCTAAGGTATGGGTAATGCCGTCTTTGAGGCCGAACCTCATGGAGAGTATCTTCTGCTCTCTGGGAGTCAGGTCGCTCAATATTTCTTCCAGCCTTTCCTTCAATAACGTCCGGGCGGCCTCCATAGAAGGAGGAACTGTTTTTTCATCTTCAATGAATTCCGCCAGTATGGAGTCATCCTCCTCATCCCCTACCGGGGTTTCCAGGGATACCGTCTTCTGATAGATCTGCATCAGGTGGTGCACCTTGTTCACTTCAATCCCCATTTCAGCTGCCACTTCCTCGGGCAGGGGCTCCCTGCCCAAATTTTTAAGCAATCTTCTCCTCACCTTGTTATATTTGGACAATGTCTCCACCATGTGAACGGGTATCCGGATGGTTCTGGCCTGGTCGGCCAGAGCCCTGCTTACCGCCTGCCTTATCCACCAGGTAGCATAGGTGGAAAATTTGTAGCCCTTTCTCCAGTCGAACTTCTCCACGGCCCGGAATAATCCCAGGTTTCCCTCCTGGATGAGGTCAAGGATGGTAAGGTTAGGAGACCTGCCCACATAGCGCTTGGCAATAGAAACCACCAGCCGCAGGTTGGCCCGCGCCAGCTTTTTCTTGGCCTCCTCGTCACCCTTCTCTATCTTCTTGGCCAGTTCCTTCTCTTCCTCAGCGGTGAGGAAGTCCACCTTGCCTATTTCCTTAAGATACATCTGCACGGGGTCAATCTTCCTGGATTCCCTTCCCTTAGGCTTCTTTTTTCCCACATCCAAGTATTCGGTGACCTCTTTGACCTCTATGGCCTTATGATCCAGTTCCTGAAGCAGTTCATCGAGACCCTCAACATCCCTCTCAAGGCGGGGGAAATAGTAGAGGATTTCGGACAGGGTAATGAATCCCCGCTGTTCTCCCTTCTCCATTAAGGGTTTTACGCTCTCTTCCGTAAATATTTCCTCCCTTCCCCTTCTCCGGCTTGCTGCACCTGTTTTTTTCTTTTTGGAAACTTTCCGGGCTTTCTTTTTGGCCGAAGATTTTTTCTTTTTCTCTTTTAATTTCTTTCTGGAAGAGACGCGGGAAGTCTTTTTGCGGACAGCATTAGGCTTCTTCCTGGTCTTGGCCGGTTTTGTTTTTTTAGATTTTTCCTTTTTGGGTTTCGCCTTTTTGGATTTCGTCGTTTTTTTAGCCATTTTTTTTCATTCCGTTATTATTTTTTTAGATAATTGGTCGAACTCTTTGATAAGTTTCTCTGTTTCTTCATTGTTCTTCTCTTCCTCTGCTTTTTTAATCTGCAGAGAGATTTCGTTGAGTTTCTTTTTGACCTTAAGGGACTTTATCTCCGCCAGACAAAAGTTTATTTCCGGGACGACCTCCTTATCCTTCAACTCCTCCATCTCGGCCTTAAGGTACAAGCAGTCCAATAGCTCTTTGGTCTCCCTGGAAAAGTTCTCCCTGTCTTTGAAATTGGTGACTATTTCCTTAATCTTCGGAGAACAAAAAGAAAATTTTTCCTTATCGAGCTGCTCCCAAGCCTCCGGACTCTTGGCGACCAAACTGATAACTCTTTCCTCCAGAAGCTCCTGCCGGCTGCGGGCCAAAACCGGATTAGGTGAGGCAGCGGCATCTATCTCGATATCGGCGGCTTCTTCTGTCTTTACCTTACCCAGCTCCTCTTCAACGTCTCTTTCTTTAACCTCCAGCTTGGCGGCCAATTTTTGCACCCAGAAAGACTGCTCTATTTTATTGGGAATCCTTTTAACCACCGGCAGAAGGGCGTTGGAAATTTTCCGCTTGCCTTCGGGTTTCTTTTCGTCAAACTTGGAAAAGGCATCCTGAAAATAAAATTCCAGTATGGAAACTCCTTTATCTATTATTTCCGCAAACTGCTTGGGGTTATCTGCCATAACGTCGGCGGGATCCCGGCCTTCAGGAAGAAGTAATATTTTTATGTTGAAGCCCCGGACTTGGGCCAACTCTATTCCTCTCTTGGTGGCTTTATCCCCGGCGAAATCCATATCAAAGGCCAGACTGAGATTGTCTGAATATCTCTTGAGAATATCGAGCTGATAGGAACCCAGGGCGGTGCCCGAGGTGGCAACCGTGTTTTCTATCCCGGACTGGTGAGCCAGGATGACGTCCACATACCCCTCTACCATAATACAAAAATCCTTTTTCCTTATCTCCACCTTGGCCTTATCCAGGCCGTATAAAATTTTACCCTTGTCATAAAGAACGGTGCTCGGGCTGTTGATGTATTTGGCGGTATCCTTGCTCTTCTTAAGCACCCTTCCGCCGAAGCCGATTATCTGTGAATTAAAATCGAACACGGGAAACATAATCCTTCCCCTGAAGCGGTCAAAAAACTTGCCTCCGTCGCCTCGCAGAGCCAGGCCGGCTCGGACGATCTCGTCTTTCTTATATCCCTGGGAAATCAAAAAATCTGAGAGCCCTCTCCACTTGTCTGGCGCCCATCCCAGCCTCCACTTCTTAATGGATTCTTCGCTGATGGTTCTCCCCAGGAGATACTGCTTGGATTTTTTACCGACGGCACTTTTCTGAAGCTGAGTTTCAAAAAACTTGGCCGCCAGGTCGCAGATCTCATAGACCCTCTGACGCTTGGTCCTGACCTCGGGCCTCACTGATTTCAGCTCCACGCCCGCCTTCTGGGCCAATATGCGGAGGGCGTCGCCGAATTCCACCCCCTCTATCTTCATGACAAAATCAAACATGCTGTGCCCCGCCCCGCACCCGAAACAGTGCCACATCTGCCTGGCGGGCGACACGAAAAAAGACGGGGTCTTTTCGGAGTGAAAAGGGCAAACCGCCTTATAATTAGCTCCCGCTTTAGTGAGCTTGATGTAGGAACCTATGACGTCTACAATATTAAGCCTGGACTTTATTTCCTCTATTGGAGAATTGAGCATGAGCAAAAACGATTTTAGCCAGCCTCGCTTATTCGGCTTGACTGTGCTAAAATAAACCTATTATAAAGATTAACAGTATTTCGGTTAAAAAACAAGGGAATTATATCCAAAAATAAGACTATCCTCCGGCTTTAGTCTATTTTATTATGAAAATCAGTAGAAAACTGCAAAAAGTGCTCTCGGCAAAGAACCTGAAGATACTTTTCGTGGCATCGGAGGCGGCTCCCTTCGCTAAGGCGGGAGGTTTGGGAGACATTATGTACTCCCTACCCCTGGCCCTGAGGAAACTCGGCCAGGACGCCAGACTGATGATACCGCGCTACGGCACCATCAGCCCCGAGGACTACAATCTTAAAATGGAAATAGCCGGCCTGAAGGTCCCTACTGACCAACCCGGAGACGACCCGTTTCTCATCTGTAATGTTAAGAAATACTCCGGCAGGAAGAGCGTTCCTACTTATTTCCTGGAAAACATGGAATATTATGAGCAGAGGGCCAACGTCTACGGATATTCCGACGACCACATCCGATGGGCGCTCTTGTGCCGGGGGATAATAGAGTTCATCAGGCATTCCTCCTGGATTCCCGACATCATTGTGGCTTCAGACTGGCAGACCGGATTACTGCCGAATTATATTAAGACGACGTATAAGAACGACCAGATTGTGTCCAAGATACCAATCGTCTTCTGCGTCCACAATATGAGATATCAGGGAATGTGCGATTTCCGGTTTTCGTCTGAAAGCGATAAGGATTCGGGAAGAGAATCTATCCCGGATTTTTTCAATCCCAGACTGGCCAAGCTTAATTGGCTCATGAGGGGAATATTGTACGGGGATTCCATAGTGGTAGTTTCTCCCAATTATGCCAAAGAGATACTAACGCCGGAATTCGGCGAAGGGCTGGACAAGATACTGAAGGAAAAACAGCACAAGATATTCGGCATCTTGAACGGAATCAGTTACGCCAAATATAATCCCCAGACTTCACCCCACATCGCCGTCCATTACAACATTAGAACCATAAGAAAAAGGAAAGAAAATAAAATCCAGCTCCAAAAAAGGATGGGGCTATCCCAGGATCCGGACATCTTCGTGGCCGGCATAGTGTCCAGGCTGACGGAGCAGAAAGGATTCGACCTACTGGAGAACATCCTGGAGCCCGTTTTCAAAAACCTCGACATGCAGATGGTAATATTGGGAGATGGCGACTCCCGTTACAAGGAAATGATACAAAAAGCCAAAGAAAAGTTCCCGGAAAAAATCAGTTATCATTTTGAATTCGATGTCGCCCTTCCCCACATGATTTTTGCCGGAGCCGACGTTATCCTCGTACCTTCGAAATTCGAGCCGTGCGGCATAGTCCAGATGCAGGCCATGAGATTCGGCTGCCTCCCCATAGTGAGGAAAACGGGAGGCCTGGCGGACACAGTGGAAGATTTCAACCCGCGGAAGAAAGAGGGGGACGGCTTTGTTTTTGAAGAATACAATCCCTGGGCCCTGTTTACCAATGTGGTCAGAGCCTCCACTTCTTTAGGGTTCAAGACGGGATGGAAAGCCGCCGTTAAGAGGGCTATGAAGAAGGACTTTTCCTGGAAAAAGTCGGCCAGAAAATATCTGGAGGTAATCTGTAAACTGGTAGAAGAAAAAAACTGCTAAATTATGTACTGGGTAAACTTCCTACACATTTATCAGCCAATAGAGCAGTCCAAGGAAATTCTCAAAAAAGTAGTTCACGAATCTTACCGACCTTTATTCAAAGGTTTTTTAGGTATCAAGGACATAAAGGTAAACCTTAATATCAACGCCGCCCTGACCGAGCTGTTCGTAATGGAAGGGTACAAGGACGTAGTTGAAAACATAAAGAAGTTAGCCGACACCGGCCGACTGGAATTTACAGAAAGCGCCAAATATCACCCCCTCCTCCCCTTCCTGAAGGAGAAAGACATTGTCAGGCAGGTAAAGAAAAATAACCGCGATAACAAAAAGTATTTCGGAAAAGCTTATAAGCCGGTCTGCTTCTTTCCCCCGGAGATGGCTTACGGCAGCAAGGTGGCTGAGACGATAGGCAAGATGGGATATTCAATGATAATAATAGATGACATAGCTTATAACGGAGGGAAAGAACATGCCCCGAAAAACAAGCTGTTCACCATAAGTAAAACCAAGGTCATCCCCGTATTCAGGGAAAGAAGGGTATCCAATTCCATCATGAGCGCTGTGGTGAGAAGTAAAAAGGAATTCGTTTCCCTGATAGGTAACGAAATCAAGGAAAACAAATATCTGTGTACAGCCATGGACGGGGAAACCTTCGGGCACCATAGGCCGGGACTGGAAAAGTTCCTGTTTAGAATAATGAAGTCAGAAAAGCCGAAACAGCTTTTCCTTTCAGAGCTTCCCCGATTTTTCAATACTGAAGGGAGTATCAATCCGGTGAGGTCAACCTGGGCTTCCACCCAGGAAGACGTAGCAGAGGGGGTACAATTTTATTCCTGGAAAGACCCCCGCAACGAAGTCCACCGTTTCCAATGGAAATTTCTCAATTTCCTCATGGAAACGGCCGACAAAAAGAAGCTCAACCCAAAGGTAACCGATCGGTTGGATATCGCCATGGCCTCAGACCAGTTTTTCTGGGCCTCGGGTGAACCATGGTGGAGTCTGGAAATGATTGAGAAGGGAGCCATCAGGATGCTGAATACTTTAAAATCCCTGCCGGGAATAACCAGAAAGGAGATAGAAAAAGGAGAGGACCTATACCGGGAAATAGTGGCCACGGCCTTCTGGTGGCAGAGAAGCGGCAAGATAGAGGCCATGGCACGGAAATACAAAGAAACGGTCAGAATACCATTCAAAGAAAGGGCCGAAGAAAGTTATTACTACGCCTTTTTAAAGATTTTGGAAAGGGAGATGAAAAAGGCGGCCAGACAGAGAAATTTTGAGAAAGCCATTCTCTGGCGGGACGCCATTTGGAAACTGGAAACCAAGAACGACATATTCGACGCAATCCACGTCGTTGACATGCTGAGAATGGAAATGCCACAACCGGAACTGGAAAAGATGCTCGCCAAATACAGAAAGCAGTATGAGAAGATTAGTCCGGGCCAGCCGGAATTAAGGAGGATAATTAAATGATAAGCCCAAAGAAAATAGGCATCCTGCTGTCCCCGGAGAGGATGAGAGCGGTATTTCAGAAAAAGGTGAAGAGCATAGGCCTTAAAAAGAAAACTATTTCCAGAATAGACATCAAAGTAGTTAAGAAATATACAGACTGGAGAAGCTTCAGCTTAGTGGCGGTTTATACGCTGGATGGGAAAAAGAAGGTGGTGGGCATAGCCAATTCAGACGGCAGGAAGAAGTATGCCCTTTACGCCAATAAGTTTCTCTTCAAGAAATTTGCACCTTTCAAAAAAGAAGGTTTTTTTATTTCCGAGCCCTTCTGTTATATAAAATCTTTGGGATTATTTCTAAGGGAATATCTCGAAGGGAACAATTTTGGACAGATAATATCCTCGGGGAAGAATAAAACATTTCATCTCGAGAAAATAGCAGAAACCGTAGCCAAACTGCAGTCGGTAAAGGGTAAGTTTTCTACCTTAAGAAATGGGATTGATTTTTCGGACATGGAAAAGAATATCAAGATATTAAAACAGAGAAAATTGAAGGAAGCCGGACCGCTGGCCCGGTTTTTTAAAAAAATAAAGAAAGAAATAATAACCTTCCAGAGAAAGAATAAGAATAAAGTGCTGGTTCATGGAGACCTCAATCCCTATAACTGCTTTTTCGACGGCAAGAATGTTAAGCTAGCTGATTTCGACAGTCTCCATCTGGGAGACAGGGTTTCCGACGCTGCCAGTTTCCTGGCGCACTTAAACACGGGGTTAGACTTTCCACTTCCCCAGAAAGTAAGGGCCAGTATGGAAAACGAAGTGCTGAATCTCTACCAGAAATTGACGGAAAGGTTGAGTGAGATGGAAGAGAATAAGCTGGCGATTTACAAATCTTATTTTGACCTTCTTATTATTTCCCACATACTGGTCTGGGGTAATAGACTCCATCAGGCAAAAATATTAAAAAAATTTGAATCCATCAAAATATGAAGGTTTTTCTAACAGCTTCGGAAGCAGCTCCCGTAGCCAAGGTAGGAGGCCTGGCCGATGTGGTCAGTGCCTTGCCCAAAGCTTTAAATTTGCTAGGCGTTGACGTTTCCATAATCCTTCCCTTTTATAAATGCCTGAATCTGGACAGAAGGAAAGTAAAACCGATAAAAATGGATATTCCCCTTCTTTTCGACCAAAATGAACAATCTTTCAATCTCTGGAAAACCCAGCTGCCCGGAAGCCGCGTTCCTCTATTTTTATTGGAACACGGAGAATATTGTACCGGAAAAGGGGTGTATGTGGAGAGCGACGCCTCTTCCGGAGGCAGTGAAAAAGAAGCCTGCCGCTTTCTTTTCCTGTCGGCTGCCAGCATCAAGGTAGCGGAAATGATGGGCGCCGACGTCCTACACTGCCAGGACTGGCATACCGCCATTACTCCTTTCCTGGTCAGGGAAAGAGAGAAAAGTCTGAAGACTCTCCTGACCATCCATAATCTCGCCTACCAGGGCATATATCCGCATGAAACGGTCAACCGACTGCTGGGTACAAATTTTTCCGAAGAAGTCAACTGTCTGAGACTGGGTATTATGAATGCCGACTTCATCAACACCGTGAGCCCGAGCTACGCAGAAGAAATCCTGACCCCAGGGTTCGGGGAAGGTTTGGATAGTTCTCTGCAGGAGCGAAAAAGCCATCTGACGGGAATACTGAACGGCATCGATATTGAAACCTGGAATCCGGAAAGCGATGCCTTTCTGAAAAAGGATTATTCCCTCTCAAAATTACAGATGAAAGAAGTCAACAAGGATTTTCTCCAGAAAAAGTGTTTCGGAGAGAAAAACTTGACTACTCCGGTGCTGGGTATAGTCTCCCGACTGGCAGAACAGAAGGGAATAGATTTGATCAAGGATATTTTCCCTGAACTGATGTCGAGAAACCTACAGTTTATCCTGTTGGGGTCAGGCTCGGCGGATTATGAAAATTTTTTCAAAGAGAAGGCTGAACAATTCCCGGGCAAATTCTGGGCTAAAATAGGTTTCGATGAGAAGCTAGCCCATCAGATATACGGCGGAGCCGATATTTTCCTGATGCCTTCCCGTTTTGAGCCTTGCGGCCTGGGACAGCAGATAGCCATGAGATATGGAACGGTTCCGGCAGCCAGGGCTGTTGGCGGCATCAGAAACACCGTCTTTCCGGTGGAAAATAATAAGGGTAATGTTGAGGGCACGGGTTTCCTTTTCTCCGAATATCGAGCGGAAGACTTATTAAAGACGATAGACGAGGCATTGAAATTCTATTCCCAGAAAGAGATCTGGAAACAGATTCAGACAAACTGCATGAGGCAAGACCTGTCCTGGGAGAAGTCAGCCAAGAAATACCTGTCTCTATACCAGAAAATTCTCGGGTAAGGATAGGGCAAGTATATCAAAAAAAACGGCTGGAATAAGGCCGTTCTTTTCATTTCACAGACCGCTGTCTGGTTTCGTAATCTGGTTTACGCCATTTTAATTTTTCCAAGATAAGACCTCAGGGGAGGCAGGGAAATCTTAGACCAGTCTTCCACTACGTATTCCGGGGAAAGGGAAACGCTCTCTATCTCCTGTAAGGTGGCCAGCCTGCCCTGGCCTATCTCCGGGTCTTTTATCAGCACTTCTTCCGAATTTGTCTCCAAAAGATATAGTATGCCGAAATGGACCTGACCCACCTTGTCACTATCGTAATTAATGAAACCCAGCAGCTGAGGCTCTCCTTGAACCTGCATTTGCACCTCCTCCCCTAATTCTCTGAGCAGACTGGCGTGGAGGGGATTCCGGCCGTTGGCGGCATCAATCTTTTCGATGTGTCCCCCCAAACCCCAAGACCATCTTCCCTGGAGCCGTTTCTCAAAATATTTATGGTCTTTAAGAGCGCGCTGATAGAGAAAAGTTTTCTGGAGATGCGGATTCACTATCATGCAGTAGCTGATGGGCTGCTTATAGTTTGTATCTTCTTCAGCCATGCCTCTTTCCAGGTAAGAAAATTTTCCCCGGATAATGCTTTCGAAATCCGTGCCGAAAGCGGGCTTGAATCCTTCAAAATATTCTTTTCCAAAAAGAATATCCCTTTTCACTACCATGATGGGTTCTTTTTCCTTTGACATTTATCGAAATTCAAAAAATTATTAAAGGCTAGCTAAAAAGGTTTCCAAAGCACGGTTGATTTGCTCTGAATTCCTGATGGGAGTGTTGTGGGAAGCGTTTTTAATGAAGAACAGCTTTGATTTTTTAAGCTCCTCGTGCATATTTATGGCTACGCTCTTTGGTATCTCCCTGTCCTTCTCTCCCTCAATCAGCAGACAGGGAACATCTATTTTTCTGAGGATTTCAGACTCGTCAAATTCCACCATAGCTTTTAAGGAGGCTACCAGGCTCTTCACGGGAATATGTCCAGCCCCTTTAAACCAATGATATAAATCTGAATGGTTCTTAAGCTTTGAGAAGTCTACCATCGGGAAGTTTTTATTCCGGAGCTCCTTGTGTTCCATGATATATTTCAAGAGATGTCTGGTCAGTCTGGTCGATTTGAAGTGTTTGAGTACCGGCATGCTTTTCAACGGATTCTTGTAAGTGGAATCTATAAGAACCAGGGCTTTGGTAGATTTAGGAAACAGCTCGGTGAATTTCAGCAGGACCATCCCTCCGAAAGAATGACCCACCAGAACGGGTTTCTTAATCTTGTTCTTCTTCATTATCTGTTTGATATCACGGGCAAATCTGTCCATCTTGTAATCCGACAGCTTCTGAGGCTTCTCGGACATACCGTGCCCCCTCAAGTCAGGAGCGATAACAGAAAAGTCCTTTTCGGAAAAGTGTTCTATCTCTCTGTGCCAGACGGAATGGTTCTGGAGCCAACCGTGAACAAAAATAATCGTTACCCGAGACCCCCTATGAAAAGAATAATATATTTTTGCCTTATCAAATGATCTTATGGTAGGCATGGCGATCCCTGCACGTTATTTCCCCCAATGCATCTTAATATAGTCATGCGCCTCTCTTATTTCCAAAGGCTGGGTGGAGGCCGACTCCCTGATAAAAAATTCCTGATGGCCGTTGTAGTAGAGGTACACGGGGGAGGAAGCGGGAAGAATATCAATGCGGCAGACGTCCCTGCCGCTCACCCTGGCCATAGATATGGAAACGAAGCGCGAATACTCCTTCCCCAGGCAGTTGTTGATGACCTGGCCGAGATGGAGTAAGAAACCATCCCTGTTCTTTTTTTTCAGAGTATTGAAATCCTTTTCCAAACCGATGGGATTTTTATCGTCGTCAACGCCGATGAGAAGTGTTCCTCCTTTGGAATTCATAAATCCGGCAATCGTTTTGGCAATGACGTATTCCAGGTCTTTGTTGGTGCGCTTTTCCTTATAATCCCACCTGAGGGATGATTTGAATTCAATCAACTCATTTTCGCCTTCGGCAATCAATTTCTTTATGGGTAAGGCAGCGAAGTTCTGCTGGTAGAGCCATTGAGCAACTATAGAAGCCAAGATAACGCCTTCTATCAGCCCGACCACCAGAATAAAAGCCGTCTGGAACTCAAAGTCCTGCAGTAGAGAAATGCTCTGATGAACTTCCTCGAAATCAAAGAAAATGCTTAATAAGAAGATAGAGACAACAAAGACAATATTAACCACCACTATTCTGAATAAAAGCTGCCGGACAGCCTTATGGGCAAGAAAACTTATTATGTTATCCCTTAATTTCCTCATATCTAAAAAAGATAAGTCGGTTTCCTATGGTCGAAGACTTCGAGCGTAGCCTCGAGCTTATCGAGAGGCGAAGTCGAGAAGCGGTGGGGCTGGGATTTCCTTCGACACAGCTCAGGATAAACTTCTCATCCCACTCCTCTATTCAGACTTGCTCCGCTTGCACTGAGCAAGCGAAGCGCGTCGAAGTGCGGTGGGGCTGGGATTTCCTTCGACACGGCTCAGGATAAACTTCTCATCCCACTCCTCTATTCAGACTTGCTCCGCTTGCACT
>CAZMJM010000013.1:0-2693 GCA_964566875.1 uncultured Candidatus Saccharibacteria bacterium | reverse complement strand
GAGCAAGCGAAGCGCGTCGAAGTGCGGTGGGGCTGGGATTCGAACCCAGGGTACAGTTTCCTGTACACTTGCTCTCCAAGCAAGCACTTTCAGCCGCTCAGTCACCCCACCGTGTACTACAGTTTTTAGTTATTAGTGATTAGTAATTAGACTACTTTTAGAGTAATTAATTACTCTTTTTTCCTAGCTATCAGCTATGATTTGTCAGGTGATTTCCATGCCTCTCAGGGCCGCAATCCTTTCTTCCACCGGAGGATGGCTGGAGAAAAGATTGGACAGCCAATTCTTTTCGCGAAAAGGGTTGGCGATGTATAAATGGGCGGTTGAATCGTTCAGTTTTTTCATAGGAGTAGGGTCTCCGGCAATCTTTTCCAGGGCCCTGGCCAACCCTTCAGGATAACGGGTCAAGAGGGCGCCTTCGGCATCGGCCAAGAATTCCCTTTTCCGGGAGACAGCCAGCCTGATGAGGAGCGCCACTACGGGCGCGAGGACAGCTCCGACAAACCCGAGCAGAAGCAGTATGGCACCGGCGTTGCCTCCTCGGGAATTCCTGCTCCTCCGGCTGCCCCTGAGATAGCTGAATCTCAGGAACATCCTGGAAAGAAGAGCCACCACTCCCACTAAAACCACCAGGGCACTGTCTAAAAGCATATCTTTGTTGCCGATATGCGACAACTCGTGGGCAATGACGCCTTCCAGTTCCGTCCTCTCCATCTTATCCAAGAGCCCCCTGGTTACGGCCACCACAGCATGTTTTTCGTCCCGTCCCGTGGCAAAGGCGTTGGGCTGGGCCTCATTGATGATAAAAATCTTGGGTAAGGGGAGACCGGCCGTAATGGCCAGGTTCTCCACTATCCGATAGAGCTCGGGATTATCTTCTTTTTTTATCTCGCGGGCGCCGGTCATAGCCAGCACTATCTTATCAGAATACCAGTAGCTTGCAAACGTCTGAACCGTACTGAGGATAACCGCTATTACCAAAAAACTATTATCGTTCAGGAGATAACTGAACAGCCATCCGAGGAAAATAACAAACACCAGGAACAGCGTGAGCAGTATCCAGGTTTTTCTTATGTTAGAATCAGCGTGAGTGTAGAGAGTAGCCATTGTGGTAATAGTCCGTCAGGCCGCTTCGCCTTTCGGCTATACGAAACATTATCCTCTGGGTTTGAGTTTTAGTGCTTGGAACTAGGAATTTGAGTTAAGTCTAGAATTTAACTTTAGGGACTTCTCTTTCTCCCGGCTCTCCTATCTCGAAGAGCTGCATCTTCTTGAATCCGAACATGGAGGCTATGGTGTTGGCAGGAAAACTCTCTATCTTGATGTTGATGTCACGGACGTTGGCATTGTAGAACCTTCGAGCGGCCTGTACCTTATCTTCCGTATCCCTCAATTCGCGCTGAAGTTCCAGAAAGTTCTGGGAAGCCTTAAGTTCGGGATAATTCTCGGAAACAGCGAAAAGGGATTTCAAGGTATTGGAAAGAGCGTTCTCCGCATCCTGCTTCTCCTTGACGCCGGTGGCTCCCATGGCCCTGGCCCGGGCTGCCGACACATTCTCGAAAACTCCTCTCTCGTGGGAAGCGTAACCTTTGACGGTCTCCACCAGATTGGGAATAAGGTTGTGCCTTCTCTTCAGCTGTACGTCTATGTCAGCCCAGGCTTCCTGGGTCCGGTTGCGCATGGTAACCAGGCCGTTGTAGGTGGCAATCACCCACAAAACAATCAGAACCAAGGCGGCTGCCAAAAATATTAGAAATGACATTTTATTTGATTGAATTGCTAAATTTGAGCTTACAAGGCGACCTTTTTAATCTATTTATTATATAACATTTCCCGCTTAATTAAAGCCCTCCACGCAGAGATGGGTGGAGGGCCAGAGATCAAGCGTTCCTCTTGGGAATACCCATCAGTAGGCCGGGGGCATAGGAGGCATTTCTTCTTTCTTCTCCGGCTTTTCAGCCACCACCACCTCGGTGGTCAGAATCATGGAAGCTGCGGAAACCGCATTTTCCAGTGCTATCCTCACCACCTTGGCAGGGTCGAGAATACCGGCCTCTGCCATATTAACCACCCGCCCTTTGAGGGCATCGTACCCTAAGGCCCAATCTATCTTAGCGGTAGATTTTGCATCGCTCCGTCTTTTATCGTCTATCATCTTAAGAATTCTATATAGAGTGACCTCGTCTGCTCCGGTGTTGCTGATTATCTGCCTCAAGGGTGCCTGACAGGCTTTCTTAATAATTTCCTGACCTGCGGCATATCCTCTCTTTTCCAACGAGGAAAGGTTTTTGGAATCCTTCTCTTTTTGGCTAGACGCTTCCGTAAGAGCTGAAGCTACCGCCAGTGCCACCCCCCCTCCGGGAACAACACCTTCTTCTATGGCGGCTTTTGAAGCGGCCAAAGCATCCTCTATCTTGTGCTGCCTCGCCTTCTGTTCTACTTCGGTGGCTGCCCCAACCTTGATGACGGCCACGCCGCCAGCTAACTTGGCCAGCCTTTCCTGCAGTTTCTCCTTGTCAAAATCAGAGTCAGATTCCTTAATCTGCTGTTTAATCTGATTAACCCGCGCCTCTATCTCTTCCTTTTTGCCTTTGCCCTCCACCACAATGGTCTTTTCTTTGGTGGCAACAATTCTTCTGGCGGAGCCGAGCTGATTAAGGTTGACGTTTTCCAGTTTTAAACCCAGTTCATCG
>CAZMJM010000012.1:0-19566 GCA_964566875.1 uncultured Candidatus Saccharibacteria bacterium | reverse complement strand
AATCCGTAACCGCAATTTCGTTAGGGAGCCGTATTGACATTTGTCCCGATGGGATGTAAAAGATTAATTAAAACAGAGGAGTATGTTGAAAAGTGAATAATTGGAATTTGCTATTTAAGGAAACTGGAGGAACGGGCGTAGACACAATAGGAAAAGAAATGACAATTGGAGAGCCAATCGTAAAGTACAAAGACCCTTCTAGAGGAAACGATAAAGATACCATAATGTTTTTTTTAGAAAAAGCGACTAAAGATCCTCAGATAGACATAATCGAAGAGATAACGGGTGCGGTAAGTGAAGTAATAATAGATAACAGGAGGATAGAAGAAATTTTTAGAATTTTGAACGCCCATACGGTCTCTACGGTACGGATAAATTTCCACCAGAAAATGGTAACCGTCGTAGGGAGCCAAAAAAAATAATTTTATTTTTTAATAAACGACTAAAGCTTTTCAAATTTTAGTCGTCTTTTTTTTAACTCTTAAACATCTCCAGAAAAACCCCGGGTGGAATGTGCACCTCTCCCCTGGCCTTCATCTTCTTCTTTCCTTTTTTCTGCTTTTCCAACAGTTTTCTCTTGCGCGTATAGTCTCCGCCGTAAAGAGGGGCGGTAACGTCTTTCCTTTTGGCTTTCTTCGTTTCCCGGGCGATTATCTTGCCGGAAACCGCCGCCTGAATGGCCACGGAAAATAGCTGATGAGGGAGTATTTCTTTGAGCTTCGATGCTATCCTCTTTCCTTCGGCAAAGGCGTCCTCCTTATCCACGATCTTGGAAAAAATGTCTTCCTTTTTGCCGGCAATCAGGATATCCAGTTTAATCAGGTTCCCCCGGCGGTATCCCAGGACCTCATAATTCATGGAGGCGAATCCCTGAGTGATGCCTTTAAGCTTGTCAAAAAACCCGGCTATCACCTTTCTCAGGGGAATCTCATAAACCAGCACCAGCCGTTCCTGCCCCAAATACTTGGTATCAATCTGGACGCCTTTCATCGACTCCAGTATGTCCAGGACGTTGCCGAGGTAATCGGACGGGGTAATCACCTCAAGTCTGGCCCAGGGTTCCTGAATTTCCTTGATGGAGGATGCGTCCGGCCAGTCGGCAGCCGAATAGATGAATTCCTCCTTTCCGCTGTCATAAATTATCTTGTAGACCACCGAGGGGGTGGAGATGATGAGGTCCAAATCGTACTCCCGCCTTATCCTCTCACAGGTTATTTCAGCGTGCAGGGAACCTAAAAATCCGCACCTGAAACCCCGGCCCAGGAATTCTTTCTTCTCTACCTCAAAGGTAAGGGCGGCATCATTAAGTTTCAGCTTGTTGAGCGCGTCTTTCAGAGTTTCGAAATCATCGGGGTCTTCGGGATACAGGGAGGCAAAGACCATGGGCTTGGCTTCTTTATACCCGGGCAGGGGGGTAACGCCGCGGGTCTTGGCCCTGGTGATGGTCTCCCCGGTCCGGATTTGGGTAGATTCCTTTACACCGGTGGCTATATATCCTATTTCCCCGGCCTTCAGTTCGCGGCAGGTTTTAAGGGTGGGGGAAAAATAACCAACCTCCCTGACCTGGGTCTCTATGCCCGCCTGCATCAGATAAATCTTCTCTCCGGCCGCAATCTTCCCGTCAAAAAGCCTGACATAAGCTATCACCCCTTTATAAGCATCATAGGCAGAATCAAAGATGAGGGCCTTGAGCGGATGGGCCGCCTCACCTTCGGGAGGAGGAGTCATTTCCACCACCGCCTCCAGGAGCTCCTTGACGCCGGTGCCGAGCTTTCCGGAGATGGCGAATATCTTATTTTCAGGGACTCCCAGGAGTTCTGATATCTCTCTCCTGGTTTCTTCGGGTCTGGAATAGGTGAGGTCTATCTTGTTGATAGCCGGAATAATGACCAGGTTTTCCTTCCTGGCAAGTTCCAGGTTGGCCAGGGTTTGGGCTTGAACCCCCTTGGAAACGTCCACCAGAAGTATCCCTCCCTCCACCGCCGCCAGGCTCCTGGAAACTTCGTAGTTAAAATCAACGTGGCCCGGAGTGTCAATAAGGTTAAGTATATAGGAGCCGAACTTCATCCTCACCGGCTGCATTTTAATGGTAATCCCCTTTTCCCTCTCCAGATCCATCATGTCCAGAAACTGGGAGCGCATTTTCTCCTTCGGGATGGTATTGGTCATTTCTAAGAATCTATCCGCTAAAGTGGATTTTCCGTGGTCAATATGCGAAATAATGACGAAATTTCTTATGTTTTTCATTTTATTTGGCCTTTCGGGAAAAAAGAATTATCTCCTTGGGCTCCTTCATCCCCAGAGCCAGACTCACTGCCAGATAAACCAGAAAACCGATAACGGAAACGACAATTGCCTCCGAGGCGGCACCCTCCAGAACAGCGGTATTCAGGGTTGATGACGTTCTATCGGACACGGCGACACTGGCTACCGCCATAATGAGGGATGATAAAATCAGTTTCATAAGAAAACCGGAAACTTCTTTAGTGCTTAATTTCCCTGTTCTTCTCCCAAAGAAAAATATAAGCAGGATGAGCTGGAATATGGCGCTTATTGAAAAGGCAAGAGGCAGGCCCAAGACAGAAGTTCCCTGGATTTTCTGCAGATGGAAGCCCTGTATCAAAAAACCGCGCAAGAAATTATCTTTTTCTAAAATCCCGGTAAAAACGAAGCTCAGAATGATATTGACGGCCACGGAAACAACGGCGATTTGGGTCGGGGTTCTGGTGTCGTGGAGAGCAAAGAAGGCCCTGAAGAACAGCAGTATCAGGCCGGAGGCGAAGATTCCGAAACAGAAAAGACCAATGGCAGCAGCCGTCAGGTCGGCTGCAGCTGCAGAAAACTGCCCGTGCCTCAAGAGAACCGTCACGATGTCTCCGCGCAGCAAGAACATTAAGATGCTCGCCGGGATTATCAGATACAACACCTGACGGAGAGCTGAAAAGAATCCGGTCATAAACTCACCTTCCCTCTTTTCCGCCCAGTGCCTGGAAAGGGTGGGAAAAACTGCCATGGCAAAGGAGGCGGCGATAATACCGATGGGAAAATACTGGATGTTGTTGGCAAAATTAAATACGGAAATGGAGCCTTCCGGCAAAGTAGAGGCAATGGCGTTGACAACAATAAGATTGATCTGGCTGGCGGCAATGCCGAAGGTTCTGGGAATCATCAGCCAGAAAGCCTTTCTTATCCTCCTGTCCGCAAAGTCCAGTATCGGCCTCCATGAAAAACCGCACTGCAGGGCCGCCGGAATTTGAATGGCAAAATGGAAAAAAGCTCCGATGACAACTCCCAGGGCGACTCCTAAAATGCCAAGACCTGGAGACAAGAAAACTATGCCGAATATTATTCCCAGGTTATAGAAAACCGGGCAGAGGCTGTACACCAAAAAACGATTAAAATACTGCAGCACGCCCGACAGTACGGCGCTCAGCCCGAAAAAGATGGGGCTCAGAAACATCAGGCGGGTCAGACCGATGGTCTCCTGAACCTGCCATGGCTCAAAGCCCGGCGCTATCAGGCCCACCAGCTGAGGGGTGAACAGAAAAAGTAAAAAACTTACGGCTATCAGCAGGGTCAAAAAAACGTTCAGGGTATTGGCGGTAAAACGCCAGGCCTCCTTTTCATCGCGCGAAAAATACTCAGAAAAGAGAGGCAGGAAGGCCACCAGCACCCCTCCCAGTATCAGGACGTTGTACACCAGGTCCGGAACCTTGAATGCGGCGAAGTAGACGTCCAACTCCGGACCCGCTCCAAAACTTCTGGCCAGAAGCCAGTCCCTGGCTATGCCTAAAATACGGCTTACCAAGGCAGAAACAGCCAGGATGCCTCCTGCCTGAGCTACGGTATCGGTCTGATGATTTAAAAACCTGTTCCAGGGCATAAAAATCAGTTTCTTACTTTAATCAGTATAGAATAAAGCTTAGTTTTTGTATATGTTTTCAGCGAAAAATGTGGGAAAATCTTTCTTGACAATGAGCCTAATGCTTGATATAATAGGGTGTCTTAGTAAGCTGGGCGATTACTCCTTTGATTATCTAATCAAGGGGGAGGAAAGTCCGAACACTCTCTCATGGCTGGAGCTAATGAGCTCATCTGCCATGGATAAAAGGATAGGGGGTAACACCCCCCGGCTGAGAA
This sequence comes from uncultured Candidatus Saccharibacteria bacterium, assembly GCA_964566875.1. GTDB lineage: Bacteria > Patescibacteriota > Minisyncoccia > Minisyncoccales > JANBVM01 > CAZEQH01. The sequence goes on along the minus strand of CAZMJM010000012.1, from coordinate 15,426 downwards.
GCCAGAGGTGCGAGCAGAGACGCCACGGTTCGAAAGAACTGAGGTATCCGATTACGGATAAGCTGCCTATAAATGACCGCTCTGCGGGCAGGAAATGGCAGGTGAAACGGCTAAATCCTTATCGAGTGCAAGAACAAACCTCTGACAGGAAAAGGATAACCATGTGTACCCAAAAGGTGCTTATATCCTACCTGCTGAGGGAAAAGTAGTTCGCAGGAGCCGTGAGGAGACTCGCGGCCAAGATAAATGATCGCCTATCTCTTTGAATTTATTCTGAGAGAAAACAAAATTCGGCTTATAGGCTTACTAAGACACCAAAAAGCCCACTTCCCGTGGGTTTTTTGGTTGGTTTAAAAACGCTTCTAAAAAAGCTTATTTTCCTTTTCCTTCTCGTCCAGGGCTTCGTTGGCCAGGGCATCCGCCTCTTTGTTCTTCTCGCGCGCAATCTGCCTGAAAGATATCCTCTTGAAATCCAGTCTAAGATTCCAGAGTTCCATAAAGAGTTTCTGAATTTTTTCGTCTAAAACCTTATACTCTTCCCTCAGCTGCTTGACCAGGAGTTCGGAGTCTGACATAACGGTAATCTCGCTGGCCTTGGCTACCTTCTTGCCGAAAAGGTGTTTGAATTTCTGGAGCGCCAGGATAACGGCCTGATACTCCGCCTCGTTGTTGGTAAGCCCCTCCCCCAGGTACTGGGAATATTTTTTGAAAGGCTGACCCTTTTCGTTGCAAAAAACAATACCCGCGGCTGCGGGACCGGGGTTTCCTCTGGAACCTCCGTCGGTATATATCGTTATCTTCTTCATAATATATTATCTCGAAAATTCTTTATTAAGACAATCCTTAAAATCTTCAAGGTTATCGTTTTTAATCCGGAACCCGGAAGCTGCCGGATGGCCTCCGTAGGTAAGGACGTACTTATCGCACTTTTTCATCAGTGCCACACTGTCAATATATTTAGGAACCCTCACCGTCCCCTGGCTCTCTTCCTCCAGCATCTTATAGATAAAAGTAGGTTTTCCAATCGCCCGGCAGACAATGGAGGCAACCGAAGAAATAAGGGGGTATTCCCATTCACGGTCGCCTTCAAAAACGATGGGCTCAGTTTTTTCGGCTATCCTTTTTTTCACTTCCAGGACGGTGTTGTCTATCTTAGCCTTTCTGGCTGCATTTTTTTGTCTCAAGTCCCGGATCAACTCCATGGCCTGCTCTTCCGAAGAAATCGTCAACAGCCGAAATGAGGAAGGAAATCCGCCTTCCACATCCCTGACGTTGAGTATGGAAATTATTTTGTAAACCTTCTGGTTGAGCTCATACCTCTGCAGGAAATCGGCCGAGAAGAGCGCCTTTATCCCCGGCCTCCAGGAATCTCTCAGATAGTCCAGCCCCTCCTCTATAAAAAGCTCGTTTTCATCTTCCTTAGGCATCATGTCGGCCATAGTGGCCAGAGCCGTAAGCTCTATGAAACTCCTCCTCAGGCCGGCACCCATTTCTTTCCCGAGCAGGACTTCGGCCAGTTTAAATACTACGCCGGCCGCCGCCAACTCTTTAAAGGGGTAATCATCTCCGGGCTGCTTGGGGTCTACCACTATATCTGCCTCCGGGACATGGTCTAAAATTTTGTGATGGTCAACCACTACCACGCTAAACCCCAGCTGCCTGGCTTTTTTGATTTCTTTGAAATTGCCTATTCCGCAGTCAACGGTAACAAGAAGAGCCGGGGCAAGCTTCCCCAGCACCCCCAGGGCATTATCAGTAAGGCCGTAGCCCTCTTTTTCCCTATCGGGAAAATAAATGGCAGAGATTTCTCCGCCCAAGGTTTTGATTGCTTCCTGTAATATGATAACCGACGTGACGCCGTCCAGGTCGGCATCCCCATAAAGGATTATTTTCTCCTTGCCTTTTGCCGCCTTTCGGATGCGCACCGCCGCTTTCTCCAGATTCTTAATCATCTGAGTTTAAGGCCGTGATGCCGGGAAGTTTTTCCCCGGCCAGGAACTCCAGCATGGCTCCGCCTCCGGTAGATAAGAAGTCAAATCTTTCGGTCATACCGAATTGGTCGATGGCGGAAACGGTTTCCCCTCCTCCGGCTACTTTAAAGGCGGAATGATTTCTGGTAATGGCTTCCGCTATTTCTCTGGTGCCTTTCTCAAATCTCTTATCTTCGTGCATGCCCAGAGAACCGTTCCACAGGATAGTTTTGGCGGATTCTACTACTTTCTTGAAAATTTTTCTGGTGTAGGGACCGATGTCGTAGACCGCCTCCTCTTTCCTTAAGGTGCCCAGCCCGGCCTCTCGATGATATTCTTCCTTCAGGTCCTTGAGCGCTATGACTCCGTCCACCGGCAGGTGGAGTTTCGGGTCCATAATATCTATCTCGTCCAGTATCTTCAGGCCGGAAACGTCCCGACCGATAATCACCTTTTTTTCGGCAAACAGTATTTCGCCGAGCTTGCTCCCTAAAAGCACATGGTCTGCTATCTTCAGGATGTTGATAATGGTCTTTACCTTGGTTTCTATCTTTATCCCTCCGATAATGGCCACGAAGGGATGCTCAGGCCTTTCCAACAGAGATGTAAAGACGTCTATTTCCTTTTCCAGTAAAAATCCGGGCGCCTTTTGAGAAGAGAAATTAGCCGGCACTCCGACTATGGAGGCATGGGCCCGGTGACAGGCAGAAAAAGCCTCATTCACATAAACGTCTCCCATCTCCGAAAGTGAGGCGGCAAACGCCTCATCGTTCGCCTTTTCTCCTTCGTGAAACCTCAAATTCTCCAGCATAATTACCTGTCCCGGTTCCATCTTTTTAGTTATCTCTTCCGCCGCCTTCCCCGGATAGTCATCAATGAAACCCACTCTCATTTTCAGTAGTTCCTCCAGATGAGGCAGAATGTACTGCATACTAACTTTTCCCTCCCTGGTTTCCAGATGGCTCATCAAGATGACCTTAGCTTTCTTCCTTATCAGGTATCGGATGGTAGGCAGCGCCTTGACCATCCTGAAATCATCAATAATTTGATTGTCGGAAGACAATGGTAAGTTGAAGTCACACCTCACCAATACCCTTTTGTTTTCTACGTCCAGGTCTTTGAGCTTTTTCATCATTCCTCTTTTTTAAGGGCCCTGACCAAGGCTTTCTTAAGCTCGTCAATATCAACCTTCTTTCTGGGTTTTTTGACGGGTTTTTCCTTTTTCGCCTTGTTTTTAGAAGGAGAAAACGACACGGGTTCCAATTTACTGGCTTTCTCCAGGGAAATGGTGCTCACTTTCTCCTGCTGCTCTATCTTCTTGAGGCAGGACTTACAGTAGACCGGCCTGACTCCATCGGGCTTGAAAGTAACCTTGGTATCTTTGCCGCAAAGAGCGCATTGGGCGTCATAGAGTGTAAGTTGTCTTTCTCGCTTGATATTCTTGGCAGGGGAATGTTCTTTTTCCTCTACCGCCCCCTCCTGTTGTGTGAAGCCGCTCCAGCGGATTATCTTCCCTTCCACTAATTCCCTTTCCACTCCGTACCTCTCCCTGGAAACCCTGATAATCTTTTCCGTACTGGGCGGTTCGGTCACGGCGAAGGGAGGAAGGGTTTTGGCGGAAAATGGGCGGCCTGCTATGCCATCCACCATCAGTTTGATGTAGATGTTGTATTTACCCAGGTTAACCAGGTCTTCGGCGGTCAGCTCGGGAATGAATTCCTTCTCCAGATATTCCGCGTCTTCAGCCCCTACCCTGAAGGTGATGATAGTCCCGACGTTCCCGAAAATGGCATCCCTCACCCTGGTACTTCTTCCGTTTGGCGTCATCTCCTCAAGTTGGGCAATGTACTGGTTGGCTAAGGTCAGGGATAGGCGATATTTTCTGGCCTCAGATAGAATGGCGGCGAAAGCTTCGGTGGCAAAGTTCTGAAACTCGTCAACATACAGGAAAAAATCCCTTCTCTTTTCTTCGGGTATGTCAACGCGGGACATGGCCGCCAGCTGGAGCTTGGTAATTAAGAGGGCTCCTAATAATTTGGAGTTGTCCTCTCCCACCTTCCCCTTGGAAAGGTTGGCGATAAGAATTTTCCCCTCATCCATCATTTTCCTCATGTCTATCTTGGATTTTACCTGGCCGATGATGTTCCTGATTAGGGGATTGGCAATAAGCTGGCCTATTTTGTTCTGAATGGCGGCGGTCGCTTCCACTTCATATCTCTGGGTGTAGCGGGCGAATTCATTCACCCAGAAAGACCTTACCACCGGGTCCTTTATCTTCTGCACTATTTTCTTGCGGAAATCCACATCCGCCAGCATCCGGTTAACTCCCAATAGGGTGGAATTGGGATACTCCAGAAGCGCCATAATAGCATTGCTCAAAATATATTCCATTCTGGCTGACCATACATCCGGCCATATTTTCTTAAACACTTCCATTAATCCCGAGGAAACCAGGTGCCTGTATTCCGGCCCCACCTTCTCCATGACGTTAAAGGCTATGGGATACTTGATGTCGGAAGGATTGAAATATACGACGTCATTTATCCGGCTGGAGGGTATAGAGTCCAAAACCTCTTCTGCCGCCTCACCGTGGGGATCAATGAAGCCCACACCCTTACCGGCCTTGATGTCCTGGATAATCATATTGGTCACCATGGCCGTCTTGCCCATGCCCGTCTTCCCCACGACATAAACATGCCGACGCCTGTCGTCGATTTTAATGCCCACCCTGGCCTTCTGGTCACGAAAAGTGGTTTCGGCAAAAAATACTATATTTTCCTCTTTTTTGGCCATAACTCTTTATTCCTCCTCGGGCAATTCGGGAGCCGGCTTTTTCTTAGATTCTATTCTTGACACGCCGGGCACCGGGGAAACCTCCCATGACGGGAAGTGATAGAGGGAAGCCATTTCTTCAGTATTCAATATGAACTTTCCCGGTCCCGGAGACCTGGGAAAGTAGGGAGCCACCCTGATGAGATAATTCCTGAATAGTTTTCTCTGTCTCAAATACATCCTTCTGGGCCGCATCAGGTTCAGCGGCAGAAACCATGATTTATGTATCTTGGTAAGGTTTACAGCCGGAATCAGGGTATTAAGGTTTTCTGTGGCATAGCTTCCGAAAAAGGCGAAAGCCAACCTCAATTTAGCCTTCTGCCAATATCCCCGCTTTCCCGAAAATACGAACCTGATGTTGGTATTAAAGCCCGGTTTGGATATCTTTCTTTCTACCGCTTCAATGATGTCCCGCTCTCCGGGGGTCAGTCTCATCTCGGGAGCAAAATACGTTTCTTTGGCCGTCTCTTCTACCGTTGGGTTTTCGGGAACCTTTCCGGTTACCAGAAAATCAAGGGCGTCAACTACCATCGGCCTGAACTTAATCTTTTGGGTACCATTAGCGGTCACCTCTCTCCTGGCCAGCTTATCCCTCAACTGCTTGCCAAGCTCAATCCAGTTGCTTTCGTTCTGGGTTAAGGGAGTGCAGGTCATCTGTATCCAGAAGTGCTCCTTCTCCCCTACCGCGCTCAAAGCTTCCAAAAGATTGGCGACCGGGTCTATCTTTTGTTCCGGAAGCTCAGTTTCCCTTTCAAAATCCCGGTAGGTTAGAAGGGGATAGGCATTTTCCTCGGGCTTGTCTTTTAAAAACCGGTAGCTTGCCCCCCATAGGTCCCAATCCTCGTTGGGGATATCCTGAGGAACGGATTTGGTATAATCTTCTACTTTATTAATCTCAATACTGGGAAATTCTGCATAAAAAGCGGATTTCACGGCATCTGCATATGCGTCATGAACCCTGTAATAGAAATGGATTTTTCCCTCGGCAGAAACTATTTCAAAAGAGATGGACGTCTGAATCTGGCCTTCTATCCATCTTTCCCACCAGTCAGGGGGTTGATAAATAGAACTGTGTACGCTGTTCATCACCTTCTCCATTGCCCTCATGGGTTTGGGATTGTCCCTGGGAAGCGTAACTTCATAAAGGGTCGGCTGGTACACCGTAACCAGCCAGTTTTCAATCCTCCACTGCTCCCAGAGAAATAAAAAAGGCTTTTGCAGAGCAAAAGGCAGTAAAAACCACCACCAGTTACTGATTATCTGCCAGAGAGGCCCGGTAATCGTATCAATGGCAGCTTGTTGAATTTCAGGATAAATTCCCAACAAAAAAGTAAAAGAAAACATCTTCTAAGCCTCTTTTATGGTGTATCTGCCTTCAGAGTCTCTTTTAAAGTTTTCGTTATTGCTGAGGTTGAGCAGGATGGTATTTTTTTTGATTACCCTCTGCTCCATAACCTTATTGATAATTTCCTTTTTTCCAAGAGGCTGTCCGGATTCTTCCAAAACCTTCTTTATCACGTCCTTAACCTGCCCGGGGTAATAACCCCATTCCGCCAGGGCATAAATGCCCCGGCCCACCAGGACAAACCTGTTATCTTTTATCAGCTCGTTGTGAACGGTCTGGACGTGCCCGCCGTCTATCATCTGAGCCACCTTGGTAAAATGAAGAGGCCTTCCGGCCTTCTTTAAAACAATGTAAGCCTTGTCTTTTACGCCCTTGGGATTGATTTCCGGCCAGCTGGCAAGACCGTACAGCCCGGAGTCGTTGTCCTGGATGTGACTGGCTGCTCCGAGGTAAGAAGCCAAAACCTTCTTGTCCACGGGAACATAGTCTTTCAGCTCGACCAGCGGAACCGGCTCTTCTTTTTCTTCAAGCTTTTTAGTTACCTTTTCAACGACCTCCTTGGCCTGGAGAAGTTTTTCCCTGCCCAATATCCAAAGATTGTGGAAGCCGTCCGCCTCATTAAACCTTTTAATGCTGTCGTCTAAATTCAAGAGGAAAAAAACCTCGTTCTTGTTGTCCTCTCCTCCCAGTTCCTCCAATAGTTCCTCTTCGCTGCGGAGGCCGCCGAATTTTTTCAGATGCCTCTCAAAATGCTCAAAAACCTTTTTATAATCCTTTGCATGGGACTTTACTTTTTTCATGGCAGATACCTCTATCTGTCTTATCCTCTCGCGAGAGAGACCGAAGTCGTTCCCTATGGATTCTAAGGTTTCCTTATTGTGACCTGCAAGACCAAAACGGCGAGACAAAACTTCTTTTTCTCGCTTTTTAAGATTAGAAAGCAATTCCGAACATATCTTTAGGTAATCAAATTTAATCATGTTTTTAGAGGCTTAAAAATTTAATACTTTTGTCCCCTGTGCAAAAAGACCAGGTTTCTTTATTTAAACATTTCTTCAAAAGTTCGTCAATAGTCGAGACGGGCTCTCAGAGTCCGGAAAGAAGGGCGGAAACTATTCCCACCAAAAAAATACCGTCAAAGACGCCCGCTCCTCCTATAGAAAGAAGGCCGCCGTATTTTCTTATCTGCCAGAGATTGAGCAAGTCCGCCCCTATCAGGCTGCCCAGGACTCCCGAGATGAAAGCGGTGGCAGCGGCAAATCCCGGAGTCAGCATCATGGCGAATATGGCGGAAAAGATGGGGGGAATCAGGGCTGGCAGCATCACCCCCCTGCCCGGAACCGCTTTGGAAAAAGCCCGACAGACGATAATCATCAAGCCTACGGCAATCAAGAGGGGTTTTAAGGCAAACCCTTTGACATAAATCTGGTAGAGGAAATAAAAAGAGAGCAGGATAGGGATAACCGCTCCCCCGACGTTGATGGCCAGATAATTGGTTTCTACCACAGGAACACTGAATAACCCGAAGAGTCCCCTTGATTGCTGCGCTACGACTCTCTCTTTCCTGGTCAGGGGAATGTTAATTAAAGAACCCATCAATATCAGAAAAAGAATAATGATGGTGTTATGCGGAGAGATACCCAGATTGGAAAAACCCACTACGATAACCTGGAAATAAGCCAGCAAAAGCAGAAAGGGCAAAGATAAAACAAAGGCAAGGAATAATAGAATGGCTATAGGAATAAAAAACATAAACTCGATACCAATATACGAATTAAACACTAATGACACTAATTGTGTCTTTGCCACTCGGTCCTCTTACCTTCCCGCTGCTTCTGGGCCATAACCAGTTCGTCGTAGATTCCATCAATCAAACGGTAGTCCTTCGCCTTCTCAAGGTCCACCCAGGCGTAGTCGTCTGATTCCGAAGGCTGCAAGGTAACTTTACCTGCGGCATAGTCTGCCATGCAGGATATTACCAGAGAGGGGCTGCCGTCCTCATGCACCGTCGCCAGGCTGGTGACGTAGTCTATGTGGTCTATTTCTATTCCCACTTCCTCTTTCACTTCACGCTTCAATGTCCTCTCCAGCACATTATACCAATAGTGCTTGGTATCCTTGGGCAGCTTCAGGTAGTCGCTCGTTTCCATCTTGCCGCCGGGCACCGTCCACATTCCGGGGAACCTCTTCTTTTCGGACGAGCGCCTGGTAATCAGAAATTTACCGTTCTTGACAATAATGGCGGTAATGACTACTTCGTGAAGATACTGGTTTTCCGCATTCATCTTTTATTTTACTTTTTTTATTTCCCGCAGCACTTCTTGTACTTTTTCCCGCTGCCGCAGGGACAGGGATCGTTCCTGCCGGGCTTGTTCTGCCCAGGGATATGTTTTTTCTCTTGTCCTGCTCCTGTTTCTTTATTCAGAGATATCTCGGCCTTCATCAAGGCTTGGGCTGCGCTGAAATCGATGGCTTCCAACAGACGCTTGAACATGTTAAGGCTCTCTTTTTTATACTCCAGCAGAGGGTCTTTCTTCCCATACGCCCTCAATCTCACGGAATCGCGCAGGTACTCCATGTTCTCCAGATGTTCCATCCAGAACATATCCGATACCCTCAGATAGATAACCTTTACAACATTGTTCATGTTTTTCTCGCCTATCCTAGCCTTCTCATTGTCGTAATCCTTCACCGAGAGTTTCGCCTTCTCGATTAGGTCCCTCATAAAAGACGCCAATTCTCCTTGTTTTTCTTTTTCTAAAATTTCTTCTCTCCTTTTATATATGACTTCTCTGTGTTTATTCAGAACGTCATCATATTCCAGGACTCTCTTCCGGACGTCAAAGTTGGCGCCCTCTATCCTGGACTGGGCCTCTTCAATGACCTTGGAGACCAGGCCGGATTCAATGGGCTGGTCTTCAGGAAGGTTAAGTTTTTCTACCATATTCTTGGTCCGGTCCCCGCCGAATATCCTCAACAGGTCATCCTCCAGGGAAAGGAAAAACTGGCTGGAACCCTCGTCCCCCTGCCTTCCCGACCTTCCCCGGAGCTGGTTGTCTATCCTTCTGGCCTCGTGCCTCTCGGTACCGATGACGTGCAGACCTCCCGCGGCTTTAACCTTCTCAGCCTCCTCGGGTTCGGGCGGGTTGCCGCCCAGGATAATGTCCACTCCCCTGCCGGCCATATTGGTGGCCACGGTAACGGCCCCCAACTTTCCTGCCTGGGCAATAATTTCAGCCTCCCGCTGATGGTTCTTGGCATTAAGAACCCGATGGGCTATCCCTTCCTTATCCAAAAGCTTGGAGAGGTATTCGTTCTTGTCTACCGAGCGCGTACCTACCAGCATGGGCTGCCCCGCTTCATGCCTCTCCGCTATCTCGCCCACCAGGGCCTTGAACTTTCCGCTAACCGTAGTGTAGACCTTGTCGGGCATATCATCTCTTATCACCGGTTCGTTGGTAGGAATGACCACCACTCTCAATTTGTAGACGGAATCGAATTCCTCTGCCGAACTCAGGGCGGTACCCGTCATTCCGGCCAGCTTCTCGTACATCCTGAATAAATTCTGGAAAGTGATAGAGGCCATGGTCAGGGATTCGGGCTTGACCGGGACGTTTTCTTTCGCCTCAACTGCCTGATGCAGACCGCGAGACCAGCGCCGCCCCGGCATGAGACGGCCCGTAAATTCATCTATGATGACTATTTCACCGTCCTTGACGATATAGTCCCGGTCACGGGCAAACAATGGTTTGCCGTCGGCAGGATTGATGGCCTGCGCCCTCAGTGCCTGCTCCAGATGATGAAGATACCTGCTGCCCTTCTGTTCGTAGATGTTCTTAACCCCTAAAATCTTTTCCACCTTATCAATTCCGTTTTCGGTAATACTGACAGCCTTCAACTTTTCATCTATGGTATAGTCTTGTTCGGGTTTTAATCTGGGAATGATAGAGGCAAAATCCTTGTACCATTTGGAGCTTTCCGTGTCGGGAGCGGAGATTATCAGGGGAGTTCTCGCCTCATCAATGAGAATGGAGTCCACCTCGTCTATAATACAGTAGTTGGAGCCTCTCTGAGCCCTCTGGGAGAACTCGTAGACCATATTGTCCCTCAGGTAATCAAATCCGAATTCGTTGTTGGTGCCGTAGGTGATGTCGGCCCCATAGGCCTCCTGCCTGGTGCAGGGCCGCAGAAAATCCTCTACCACATAAAATCCTCCAAGGGTGTCCCTCATCTCCTCTTTGCCTTCCTCTGGTTTCTTAAAATCGGGGTCGTAGATAAACGACTGCTCATGATTGAGACACCCGGTTGACAGGCCCAAAGCATAATATATCTGTCCCATCCAGACGGTGTCCCTCCTGGCCAGATAATCGTTCACCGTTACCAGGTGGCACCCCTTGCCTCCCAGGGCGTTCAGATACAGGGGCAGGGTGGCAGCCAGGGTTTTTCCCTCCCCGGTTTTCATCTCAGCTATCTTCCCTTCGTGTAACACTATGCCCCCCACCAGCTGGCAGTCGTAATGTCTCTGCTTCAAAACCCTTTTGGAAGCTTCCCTGACGGCGGCAAAGGCTTCGCAGAGCAGATCGTCCAGTGTTTCACCATCAGCTAATCTTTTCTTGAAATCCTTGGTTTTTTCCTTCAGCTGGTCATCGGTAAGGCCCTCAAATTCCTTCTCGAGTGAGTTTATCCTGTCCACTAAAGGCTGTATCGTCCTGATATATTTTTCGTTGGCGTCGCCTAATATTTTGTCGAAAATTGACATGTTGGTTCTTTATTATAGGGGTTATGTCAAAAAAAATAAAGCCCCGATAAACGGGTTTCTTGTTTAAATTCACGAAACTAAAGACGGAATTCTTGCCTAGCGGGGCTGCTTTCTGCCAGCTGACCTTCTGTCCTTACAGCACACCTTTCTCTTCTCTTTTTTCAGCTCCCTCTGAAGCTCATCCTTCATCTTCGTTACGGCAGATTCCAAGTTTTGGGCAACGGCCTTGGCCACGATTTCGTGCTTGGGAAATTTCATTATGCACTCTGCCATAAAGACCGCACCCTTCTTATGATGCTGGGTGGTTCTTCCGATTTCTACCCAGGCTTCGGCAGGAGACTTCACTTTCCCGGAAGGGCTGACGTAAACACCGTCGTACAGGCTGTCAATGAATTTTTCCACGGAATTCACCTTTTCTTCAACGAAATCCCTGATAGCCGGCGTTAATTCCAGGTCTTTTGCTTTGATGTTTATTCTCATAAATAAAGAAAGCCCCGCCTATATTTTAATGTCTTTCCTGAAATTTTCAAGTACTTAAATTTTAGGCGGGGGAATAATCTTATTTCCTTTTCTTTGCTTTCTTCTTGGCAGCCTTCTTCTTGGTCTTTTTTTTCATGGGCTTCTTCTTCATCATCTTCTTCTTTGCTGGTTTTTTCTTGGCTGCCTTCTTTGCTTTCTTCTTGGGCATGTAAATATTTTAAAACAATTTGAAAAAATTCGACCTTTAATTTTTAAAAAAATTTATACGTTATTACATTTTCTCATTTTTAAAAAGAGCATGTCAAGGAACATGCTCTGCAAAAGTCGGTTTTGAAAAAATTTTTCTCGCAATGTTACTCCAAATACTGTAGTTCTTCCTCAAGTTCAATCCCGAATTTCTTTTTCACTTCATCCCTGGCCAAACCGATAAGCTGTTTTACCTCTTCTGCCTTACCTCCTCCCAGATTAACGATAAAATTAGAATGCTTTTCCGAAATCTTTACCTTCCCAACGGTCTTTCCGGCCAATCCGGATTCTCCGATAAGCCTTCCGGCGGGAAAATTTTCTGGCTCTTCTTTGTCGACGCTGTCTTTTTCAGACGAGGGGTTTTTAAAAATACTGCCGGCTGAAGGAAATTCCAGGGGATGGTTCTTCCTGCGGTAATCCACGTATCCCGCCATCTCTGCAGCTCCCTTTTCTTTGTCTCCTTTTTTAAAAAGAAATTTGCAGGATAAGATTACCAGGTTGGGATTTTTCTTGAAAACGCTGCTGCGATAGGAAAAGCCGCATTCCGCATTTTTGAAGCTTCTTGTTGTCTCTGTTTCTGAATCAAAGGCTTCCACCTCTTCAACAACGTCCCGCATTGAGCCGTACCAGGCCCCGGCGTTCCCTCTTACCGCTCCTCCGACCGTTCCCGGGATTCCAGCCGCCCATTCCAAACCGGCCAATCCCGCCTCATTAGCCTCTTTGATTAATTTATCAAGGGAGAGCCCTGCTCCTGCCGTAATGCGAACGTCTTCTATGTCCAATTCCGCATTCTTAACCTTGATAATAAGGCCTTGAAAACCGGCGTCGGAAGCCAACAGTTTACTGCCTCCCCCTATCAGATAAAATGGAACACCCAACTCCACCGCAGCCTTAACTCCCCGAATAATTTTTTCTTTGGTGTCAGCCGCCAGAAAAAACCTGGCCGGTCCGCCAATCCTGAAAGTAGTGTGATTCTCCAGGGGAACCCGGTATTGGACGTCGGGCAATTTTTCCTTAATTTTATCGGCAATTTCCGTTTTCATATCTCAAAGGGCCGGGAGAGTTAACTCCTGGACTAAGTCTATGTGAGTGCTGCCTCCCGGCCCAATTTTTATTATTACACACGCCTTTTCAAAAAACAACAGACACTGCTCGAGGAATTATTTACTTATAAAAAGAGAAAATCGTCGAGGGGAATGTTTCGCAGCCGAACCGTGTAGGAGATAACGTTTTACCTATAACAAACTAAGGTTCGGCGAGAACCAGCAGCAGCCGGTGATAAAATCAGAGCAACCATACGGCAGCTGACTGCATATTACCCGAGATGATTATCTCTGAGCAGTATAGCTCGAAACGTAAGATTTTCTCCAAAAAACAACAGACACTGCTCGAGGAGTGTCTGTTGTCGACTTAGTGGAGTTCTCTTATGAAAAGAGTGCACTCACTGTTTTCAATTCTAACAAATTTACCGAATTTGTCAAGGGATGCCTTATTGTAAACCCTGTAAAAATTTGTCCACGTTCTCCGTCAGGTCGGGGTTGAGTTCTTTCGCCCTGATGGCAGCCTCACGGGCCAGTTGATTCTGTCCTAACTTGGCATAACTCTCAGCCAGGTCCGCCCAGGTATTGGCGTCTTCTGAATCAAGCTTGAGCGCATCCTTGTACAGCTGTACCAGCTGATTCTGATCTCCTATTACTTTGTACATTGTAATGACCTGGCTCAAATCACTGCCGTTCTCCCTCCAACGGTATGGATAGGAGGCCTGTTCCGCCTCATTAATTTTTTCTGCGGCCTTACTGTATTCCCCTATCATCTTGTAGGTCAAGCCGTCGTACCAGTAAGACAGGCCGAGGTCCGGCTCCAGGTCTATCGCCTTCTGGAAAAGATTGAATACCTCATCGTTCTCGTTCTTGGCCAGCTTTACCTCCGTCATATACCAGTAGCCCTGCTGGTTTGTGGGGCTTATCTCTATGGCTCTTTCTAAGGTCTTTTCTGCCGCATCAAGCTTCAGCGAGTCAAAAGTGGTGCGGTAGTCTGCCGCATACAGCCGCCCCAAGAACAGGCGGGGCCTGAAGTCCAGGGAATTTTCCCTGACACTCTTTTCCATTTCAGTTTCTGCCAGATTGAATATCGCCCTCACCTTTTCCGTCTCTTCCCCGGGAGCCGGCGGAGTAACGTTGTAGAGCCGCTGAGCGAACTGCTCCCTCACTTCGTATTTCTCCATCCAGGAATTCAGCGCTTTCTTGAAAAATTCCGCCTGCTCTTCAATCCCTCCCTTGGCGGTTATGATGTTCACCACGTTGATGGCACTGTTATAGGGCTGGATATTCGTAAAGAAAAGCACAAAACCCATTAAGGCGGCTGCCACCAGGAAGATTGGATATTTTACGGCTTTCTTGTTTACAATAGTTGAAAACTTTGATTCTCCTTCTCTGGGATTATCCGGCACCGCATCCCCTTCCTTGGCCATTAAAAAGTAGGCGAATCCCAGGGCCAGGAAAAATATCATATAGCTGGAAATCATATCAAACACCAGCAGGTTCTGGAAAAAGTACACTATCAGCAGAATCATCGCCACCCAATATGGGAAGAAATCCTGTTTTTCCTTGATATACTTCAGGAAAAGCCCGACGACGGCCGCCCCGATAATGAACAGGTAGCTTATCATTCCCACTATACCCATGGTTACCAGGGTATCAAAAACAATATTGTGGGCGCGGTCAAACCAGACCTCCCCCCCGCACTTGTTGGGTATGAACATACATGGGTTGAAATGCCGAAGGAAAACAACGTTGAAGTTTTCCGGGCCCCACCCCAAAATAGGCCTCTCCAGAAATCCCTCCCAGGCCTTTTGCCAGACAACGAACCTGGGGCTCATCTGGACCAAAAGATAGGAAATTTCTTTCTGAACGAAAGCCGGCCTGATAATGGCCAGCGCCGCCGCACCAATTATTAAAATCAAAATAAGGGATATGCCCGCGGTTTTAAGCGTTTTCTTTTCGGAAAAAATAAGATATCCAAGAGCCAGCAGTACCAGCCCTCCGAAAAAGGCAACCGTTGCTCCCCTGGCGTGGGAAGTGATAAGCACGGGTATGTAAAATAGCAAAGCTACCCCAGAATAAAGGCGCCATCCGGTACTTTTCTTTTCCAGGAGGAACATCACGGCAAAGAAAATGTCAAAAAGCAGATAGGCGGCCATAAAAGAGGTATTCCCTACCGTCCCTCCTCCTCTGGTAGAGGCCTCGTCGGCCGCCAGCACATAGCTGCAGAGCAGGATACCCACCAGCATGGACAATCCTAAAATCTTGTCCCAGTCTTTTCTTTCTTTGAAAGTACTGGTAATCACCACGAAAAAAGCCACCAGATGCAGAATAGTAAGCACGCCGGTCATCCTCTCATAGGTGCTCCAGAAACTTCGGGTGAAATTTATTCCCGTAATGGAGGTCAAAATGAAAACGCCCGCGAAAAGGAAAATTGCTATAGAGAGGATATTTAATTTGGGCCGATACTCGGGGGAAAACACGGCCAGAATAAGATAAAAACCGAAAATAATGTCGGTCAAAACCCTGAAATAAATAGTTTTGGGAGTAACGAACGGGAAAAAGGAAGCCCTGGCCAAAATAAGAGGCGTAAATAAAGTCAGATAGGTTCCCCATCTTATGAACGTCAGGCAGAGATTTTTCAATCCCAAATTCTCTTTATTGGCTTTTCTCTTAGACATTTTTTATCTTATTATTGTATGTTAAAACCGATTATTTGTAAATTAAAAAGCATCTATTACAACTTGCCTTTTA
>CAZMJM010000011.1:15095-19644 GCA_964566875.1 uncultured Candidatus Saccharibacteria bacterium | reverse complement strand
TTATCACCTTCCTTGGTCTTTTTCAAACCGTCTATCTTGTCTTGAATTTCCTCCTTGACGTCGGCGGAAATCTTGTCTCCCATGTCCCTAATGGTCTTTTCCGCAGTGTAAATAAGGGTATCCGCCTGATTCTTTACATCTATCAGTTCCCTCTTCTTTTTGTCGTCTTCGGCGTGCAGCTCTGCTTCCTTCTTCATCTTCTCTATCTCTTCCTTGGATAATCCTATGGAACCCTCTATCCTGATGGACTGGGAAGCTCCAGTGGCCTTATCCTTGGCGGTCACCGACAGAATGCCATTGGCATCGATGTCAAAGGTAACTTCTACCTGGGGCAGGCCTCTCGGGGCAGGGGCAATTCCGCTGAGTACGAACTTTCCCAAAGACCTGTTGTCTGCGGCCATGGGTCTTTCTCCCTGCAGAACGTTGACCTCCACGGAAGTCTGGTTATCGGCCGCCGTGGAAAAGACGTTACTCTTGGCAGTGGGGATGGTGGTGTTCTTGGGAACCATAATAGTCGAAACGCCGCCCAGGGTTTCTATCCCTAAAGAAAGGGGTAAAACGTCCAGCAACAGCACGCTCTTGATGTCACCCTCGGGTGCCCTTCCTTCTTCCCTGGCTCTCAGTATTTCTGCTTCAACGGCGGCTCCCGTGGCCACTACCTCCTCCGGATTAATGGATTTATTTGGTTCGCGGCCGAAAAAGTTCTTAACGGCGTCCCTGACGGCCGGTATCAGCGTGGTGCCCCCTACCAGCACTATTTCATTGATTTCTTCTTTTTTGAGGTTGGCTTCCTTCAGCGTCTTTTCGGTCCTTTCTATGGAACGGTCAACCAGCTCACGGCTCATGTCCTCCAACTTGGCCCTGCTCAATTTGTAAGAGAGATGCTTGGGGCCCGCGCTGTCCGAGGAAATAAACGGCAGATTGATTTCCGTTTCCATGGCCGAAGAGAGTTCTATTTTAGCGTTTTCAGCAGACTCCTTCAATCTCTGCAAGGCTAACGGGTCTTTGGATAAGTCAATTCCCTGTTCTTTCTTAAAGGTGTCCACTATCCAGGCTATAATCAGCTGGTCAAAATCATCTCCCCCCAGATGCGGCTCCCCTCCGGTAGCCATCACCTCCACCGTATCGGGAGAAACCTCCAGAATGGAGACGTCAAAGGTTCCTCCTCCGAAGTCGTAGACCACTACCTTTTGTGACTGTTTCTTCCCGATTCCATAAGCCAGGGCAGCTGCCGTGGGCTCATTGATAATCCTGAGCACCTTGAAACCAGCCACTTCGCCGGCCGTTCTGGTGGCCTTTCTCTGGGAGTCGTCGAAGTTGGCAGGACAGGTAATAACGGCTGCTTCCATCTTTTTCCCAAGTTTTTCCTCGGCGTCCAGCTTGAGCTTCTGGAGAATCATGGAAGAAATCTCAATGGGAGAATACCACTTGTCTCCCATCTTAATCTCTACCGCCCCGTCCTTCCTCTCACGGGTGGTGTAAGGAAGCCTCTTCAGCTCCTTCTGGACCTCGGCATCGGAAAACCTCCGACCGATAAACCTTTTGACGGATTGAATGGTATTCTTGGGATTGGTAATGGCCTGTCTCTTGGCCAGAATGCCTACTAACCTCTCGCCGTTCTTGGATAGAGCCACCACGGAAGGGGTAAGCACGGAACCTTCCCGGTTCTCTACGCACTTGGGTTCACCATCTATAATGGCGGCCATCTTTGATATGGCAGTACCCAAATCTATACCTAAAACTTTTGACATAATAATATTGGTTGCCAGAAATACAGATAAGGCGGCCAGCCCGGTGAGCGGGCTGGTTATAATCCGCCTCTTGAACTTCTAATCTCTGGAAAATTGTTTACTTTTTCTTTTCAACCTTTACCTTGTTTATTTTTTCTTTTTTCTCTCTGGGCGCAGCTTTGGGAATGGTAACCGTCAGGATTCCTCCTTCGTAGTCGGCTTTAGCTTCCCCGCCTTTTACCTCAGCCGGCAGGGGAACCATCCGGCGGTAAAACCCCGAAAGAATTTCTTTTCTGTAGTAGCCCTTTTCCTTTTCTTCCTTTCTCTGCTCTGACTTCGCTTCTATCTTCAGAATGTCTTCCGTTACCTCGACATTAATGTCGTCTGCCTCCACGCCTGGCATTTCGACTTTGGCTACTACTTCTTTTTCTGTTTCGTAGATGTCCATCCTGGGAGTTTTAAGATGGGAATGACGGGAACGTTCCCACGGTTCCAGCCATCCATCATCAAAGAAGCTGTCTAAATCCCAGAACGGTCTCCATGGTATTAAGTTCATGGTTTTTGTAGTTTAATTTTTTTTGCAGGTTTATTGACCTTTTTGTTTTATTTGTCTTTATTATCCACCACAAATCCTACCTTCCCCTCCATGGAATTTCCTTCTTCCTCTATCTCCCCGAATTTGTTCTCGTAATTTTCCAGATTGTTCTGGAGGGCTTTGACCATCCTCTTGACATGTTTGGGACTCATAATAATCCGTGAGGACAGGATTCCCTGAGGAGGAAAGGCCAGGAAAAAATCCAGGATAAATTCTTCCTTAGTATGTAAAATCTGCATCAGGTTGGAATAACTGCCTTTAAGCTCTTCATCCCTGGCCTTGATATTAATCTTTTTTTTCTCTTCTTTTTCCATATTAATGGTGAACGAAGTCGAGCCATTAACCCTGAGCAGAGTCGAAGGGTCAACTCCGAACATCGAACGCTTAATTATTTTATAACCTTGACCTTAGAGGGCCTGATAACCTTACCGCCCATCAGGTAACCCTTTTTCACTTCCTCAATAATGGTGCCGGATTCTCTCTTTTCCCTGTCCTCTACCATCTCCAGGGCCTCGTGAAATTGGGGATTGAACTTCTGGTTTGCGCATTCTATCTGCTCCACTCCATACTTCTTTAACACGTCTTCCAGCTGCTTCCCTATCTGCATCAAACCTTTGACGTTGTCGTTTTCCTTTAATTCCGCCGGCAGCTGCTTCTCGGCCAGGTAGAGATTATCAAGAATGGCAATAATCTTGAAAATAAATCCGACTTCGGCATACTTCACCATTTCGGAAATCTTTTCCGCCTCCTCCTTCTTATAATTCAGAAAATCTGCCCGCTCCCTCTGCCATCCTTTAAGGTATTCCTCTTTTTGTTTTTCACACTCTTCTAATTTCTTTTCCGCCCCCTCAACCTCCTTCCGCCGGCTGGCGGACTCTTTAGAACCTTTACAGCCCTTATCACTTTTGTCGTCTTTGAAATCCTTATCTACTTCCGTTTTTTTCATATTTTTCAGAAATCATCCAGCGCCTTAAGAATGGATTCTACAAGACCTATGTTTTTACGATACGGCATCCTTTTGGGCCCTATCAGGGAGATTCTGCCTTCTCCCTGTTCCGGGAAAAAGCACCTGGCGGTAATGATGCTGAAATTCTTTGTCCTCTTAAAAGGATTCTCCCGTCCGATATAGATCTCTATGGTGTCCGCTGTCTCCAGATTCTTCATATCCCCCTCACATTCCTTTACAAGATCGGTAAATTCTTCGCGGAAATCCTTTTCTTCGAATTCGGGCTCCTTCAGAACCTCCTCCCATCCCTCTTTCCAGAAAAAATCCCTTTCCAGGAGATGCACGGTGGCCAGATTTGAGGAGGCAGCCGCCATAAACCTGGACAGATGGCTCATCATCCGCCAAAGCTCCTCTGCCTCTTCTGACAGCATCTCTTCCACAGCCCTGGGTTTTCTGGAATGAGAAAAACCTTTCTCCAGGAGACCATCAACGAAAAACCGGTATCCTTTATCCGTAGGAACCCGGCCCGCCGAAGTATGAGGCTGCGTAAGAAAACCTTCCTCTGTCAAAGCCGCCATGTCGTTCCTGATGGTAGCAGGACACACCCCCAGACGGTATTTATTTTCTATCAGCTTGGAACTGACAGGCTGGGCGGAACCTATGTATTCTTCCACTATCCTGTTGAGAAGAATTTTCTGCCTTTCCTGTGATGTCATATTACCATTCTATTTTAAAAAATTAGCACTCTATTGTCAAGAGCGCTAATTTCAAGGCAAAAAAATAAGTCTATTTCTTCTTTGAAATAGACCTTTGTATCTGTAATTCCTTCAAAATTTCTTGGATTTCTTCTTTAAGGATATTGTCTTCCTGGATTCTTTTCTTTTCCAACGCTGCCTCCATCATGCTTTTTATTCTTTCCTTGTACTTTGGGCTGTAGTGACACAAATACTGCTTGAAAAATTTAAAATTGTCCTTAAATTCTTCCCCTCTCAGCAATGAGAGCACTATATTCTCCATTCTGTTGAAGTTGTGATTTTCAAACATTGCTCTAAAGGTTTCCGGAAGTTCTGCAAATTTTTCTGGTACCGTTCCTCCACTTTCCCGTTTGACTGCTGGCTGCTTCTTAACTTCTTCCACTCTTTCCGCTGCGACTATTCTGTTTCTTTCGCTTACCTCAGACCCCTCATTAATTACTTCCGCCAAGTCTTCATCATGACCGAAATCATTAAAGTATTCCTGGATTTCTCCTAACAGTGCTTTTTTTCTTCTCATTCTCTT
>CAZMJM010000011.1:12420-14995 GCA_964566875.1 uncultured Candidatus Saccharibacteria bacterium | reverse complement strand
ATGGTTGGTTTTTTTCCTCCTAATAATATAGTAAAATAAAAGAATGAGAAAAGTAATAAAGCATAATAAAACGGCCTGGATAAACATCCAGAGGCCGACCAGAAAGGATTTAAACTTCCTCAGGAAGAGGTTTAACATCCACCCTGTGGTTCTTGATGAACTGCTCCACCCGGGATTAAGGCCCAAGGTTGAGCATTATAAGGACTACATTTTCATGATTCTCTACTATCCCGTTTACGACAAGGAAAAAAGGATTACCACTCCCAGAGAGCTCAATATCATCGCCACTAAAGACACCCTTATTACCAGCCACTATAAATCCATCAATCCCGTTAAGGACCTTTTCAAGAGCTGCCAGCAGCAGCAGGAAGCGAGAAACAGTTATATGACGAATGGCATAGGCCCTCTGCTTTACTACATCCTGAGCGCTTTCTGGAAAAACTGCCTGACCAAGCTGGCCCAGATAAACAAGAGGTTGAACATGATAGAAAGAGAAATGTTTCAGGAACGAGAGAAGGAGATGGTGCTGGAGATATCCCTTGTCAAAACAGACATAATAAATTTCTGGCGCATAGTAGAGCCGCAGAACGAAATACTGGACTCCCTTGTAAAGGAAGGTCCGGCCTTCTTCGGCCAGACCATACTGCCTTATTTTTCTGACCTTGCAGGAACCTACGACCAGATCCTTAATGGCCTGGAGAGTTATAAAGAGGTCATCTTATCACTGGAGGATACCAATCAATCCCTCCTGTCGACCAGGATAAACGAAATCATCAAAATACTGACCATATTCTCCGTGGTATTGCTGCCCCTAACGCTTATCTCCTCCATGTGGGGAATGAATTTCCCCGTTTCCCTCCCCTTGATGTATTCTCAGGGAGGTTTTTGGATAATGGTAATTCTGATGCTAATCGTGGCGGGGGTAATGATAGCCTACTTCCGGAAGAAGAAGTGGCTGTAAAAAATGAAGGGAAACCAAATAATTATCTTTTTAATCATCCTGGCTTTGGCTTTGTTTTTAAGGGTATGGCGCCTGGAAATGCTGCCGCCCGGTTTTTATCCTGATGAGGCTATCAACGGAAACGAGGCTTTCCAGACACTGAAAACAGGCAAATTCGGGCTGTTTTATTCTGAAAACAACGGTAGAGAGGGTTTTTTTGTCTGGCTGCTGGCGGTTTCTTTCTCGGTTTTTGGAACGTCTATCTGGTCTGCCAGAATCGTTCCGGCCCTAATGGGATTCCTGACCATCATTGGTTTTTTTCTCCTGGGAAAGGAGCTTTTTTCTCAAGCCCTGGGGGATAAAAACCGGGCGGAGAATATCAGCCTGGCTTCTTCGTTTTTCCTGGCGGTTTCTTTCTGGCACGTTAATTTCTCCCGCATCGTATTCCGGGCCATAATGTTTCCCCTCATTATGGTCTTTTCTTTCTATTTCCTGCTCAAGGCGCTTAGAATAGCCGTTCTGGAGGGCAGAGCAGGCAAGAGGGCTTACTGTAATGCCGTTGGCGCCGGAATTGTCTTTGGATTAGGTTTTTATACCTATACAAGTTTCCGGCTGATACCCATCCTGCTCCTGGCGGTTTTTGCTCTGTGGTTCTGGATCGCCAAAGAAAAAGGCAGAATAAAAGATTTCCTCTTCATTTCTTTCATCAATCTGCTGTCTATCGGCCTGGTAGTTTTACCCCTGGTTATCTATTTTATCGCTAACTCCGGAGATTTCATGGAACGGGCTTCTCAGGTCCTGGTTTTTGCCCAGGAAAATCCGGTGAAGCTTTTCTTCCGTAATCTATTTCTCTATCTAGGAATGTTTAATTTCCATGGAGACGGAAACTGGCGCCATAATCTGGCCGGTTCCCCACAACTGTTTTGGCCCGTAGGCCTTCTATTCCTGACCGGCATAATGATATCCTTAGCGAAAGGGTTCGCCGCCTTTCGCCGGAAAAATTGGCTGCCTTTTTTTTCTTACTTCTTTCTCATTCTCTGGTTTCTTATTACCCTCTTGCCAGGCATTCTGACGGCAGAAGGAGCGCCTCACGCCCTCCGCACCATCGGAGTGATACCTGCAGTTTATCTTTTTTGCGGCCTGGCCTCACTGACCATTTTCCAATGGCTTTTGGAAAGCTCCAAATTCAGAAGACTAATAATCGTAAGTTCCTGTCTTTTCTTATTTATGATAGTGATGTTTCAATTCAATAAGTATTTTTTCCAATGGGGATTAAACCAGGAAACCCGAAACGCTTTCGCTCAGGATTATGTTTTAATAGGCAATTACCTGAATTCCCTCCCAGCCGGCGTAAATAAGGTCGTGGTGGTCAACGCTTCCGGAGTGCCGGTGCCCTGGCCGAACGGCCTTCCCATGCCCGCCCAAACCGTAATGTTTATGGAGAATGCGAAATACGGCGGCCTCCGCGCCCATTACATTCTGCCGGAACAAGTAAAGGATATCTCTGACGAAGGGCAGAAAACCATAGTGATAACTCTGCACCCAGATACCCAGATAGAAGAACAGCTAGAAAAATTTTTTCCAAAAGGAAAGGTCTTAACGGAAGATAAAACCTTGATATATCAAATATAATAT
>CAZMJM010000011.1:0-12320 GCA_964566875.1 uncultured Candidatus Saccharibacteria bacterium | reverse complement strand
AGGTTTAAAAAAGGTTTAAAAAAGGTTTAAAAAATAAAAATAAAACCATGTCAGACAAAGTCACCAATCTCGTCGCCATAATAATGCTGTTTATAATGGGCCTCACGGCTTTTTCAAGCATTTTAGGGGATTCACTCACTATGGATGAACTTTCCCACATCCCCGCCGGATATTCTTATCTCTCACAGAGAGATTTCAGGATAAATCCGGAACACCCTCCGCTGATTAAGGACCTGGCAGCTTTCCCGCTGCTGTTTATGAACGTTAACTTCCCATCCCAGTCTCCCGCCTGGACAGATGGAATCAACGCCCAATGGTGGTACGGCTGGGAATTATTGTTTAATTCGGGAAATAACGCTGACCAGATGATTTTTTGGGCCAGGATGCCGATGATTCTCGTCCTCCTATTCCTGGGATGGTTCCTATTCCGGTGGGCCAAAAAAGAATTTAATAAGGAAACGGCACTCCTGGTGCTGACCGCCTTTACCTTTTCCCCCACTTTCCTGGCGCACGGCCGGCTCGTCACCACGGATGTAGGCGCTGCCCTGGGATTCGTCCTGGCCACCTACTTCTGGCTGAACTTCCTCCGTAATCCCAATATAAAGAACGTGATAATCGCGGGTTTGATATTCGGATTTGCCATGCTCCTGAAATTTTCCATGATACTCTTGATACCGTCTCTTGGCATAACCACCATAGTTTATGCCCTGGCCGCTAAGAAAAACATTCTCCGTTATATCCTCCTCAGCGTCGCGGCCGGTTTAATCGGGGTAGTAGCGGTTATTCTGCCCGTTTACCTCTGGCACACTTCAAATTACCCCGTCGCCAAGCAGGTGGCCGACACTATGGAGATATTATCATCTTCCCCTATGCCGACTCTAAGGGACATCGTTGTCTGGATGGCCGACAAACCCGTCTTAAGGGCTTTGGGCCATTACTTCTTCGGACTGATGATGGCTACCCAGAGAACCGCCTTCGGCAACACGGTCTACTTTTTAGGGATGATATCGGGTTCGGGATGGTGGTATTACTTCCCCATGGTTTATCTGATGAAAGTACCCCTGGCCTTTCATATCCTCGCCCTTATAGCCTTGTTTTTGGCCGCCATTGTTTTGATTAAGACGCCTCTCTGGGAAAAGCCGATACAGAGATTGCGCCAATGGCTTGTTGACCATATTGCTTCTTTTTCCATGATAACCCTGCTGGCAATCTATTGGGGAGCTTCTGTCACCGGGAATCTTAACATCGGAGTGAGGCACATCCTGCCCACCTTTCCCTTCATCTATATGCTGGTGTTTTCCTCCCTGACAGCGGGTTTAAAGGAAATAAAAAATCCCTCCTGGAGGAATTCATTGAGTTACGTGATAATTTTCCTTGTTCTCTGGTACGCCTCCTCGTCTCTGAGCGCCTACCCTTCCTATCTTTCCTACTTCAATGAAATAGGTGGCGGTCCGGACAACGGCTATAAATACGTGGTTGACTCCAACTACGATTGGGGCCAGGACCTAAAACGATTGCAGGCCTGGGTAGAAGCTAACAAAGTAGAAAAAATCAAGGTGGATTATTTCGGAGGCGCAGACGTTAAATACTATCTTGGAGACAGGGCCGAAGGCCTCGATGCCCATCAGGGGCCTCAAAAAGGATGGATAGCCATATCCGCCACTTCTTTGCAAGGCGGGAGAGGAAACCCCGTTCCCGGATATGACCAGCCCACCGGCTATTACCTATGGTTAAACGACTACACTCCGGTAACCAGAGCGGGGAAATCCATCTTCATCTATCACATAGACTAGCTATTCCTCATCCCCTTTCTCTTTGAAGGGGGCAAGATTCCCAAACCTCAATTCCACGTATTCCAGATTATTTCTCTTCTCCGGAGGAAGGTAATTTTCCAGTACCGCCTTGAGCTTGGTAACCTGCCAGTCAATGTCCTTTATCAGGCTGACGTAAATATCCCATCCTTCAACGGTTTTAAGGATGACCATTTCTTCAGAAACAAAAGATATCTCCCCTATCTTAATATCCAGGCTGGCCGTAATCTTGCCGTAGATATTGAGCATCTTATCTAAAACATCCGCATCAATCATCTGACTGCCGAGTTTTATTTCTCCTTCTGTAAAAGATTCCTGTTTGATTTTAGGTAGTGAAGGGCTGCCATCCCCCGGTTTAAAGACTATGCCTTCCCGGTCCATAACAAAGCATTCTTCATGGATATCCCCGCCTTCTCCGCTTCTCCTGTCTATACAGAACAGGGCTGCGCCCTGTCTCTCGATGGGCCTCAATCTTAAAATGCCCGGCCATTTCCTTTCAATGACCAGGTCAGATATCTGAGGAAAAACACGAAACAGCTCTTCTTTTATATTGTCCTTGTTTATGAAGAGGATGTTATCGGAAGGAATAATCCCGCCTCCCTCCTTAAGCTCCTTATCAACATTGTTTATCAAGTCATCGGCTGTCACTTCTTCGTTCCCCGTAACCTCAATCTGTTTAATCTTAAAAAAATCGGAAAAAACTAAGAGATAGATAAGACCGGAAACTAATAAACAACCTAAAATCACCAGCCAAAAAAAACGATTTTTGAATATCGGTTTTTTTTTCTTAAACCTATGCGGCCGGCGGTAGCTTTTCATGATTATTAAAATCCCCTCTTCACCTTCCTTACGCTCTCGATTAAAAAGGTAAACCAATATTTCGCGGAAACGGGAATGTCCTGGGTCTTAACATAATAATGGTAGTTTCCCCCGAATCCCTCTTTAAAGAGGCTGAGCCCGGCCCAGGGATGTTTCCTGTCTTCGGGCGGGGAAACGCCCCAGAAATTGAATTTCCTGCAGCCCCTTCTTCTGGCCTCTTTAATGGCTTCCCAGAGCAGCAGATAAGAAGCAGGTACTTTAGGATACTTCTGCGAAGAAGCCCCGTGGTGATAAAATCCAATTCCTTGCCAAAAGATAAAAATACCCGAAGACAGGGTCTCCTCCCGGTACTTGGCCAGGAACACGGAAATTTGCTCGTCCCCGGAAAATGCGGCGAATTCCTTTTCCAAATAGTCCAGTGAAAAGGGTACGAAAGAATGTCTGTCTTTGGTAGCCTGATAGAGATTATTGAATTCTGCGACGCTGCTCACATCCCGGCTCTTCTCTATGTGCAATTCTCTCTCACGCAAGGCTTTCCTGATAAGATAGCGGGTGGTCTTTCTCATTCCCGCCATAATGGTTTCCTCCGCGGGCGCCATATCCAACTCCCAGGTCAGCTCCGGATGTACGTGGATGGGAGCTTCCCGAAAGTCAAATTCCCGAAAAATCCTCTCGCTCTCCTCACTCCTCTGCCAGATTGGCGCCACCCTGATAAAATCAATATCTCCTTCATCAGCCATTTTCCTAAGCCTTTCCGTCAGAACCTCCAGAACCTTCTTTCTGTTGGCCGATTGGACCACGTTCGGCCCGTGGGGTACTAACAGAAAATTCCCTCGGCGGGCGGCAGTCTTAACCACCAAAGCCGTTCCCAGAAGTTCGGTGTCTTGGAAAATTCCCAGATAGTAAACCTGGTCCCCCATATCCTCGTTAAACCGCCCCCAATTCCAGGACTGGAGAAAGGTTTTATCGCTGCACCTAGAGATATAGTCTTCCCAAAGTCGTTTGTTTTTTATTTCTTTTACGCTGTACATAAAATTTATTTCCCGCTGTGATTTCTCCCCGTAAGGGAGGTAATTACTTTTTTCGGCAGCCTTCCTTCAAGCAGCAGGACGCTATCCTCACCACCCAATTCCCTTACCCTGTCTGCAATTTCCCGTGCCGAATCGGAAAAAAATATTTTTTTCTCACCCCCCTCGCTCTCGGCCGCTCCCTTGATTATTTCTCTTACGCATCCCCGGTTGACCATAACGGCCAGATCGCATACTTCCCCTATCTTTTTTCCTATTTCCCGGTGGACCTCTCTGGACGCTCCCGCCAACTCAATCAGGCAGGACATGACAATCACCTTTTTACCTGACCACAGACTGAGATGGTCCAGATGAGCTTTAACCCCGCTGGGATTAGCAGAGTAGGTCGAGTCGATGACATCAAATCCCCCTATTCCGCCGATTATCCTCATCCCTGTCTGGAGGCTTTTTATCTTCCGGAGGGCAGAAGCTATTTCTTCCAGGCTCATGCCCAGGTGATGGGCACAGGAAACCGCCAGCATAAGGTTCTCAAGATTATGCGTTCCTATCGTTTCTACCGTGAAATCGGCGATATCACCTTGACCGTCGGCCGCCTTGAAACTGACGGCCTCCTTCCCTTTTCTAACGTCTTCAATAAATATGTCCCCCTTATTTTGTGAGGGGAAAAAGACTATCTTCTTGTTAATCTTCGTTTTTTCATAAAGCTCCCGACAGTACTTGTTATTCCCATTGAAGAAGGCGGTGCCATCTCCAGGGAGGCTCTCGATAAGCTCGTATTTGGCGGCAATTATGTTCTCCAGGGACCCGAAGGTAGCCAGGTGCTGCTGGTTGATACCGGTAAGAATCCCCATCTTGGGTTTGACGATATCGCAGAGCAACCGGATACCTCCCTTATTGTAGGCACCCATTTCAACCACAAAGACTTCGTGCTCTGGCTTCAAATCATTTAAAACGGAAAGCGCCACCCCTATCTCTGAATTCCTATGCTCTCTGGTCCTGGCGACCTTAAACCGCTGGGATAGGATAGCTGCCAGCAGCTCTTTGGTAGAGGTTTTTCCATAACTTCCGGTTATGCCTATCACCAATAGGTTTTTGGAACTCTCCATCTGCGCGGCAGCCTTCCGGATTACCCTGTTCCTTAAAAAATAGGCCGCAGGCTGGAAAAGCAAAACTATACCGGAAACTGCCAATGGGGTAACAATATCAAACAATAAAAGCCGGGCGACAAAACCTTTGGAGTAATAAGACGACAGAAAATAAAACAGTTCCAGCGAAAGGGCCGCCAGAAGAAGGAAAACCATTTTGAAAGTGAAAACCGGCCTCTTCAGTTTCCGCCGGAATAAATCAAAGAACATCTTTGCCGCTTCCGCTGCATAGAGCAGGAGCAGGAAAACGCTTAAAGCAACCACGGCTCCATCGTTCTCTCTCGTCAATCCCAGAATCAAGAAGCCGCCAAACACTATCGACTTCAGGGTGAAGAGCCAATTAACCAAAAGCTTCTTACCCTGCCAGGTCCTGAAATGGTCTATAAAGCGTCCGATATGATATTCCTTCAACTGCCAAAGATACAGCCAAAACAGGATGGATTTAGTTTGCCTGAGGAACCACAGCAAGGTTATAAGGTAAACAATCATATTCAAGATTTAAAGAATTCCATTATCAATTCTGCCAGTCTTTCCGGCACCTGAAGATGGGGGCTGTGGTCTGCCGCCCCCATTATCTCCAGCCGTGAATTCCTTATGGCCTCGTTAAAGATATGTGCATCTTCAACCGGCAGAATCTTATCTCTCTTTCCCCACACTATCAGCGTTTTCGTAGTAATGACAGGCAGATAAGGTAAGAGGTCTTCTGCTAATACCTTTTTCATGGTTTCCCTCATGTTGGCGGGCGCTTTAACATAATCCCTGTGGCGGAAAAATAAATAAAAAACGTTTCTGGCGGTGTCTTTTACCCTGTTCATTATGCGGGGGGCAAGAAGAATACTTCCTATCTTTGATAAGAAGAATATTATCTGGGTTTTCAAATCCGGTTTGTGTTTCAAACCGGCAGCGGCGCAAAATACCAGAGCCCTTATTCTCTCGGGGTATTTGGCCGCCAATTTTATGGCTATCCTGCCCCCGAACGAATGGGAAAGAAGGAAAAATTCCTTGATGCCCCGGGAATCAAGAAAAGAGAGAGTCCATTCCACATAATCGGACACTTCCCAGGGCGTCTTGGGGGTTTCGCTTTTCCCAAAGCCCGGGAGGTCAGGACAGAATACCGTAAAACCTGCGTCGGCCAATACCTTCTGCACCGTTACCCAGGAATCGGAAGAACTCCCCCAACCGTGCAAAATTAAAATTACAGGCCCTTCCCCTGCAACCTTAAAATTAACTGTCAAGCCGCTGATTGATGTTTGTTCTTCCTTCATGGAAAAAACTATTAACCGATTTTCTTAAATCCGGCGTATTTCTGGAGAACCCGGGGCACCTTAATGCTGCCATCTTTCTGCTGATAATTTTCCATGATTGCTATCAGTGTCCTGCCTATGGCAAAGGCCGTGGCGTCATTCATGTGGACAAATTCAATATCTCCCCCTTTCTTCCTTACCCGGGTATTCAGTCTCCTGGCCTGGTAGTCCGTCATGAGGTCTGAGGTGTGAGTTTCGCGGTATCTTCCCTGACCGGGCATCCAGATTTCTATGTCTATCTGTCTGGCATCAGGTTTACCCATGTCTCCGGTACAAATCATAACCACCTGATATGGAAGCTCCAAGGAACGCACCAGATACTCCTGAACAGCCAGTATAAAATCCTGCTCCTTCAGGGAGTTATTTGGGAGGGTAAAGCTTTCCATCTCCAACTTATCGAACTGATGAACGCGGAATATCCCCCTGGTATCCTTTCCGTATGAACCAGCTTCTCTCCGGAAACTGGTGGAAAATCCAAGATACCTGAGCGGAAGATTTTCTTCCGGGATTATCTCTTCCATATGAATGGGACCCAGGGTATGCTCAGCGCTCCCTATGAGATAGATGTCGTCTTGAGGAAAATAATATCTTTCTTCCCTGTCCTCCGGACTGAGTCTGGCCATTTTTTCAAAAATCTGGGGCCGTATGAAGTCGGGCGGAATGACGGGGATAAAAGGCTTGGCGGCGTATCCTTTTTCTATAGAAGCGGCGATCTTTCCGATTATCTTTTCAGATGTCAGGGTTTGGAAGGTATACTGAATAAGAGCAAATTCCAGCAAGGCCGCCTCCCTTTTCAGATAACCGAATCTGGCGCCTGAAACCGCAGCCGCCGTCTTAATGTCCACGATATCCAGCCGTTCTCCTAATTCTACGTGGTCTTTGGGAGTAAATCCGAAGTCGGCGGGCTCACCCCACTTCCTTATAACCTTGTTTTCACTTTCATCCTTCCCTATCGGCACATCATCGGCAATCAGGTTGGGAACCCGCATCATCAGCGCGTTGAACTCTTCGTCAGCTTCCTTGAGTTTCTGGCCCAATTGATCATTGTTATTGTCAAGCTCCCTCATTTCCAGAATAATCCTTTGTCTTTCCGCCTCGTCCGTGGTTGCGGTTATCTGTTTGGAAGCTTGATTCTTCTTGGCTCTCATGTCCTCAATCGCCTGAAGAAGTTCTCTTCTCCGGCGGTCTGCCTCCAAAAGAGCATCGACATCCAAATCAACTTTCTTCTGGACGCAGATTTCCTTTATTTTCTCCGGATACTGGCGAATAAATTTAATATCTAACATAGTTTATGAAACATAGAGCATAGAACACAAAACGTCGTCGTCTGTTATGTGTTCCATGATATGTGGTATGTGTTCCATGTTATGTGTTATGTGTTATGTGACTTGGGTTTCATGGTGGGAAACAGGATAACCTCCCTTAAGGAATGGGAGCCGGTCAGCAGTGCCGTAAACCTGTCTAATCCCATACCGAACCCGGCGGCCGGAGGCATTCCATATTCCAGAGCCTTAATGAAATCCTTATCCATTCTCTGAGCCTCTCCGAAGCCTCCTTTGTAAAGATTTTCCTGTTCCTCAAATCTCTTTTTCTGCTCCACCGGATCATTGAGTTCTGAGAAGGCGTTAAGCATCTCCCAGCCGGCAGCTACCAGCTGGAAATTGGCTAATTTGTCGGGCTGGTTCTCCAATGACTTGGCCAGAGGCTGGAATCCTTTGGGATAATGGATGATGAAGGTTGGCTGCTGAATCTTCGCACGGCATACCTTCTTGAAAATTTCATCGGCAATCTCAAATTTAGGCGAATTCTTTTCCAGAGCGATACCCAGCGCCTTAGCCTCTTTTGCCAGGGCATCTCTGTTAATTTCTTCTATATTTATTCCGGTTTCACGGCTTAAGACATGAGAAAATTCCATCCTTGGCCAGGGAGCAGTAAGGTCTATCTCCTGACCCTCGTAGGTGAACTTAACTTTATTGAAAACCTTCTCGGCAACACTGGTGAACATTTTTTCCGTTAGCTTCATCAAGTCCTTATAGTCGGCGTAGGCCCAATAGAACTCCAGCACCGTAAAGTCGGGGTTGTGTGAACGGTCCACCCCCTCGTTTCTGAAACACTTGCCTATCTCGTAAACTTTCTCAAATCCTCCTATCAGCAACCGCTTGAGGTACAGTTCCGGGGAAACTCTGAGATACAAATCCATGTCCAGGGCGTTCATGTGGGTTTTGAAGGGTTGAGCGCGCGCTCCGCCGTATAGCGGCTGCAGTATGGGAGTTTCCACCTCCAAAAATCCTTCACCCTCCAAAAACCTCCTTATTTCCTTTATGACGGCGGAACGTTTGGCAAAATTATCCTTTATTTCCTTGTTGAAAATGAGGTCCAGATATCTCTTTCTGTACCTCTCTTCCGTATCTTTCAGGCCGTGCCATTTCTCAGGTAGAGGCCTCAAGCTCTTTGCCAGCATCTTGAAATCCGACACCTCCAGTGTTTTTTCGCCCTTTTTGGTTTCAAACAAATTACCCTTGATTTCGATGAAATCTCCCAGGTCAAAATTATCAAGGAAAAATTTGTATCCCTCCTCTCCCAAGCGGTCTTTTTTAAAATAGGCTTGCATATCACCGGTGCCGTCCGCCAGGTCCAGGAAAGTGGAGCCTCCGTGCACCCTTATCAGTTTTATCCGCCCCGCCAGTATCACCTCCTTATTACTTCCCGCCAGAACATCAAAAGACTCAATCGCCTTGGCGATTTCCATGTTCCTCCTGGTATTCGAAGGGAATGGAGCCATACCTGAAACCCGCAAGGACTGCAGCTTTTTAACCCTTATTTTTCTGATGTTTTCGTCTGTAGCGCTCATATGTTTCTAAAAGGGAAATTTATCTTATTTTAGTGTTTTTTCTCAGCTAAGTAAAACGGCTCTGTTAAATCAATCAACGGCTGAAGTACCAGTTTAATATATCCCTGGCGGCCGGCAATACCGCTGCCCGAACTCCTTCAACGTCTTCAATCATAATGGTAAGGACTATTTCCGGATTGTCATAAGGGGCAAATACGGAAACCCAGTTGTGGTAGATATTCTCTCGGGAAGTCTCGGCCGTACCTGTCTTGGCGGCCGCTGCTACCGGCAGGGAACTCAAAAGAATGGACGAGGCCTGGGGACTGTTCTTTCCTGTTACCGCCTGCCTCATTCCTTCCCTTACCACCTGCAGGTTTTCAGGGTCGATAAACCCCTCCCTGATGACCTCCGGCCTGGATTCTCCTATCACCTTGACGTCTCCTCCCGAAGTATCCACTACCTCCTTAACAACCTGGGGTTTAAGCAGTTTGCCTCCGTTGGCTATG
The DNA here is from genome assembly GCA_964566875.1 of uncultured Candidatus Saccharibacteria bacterium. Taxonomy (GTDB): domain Bacteria; phylum Patescibacteriota; class Minisyncoccia; order Minisyncoccales; family JANBVM01; genus CAZEQH01. The sequence continues at coordinate 2,877 of CAZMJM010000011.1, read as the reverse complement.
GCGGCATAGGCCGACGCCACCTGCAGGGGGGTAACGGCAAAAGGGCCCTGCCCGATAGACAGATGATAGGTATCCCCCTTCCTCCAATTTTCGTCCAGAACCGGTATGGTTCCCTCCCCTTCACCGGGTAAATCGATGTCCGTCTTCTGGCCCCAACCGAACAGTCCAAGATAATCCTCTATCTTTTGCGGCCCGAGCCCCTTTATACCGAATGGAGCATATCCTCCGCCCAGGGTATAGAAGAATACGTTGCAGGACTCGGCAATCGCTTTTCTTATATCGGTAAGGCCGTGAACGGACCAGTCGTGGTATTGGTAAATGATGGAAGGATCGTATTCGTGTGTTACCTCTATTAGTCCCGTACAGTTGATCTTCTGATTAGGAGAAACTATCCCTTCCTGAAGAGCCGCCGAAGCCACCAGGGGTTTTATGGTTGAACCAGTAGGGAACCCTACCCCGGATATCACCCGATTAAAAAGAGGGTCTTCCTCGTTTTCAAAAAGCTCCTTTATAGATTCGTTGTCCCCGATAGAAAATAAATTATTATCAAAAGATGGGATAGACACCATGGCCAAAACTCCCCCGGTTTTAGGATCCAGGGCCACTCCTACCGCCTTCCGGCTGCCTATGCTTTGCAGCGTCTTTTCCAACTCTTCCTTAACCTTTTTCTGCAAGTCTGAATCCAGCCACAGGACAAGACTGTCGCCGGATTCGGGAAGAGAAACCACTTGCTGGGAAATGACATTCCCCAGGGCGTCTCTTTCCACCCGGACCTGTCCGGGGTTTTTCCTCAGAGTGTCCTCATAATAACTCTCCAAACCCATCCGTCCTACATAGTCAAACATGGAATAACGGTCGGAGGAAGAGCTGAATTCCTCCCGGGTAATCTTTCCGGTGTAACCTATGATATGCGAATAAGTTGGGCCGTCCTGATATTCCCTTATCATGCGCTGTTCAATGGAAAAGCCGGGGAATTCTCCGATTCTGGTCTGTAAAACTATGAGGGAATTATGGCTGAGATTTTCCGACACTATTACCTCCCGGTCTTTAGAGTTATCTATGGCAGCCGCCACGGAATCATAATCTATGGCAAGAACGTCGGCAATTTCGGAAAAAAGCTGTTTTCTCTGGTCTTCATCCGCCGGCAGCCCGCCCTTATTGCAAACAAGGTCAAAGTTGGGAAGATTAAAAACAAGTTGTTTGAGGTTCCGGTCATAGATAACGCCTCTCTCTGCCTGAATCATATGAAAAATATACTGGTTATCATTGGCCAGCGCCAGGAAATCACTGCCTTCCAGAATCTGGAGCTGAAAGGTCCTGCCCAGAAGGAGAAACAACACTATAAAAGAAAAGACGAGGAATTTATTCAAGATTCTCCTGACCAGCGGCGTTTCCATTTTCTGCTCGGGCATACCCCACTCCCGGTCCCTCTTTCTGGCCAACTTATCCATCAGAACCTCGTGAGGTTCTACTTCGCTGGTAATACGCCTTATTCTTCTTTTTTTTATGAAATCGTCCACTTTTTTACCTTAATATTCTCTTAATAACCGACTTTAAAAAAATAGCCGTTAAAAAAAGTATAACGACATGATATCCGATGTATCTATCGGAATAGATATCCAGAAAAAATCCTCCTATCAGGCCAGAGGCCAACCCAAAATTATCTTTCTGCTCCTCAACAAGATTGATAATAACTACCATAATTAAGACCAGGCTGGGAAAGCAATAAAAAAAATGCACTAAAAAGCTGTACTGAAAAATGGTGAGAAAGTAAAAAAGAAGAGCAACCCCTATTATTTTTTTACCTGGGTCCGGCATGGCGTTACCTGAAATTGGTAATGATAAAAAGGTTTTCCAGGAAATTTATGTTAAAGGCGGGGGTGATATCGGCCTCCTGAAAGGAAGTCACGTCGGCCTTCTTGACTCCTTTAACCTCTCCCACTAAAAGACCCTGTGGGAAGTTGCCTCCTAATAAAGAGGTAAAAACCCGGTCCCCCTCCGCTATCTCCTTGTCTCTGGGGACCAACTTCAGCATAAGATTAAAATTACCCTGGCCCTCGGCCAAACCATAAGTATCTCTGTCCATAATCTCCACATCAAAGGAATTGCCCTTGGCGGTCGTCAGTTGAATGCGGGAACTGTGTTCATAAACCTCAATCACTCTGCCGACCAGTACCTTTTCATCTGTAACGACCGGGGCATCAAAGACCATGCCGTCGGCAGAACCCTTATTTACGACGATGAAATCGGCGAAAACATCCTTGGCGATCGGATTGGCGGAAAGAAGGACAAAGTCCTTTTGTAATTCCAAGCCCAGAGCTCTCCTTAAAGAGACGTTTTCCTCTTTACACTCTCCCAGGGCCATCTTCTCGACGAGCAGATTTTCGTTCTCTTTTCTCAGAGATTCGTTTTCTTTCTTTACTTCTTCTACCCTGGAAAATATTTCAAAGAATCCGGACAAAGCGCTTCCCTTTACCCAGAGATACTCCTGGAGAGGTGCAGATAGAGAATGGAAAAAATTCTTAATCCCTCCGGATAGAGGAGTTAGATTTAGCAAAAACAGGGAGGCAACGACCAAGAGTACTGTCCCCCATCTTAAACTTTTGAATCGGGATACGTCCGAGAGAAAAGACTTTTTCCCTTCATTTCTGTTTATAAATGGTTTATGCCGGAACTCCATTAATCCATTATAGCTTAAAGGTGTTTAAATTTAAAAAAGCGGTTTTAGGATATTAACCAGTCCTGAACAATGATATCAGATTCCTGCGCAAAAAAAATAATCATATTCACCTCACGAGGGCTACCTACTTTCGCGCAAAATGCACTATCATCGGCCTTGGCATATTTCACTTCTGTGTTCGGGATGGGAACAGGTGG
>CAZMJM010000010.1:0-19783 GCA_964566875.1 uncultured Candidatus Saccharibacteria bacterium | reverse complement strand
TTGGTGAGCCTCGCCTTCTTGGGCGGGATCTTGTCGAAGGATACAGCCCTTCCGCTATTCTTCCTTTACCGTTACCTCTATCTTTTTCTTGCCTTCCCTCATTATCTTGGGCATTCTTATCATCAGTATTCCCTCCTTGAGGGTGGCTTCAATGCGCCCCGGGTCTACCTCCACCGGCAGTATTATCTGCCTGGAAAAGCCTCCCCAGTAGCACTCCTGGTAAAAGTAGTCTCCCTTTTCCTGCACCGGTTTTTCCCGTTCCCCCTTGATGGTGACCAGGTCCTTTTCAATCGAAATATCCAGATTTTCCGGCTTTACTCCGGCGATGGCAGATTGAATTACCAATTCTGAATCGGTCTGATAGACGTCTACCGCCAGCTGACCTTCCGCTTTGGGCCACTGGTTTTCATCTTTCTTCTTGACCTGCACCTTTCGGCCGCCGCCGGCTGCCGCCCTTCTTACCTTAGCGGGAGCTGGTTTTTCTTCGATTGCCTCCGGGGCTTCTTCCTCTTTTTCAGAATCAATCTCTATGGGGATTTCCCTGATTTCCTTCTTTTTTACGGTTGTCCCTCCGCCGGCTGGCGGATTCTTTTCATCATCTATAGCCATTCCCTTTTTTAGTTTGTCGAAAAATGATTCCTCCGTCATGTAAAATAAAATTTATTAGTGATTTTGGACTTAGAAACCTTTTAATTCTTTTAATTTTTTAAAGCCGAAAGAAATTAATACGGCTACCAGAAAAAGCAGAGAAAATGGAATGAAAATATCCATCTGATTTTCCACCTCCATTATAGAAAAGTTATAGAGGCCGTGCAAGATAACCGCCAGCGAGAGTCCCACGAATATCAGCTTTCCGCGTCTTTTCTTATCAAAAAAAGACAGTCCTATGAAAAAACCAACGGTGGCGGATGATAAGGCGTGCAAAAAGGTAGCTCCCAGGAATCTTAAGACCGAAATTTCCACTATCTCCCCCCACAGAGGGGTTCCTATAATAGGAAGGAGAAGTTCTCCGGGTCGGGAATACTGACTGCCGACCGACACCAGCACCAGAAGATTTTCGGCAGCGGCGAACCCAAGGGCGGCAATTATCATATAAATCATGGAGTCTACCGGCTCGTCGTATTCGGGGTCATCCAGAACCTTCAGTTTGACTACCAGGAATTTCAGGAATTCTTCTACCAGGGCTACCCCGATGAAAAGATTCAGGAGAAAGGAAGCGGTTTCGGGCAGGTTCAGCGCGCTTACCTGTTCGTAGAAGGCCATTTCAATGAAAATGGCCGGTATAGTGAGGAGCATGCCGTAGAAGAATATCTTCAGTATCATAAGCTTGGGCTCTGGTTTGACGTCGCGCCTCAGATAAAACTGCAGCCAGATGAAGCTGGGGAGGATGCCGAAGAATACGTATAAGGAATAGTTGAGGATGTGGTTGTCCATAAATTTTTAGACGGGTATTACGCTACAGGAAGGGAGTCCTTTCCTTAGTTTTTTCCGTGACCCAGAAACCGAGGTATCGGCCGAACATCAGCCTGGTCTGGGCTTCAAGCGAGGGAATGCTTCCGAAGATTATCAGGGTCAAGGGCAGTACCAGCCACTGCAGGCCCAGGGATAATTTTTTAAACTTACTTATGCCCTTCGGACTCGGCGGCAAAAGGAGGAAACTTATGGTGGAGGAAACGAATACTCCTACCATGGAAAGAGTCATAAGATTTCTGGTTATGCGGGGAAGGTTATAAGAAAGGAGAGTGATGTTGAACTTTTCTCCCCCCAGCAGCAGCGGCAGCCATCCCAGGAAAAAAATAAGAAGGGATACCGTGGCCCAGGACCAGAATCCTTCCAGCATATTCCAGGACTGGTATATTTTTTTGTAAAGAGAAATTCTCCTGTTTTTTAGAAATCCGAAAAAAAGGAAAGGTATGTCAACACACCCCCAGGCCCAGCGTCTCTGTTGGCGGTATTGGTTGATAATGGTTCTGACTAAATTTTTGGCCAGGACCGCATCCATGGAAACCGGATAATGGAGCGGAATGACCTTATAGTCGCCGTCGTACTGCAGATAAGCTTTCCAGAATATTCGGGAATCGTCCGGAACCAAATTGTTGGGATAGCCCACGTCCTCCAGTATGCTAAAAGGCAGGGAATGTGAGGAATAGGTAACCAGTACATCCGGCCTTTCCTGCTGCATCATCTGCCAGAAGGTGTTGGAGGTTGCTACCACGCGGGAAAAGCTGGGAGCGGACCATACGTTGTTATTATAGATGGGAATAGGTTGGTAGGAGGACCGCCGGGGGTTTTTTGCGGTAAGGTAATAAAAGGTCAGGCAGGAAAAATACTGCGGGTAGGGTTTGGTGTCTATATCAAAACTGGACAGGATAATTTTCTTTTTGTCTAGATTAAGGGGCTCCACAAGCTTCTCTTTTATCCTCCCTACCGCCCAGGCGACATTAGAACCCTTCCCTTTTATTTCTCCCGGAATTCCCTCCGGATGGACGGTTATCAAAAACCGGAAGAATTTGTCAGCGAATTTTCTCTCCACCTGCCGGGCGGTCATCTGGGCTTCCTCTCCCGCTCTCTGTTCCGTTGCTAAAACCACGATTATCCTGTCTTTAGGGAACTTGCAGTCCAGAATGGCCTGGCAGGAATGTTCCACCAGCTCTGTTGGTTCCTGATACATAGGAAGGACAATGACGTGATAAATTCCTCTCCATCCCTTAATGGTTTTTAACTTTTCCAACCAGTCCGTTTCTATATTTTTTTTCATCTGGCGGAAGCTGGCAATTTGATGGAAAGACAGATAGGTGATTTTCAGCAGCCAGTAAAGGTCAAAAACTATTATGAAAAAAGCTATCACGCCCGGAGTTAGCCAGGACAGCACCAGGGCCCCAATAAGGGTGGCCCAAGACAAAAAACCGGGTATTATTTCCAGTAATCGATATGTGGTCCTTTCTCCGGGGCTTTTCAGGTCAGCCGCCCTTGACAGATCAATATAGTCTTTCTTTTTATCAATCATCCTCTATAAACAGATTATAACATTACTTTCCCCTTTCATATATGTTAATTCTCAATTTGAACGGAGTGAAAATCAAGGCTTCGAGTGCAGCGACTGGTTCTCATTACTAAACACTAAAGACTAATCACTAAAAATCGCTTCATCCGTTTCTCGTTACTAGAAACTAATTACTCATTACTAATTACTAAAAAATCATCCTAACGGATGATTTTTATGCTTGCCCTGAGCAAGCTTGACGCGAAGCGGAAAGCGCGTCGAAGGGTGGCCCCAAGGGGAGTCGAACCCCTGTTGACGGGTTGAAAACCCGTTGTCCTAACCATTAGACGATGGGGCCGGCAGGTATTTCATGGAATTAATTTTATATAAGAACGGGAAAAAAGCAAGGTTACCGCTTTTCCAGGGGACAAGAAAAAATGATAGAATGGCAGAAACATGATTATTTTAGGAATAGAAACTTCCTGCGACGACACCTGTGTAGGCATCATAGAAGCCTCGGAGAAAAAAAAATCCAGAATCAAGATACTGTCTAATCTCGTGTCCTCACAGGTGAAGCTTCATCGCCGGTACGGCGGCGTTTATCCTCTGCTGGCCCGCCGGGAACACAAGAAGAATCTCCCCCAAATTCTTAAAAAAGCGCTGCGGGAAGCGAAAAATTCCCGTCCCGACCTGATAGCTGTAACCAAGGGGCCGGGGCTGGAACCTTGTCTTTGGATAGGCGTGAACTTTGCCGCAGAATTAGCTGAAAAGTTTACCTCAATCCTGATGCCCGTCAACCACTTGGAGGCTCACATATATTCTTCTTTCATTAAAAAGGATTTTAATTTTGACGAGGTTTTTCCTGCCGTATGCCTGATAGTTTCCGGAGGCCATACCCAACTGGTTTTGATAGGGTCATTCGGCCGCTATCGGCTGCTGGGTGAGACCCGGGACGATGCAGCCGGGGAATGTTTTGATAAAGCAGCCAGAACTCTGGGATTGCCCTACCCTGGCGGCCCGGCCATTGAACGGGAAGCGGCGAAGATTAAGGCACGCAAGAGGACCAAGAAGAGACTTGAGCTCTCGTTCCCCAGGCCGATGATGAATCAGAAGAATTTTGATTTCAGCTTCTCCGGGCTCAAGACGGCCGTACTGTATGATTATCGGAGCCGGACTCCCAGGGTGAGAAAATCAAAGACATACGTCCGGGCCGCTGCCCGGGAGATACAACAGGCAATCATCGATGTCTTAATCCACAAAACCCTGAGGGCGGCCGGGGAATTCAATGTTAAAAGTATCATCCTGGGGGGCGGAGTAACGGCTAATCAGGAACTCAGGCGGCAGTTCAAGAAAAAACGAAAAAAGGAGCTGCCCGCCGTCAAGCTGATAATGCCGGACCCCGCTTTCTCTACGGACAACGCCCTGATGACGGCCGTGACGGCCTATTACCACTGGCTCAAAAATAAAAAACCTTCCGTAAAAGATTTGAAGGCGGAAGCTAATTTGAGGTTGGGAAAGTGATTACTACTCCAGGTGGATTTTTCTGGTGAATTCTTTTATTTCGGATTTTAATACAGGATAGGCCTCGAGCTTGGGGCTTTCCTGCAGGATTTCCCTGGCCCAATCCCTGGTTTTTTCCACCAGAAAGACGTCGCCCAGCGAGGCGGTGGCCAGGTCGGGAATCCCAGACTGCCTGGTGCCGAAAACCTCTCCTGGACCCCTGATTTCCAGATCCTTTTCCGCCAAATCAAAGCCCGTTTTTGAATCCAGTAGGGCCTTCAATCTCTGGTTTGTTCGCTTGGCGCCAGAATCCGTGAACAGAAAGCAGTAAGACTGTTCTTCTCCCCTTCCCACCCTCCCCCGGAACTGGTGGAGCTGGGAGAGGCCGAATCTTTCCGCCCCCTCAATAAGCATCATGGTGGCGTTGGGTACGTCTATGCCCACCTCTACCACGGAGGTGGAAACCAGGATGTCGTCTTTTCTATTTTTGAATCTCCCCATTATCTTTTCTTTTTCCCGGGACTTCATCCGGCCGTGCAGCTTGGCGATGGAAAGGCCGGGGAAAACCTTTTTGGACAGTTTCTCATATTCTTCCTCCACGGCTTTTACCTCGGCCCAAGACTCCTTCCCATTATCGGCCTCTATGCGGGGACAGATGACGAAGGCCTGTCTACCCTTCTTAATTTCGTCTTTGATAAAAGCATATACCTTTTCTCTCCCGGTAGGCGGGATGAGCCTGGTGATGATTTTCTTTCTGCCTTTGGGCATTTCGTCCAAAATAGAAAGGTCCAGGTCTCCGTATAGGGTCAGGGCCAAAGTTCTGGGAATGGGGGTGGCGGTCATGGAGAGGAGGTGAGGGATAGAATCCTGTTCCTGGCAGAGTTTGGCCCTCTGTTCTACCCCGAAGCGGTGCTGCTCATCCAGCACTACCATGGCCAGATTGCCGAATTTTACGCCTTTCTGTATCAGGGCGTGGGTACCTACCAGGATGTCCAGCTTTCCTTTTTTGGCCTTTTCTAAAAATTCCTTCCTTGATGTTTTTTTGGAGCCGATTCTGCTCTCCTGTCCGGTAAGCAGACCTATGGAGGCGCCAAATCCCTTTAAAAGCTTGGAGACGCTGGCGAAATGCTGCTTGGACAGAATTTCGGTAGGAGCCATGAAGGCTGTCTGACGCCCCTCCTCCATAGTATTGAGCATGGCCATAACAGCTACCACCGTTTTTCCCGAACCCACGTCCCCCTCCAATAACCTGTTCATGGGCCGGGGTTTTTCCATATCCTTTAATATTCTCCAGCTGCATTTTTTCTGGGCGTCGGTCAGGGTAAAGGGTAGGGAGGCAACGAATTTTTTAACGATGTCCAGGTGAATGGGTACGGCCACAGCTTTCTGTTTTTTCAGCTTCATCCTCTCGCTCAGTACGTACAGCTGAACCAAAAAAAGCTCCTGAAAGGAAAATCTTTTCCTGGCCTTTTCTGCTTTTTTCAGGGAATCCGGGAAATGAATCTGCCACAGTGCCTCCTGTAATTCCATGAGTTTATTTTCCGCAACGACCCTTTCCGGCAGGGGATCGGTGACGGCATCCGCCAGCGCGGTCAGAAGAGGCTTGATGATGTATCTCAGCCAGCGCGAGGAAAGACCTTCCGTTTCTGGATAGACAGGTATTATCCTTCCCGTGTGGGTGAAATCCCGGCTTTCTTTCTTGGAAATTTTTTCGTAGGTGGGGCTGGACAGATAAACCCCGGGGTAGTTCTTCTTACCCTCCGCCACCTTTCCGGCCAGGCACACGGCGGTGCCCGGCTTTAAAGTATCCTCCAGATATGGCTGGTTGAACCAGATTACCTTGATAGCTCCGGAGTCGTCTTCCAACAGGGCCGTGGTAACGGTCATTCTTCTTTTCCAGGTTCTGGTGTTTTCTATGTTTTTAATCTCTCCCTGGACGCACACCTTGTCGCCAATCTTTACCTGGGAGATGGGAACCAAATCAGAAAAATCCTCATAGCGGTGAGGAAAATGGAAGAGCAGGTCCCGGACGTTTGCAATGCCCAGCCTCTTGAGTTTCTTAGTGTACTGGGCGCCTACCCTGGGAATTTTTTCAACGGGAGTAGATAATTTCATGGAACATATAACATGGAACACATAACACATAATGGAACATGGAATGTCTTGTATGGTATGTGGTCTATGATATGTGGTATGTGTACTGCTGTGTCCCCAGAAGGAATCGAACCCTCATCTGAGGCTCCGCAAGCCTCTGCTTTATCCGTTAAGCTATGGGGACGTGTAAATTTTCTTACGAAAATTCAGTAATTAGTTTTTAGTAATTAGTAAATTAGTGTTTGGCTAACCCTGGACTCTGCGCGGTTCAGGACGGGCTTGCTAATAACTCATTACTCATCAGTAATTACTCAAATTTTGCGTGCGCAAGCAAAATTTGAAAGCGGTGGGGCTGGGATTCGAACCCAGGGTGGGTATTAGCCACACCGGTTTTCAAGACCGGCCCTTTCAACCGCTCAGGCACCCCACCATAATCAGTTATTAGTAATTAGTTAATGAGTAATTAGTTTTAATAATGGGCAGTTCCGTTTTTTGTGGATTCGGTTGAAATTCAATTATTTTTATCATAAAAAAGGCTTAAAATCAATCTGCTTCTCTGTAACCACAAGCAGTTTATAAATGGAAAATCTTATGGAAACATTTGAAAAGATGCGAGAAATGATTTATCATTTTAGAGACAAACAATAGAAGAAAAGGAGAGGTGGCTGAGCGGCTGAAAGCGGCAGGTTGCTAACCTGTTATACGGGTAAAACCGTATCGTGGGTTCAAATCCCACCCTCTCCGCCTTCGCTCGCCTTAGCCTCCGCCGGTTGGCGGAGGCGGCGGCGAGCTACAGCGAGACATAGTCCGCTGTTAAAATAGCCCGATGGGCGATTTTTTGTTGTGAGTCGTCAGTTGTTAGAGATGATCTTTTTATGAGGCGTCCTGGCCGGGGACGGCCCGGGCCACAACGATGCCGATGATTCTTCTGGCCCCCTTCCTTTTCAGGGTTGAGGCCGCCTCTTTCATAGTGGAACCGGTAGTGTAAACGTCGTCTACCAGTAAAAAATTTTTCCCATGGATTTTTCCTCCGTCCGCACAGGTAAAGGCCTCAGCCACGTTAGTTTTTCTTTCCTCGCTTTCCATTTTGGTTTGGGGTTGGGTTTCTTTTGTCCTGAACAGGACGTCGTTTGACAGAGGAAGATTAAAAAAAGAAGCCAGGTGTCTGGCTATTTCTTCTGCCTGGTTGAACCCGCGCCATTTTTCTCTCCGTTCCGCCAAGGGAACGGGTAGCAAAGTAAAATCGGAAAATTCAGGCCGTTCATCCATTAATTGGAAATGGTTGATTATCAATCTGGAAAGAGGTTCGGCCAGTTCCCTGACGAAAGGTTCGTATTTAAAGTTCCGGATTAGCGCTTTCAGCAGAGGACTTCTGTATTCCAGGGGAAAATAGAGGTCTTCCAGGTAGGAAAAGAAGGCTCTTTGGTGGAAGCCGGACACCTCCAGAACGGCCCGGCAGTCCTCACAGAGGTAAGACCCTTCTTTCCGGCAGCCGGAGCAGAATTTAGGGAAAAAAATTTCCATCAGCAAGTTTCCCAGTTTTTTTCTCATATGATATAATAACACAGAATGAAATTTTTAGGATTACTTCCTCAAAAGTTTTTAGGGGTAGACATCGGTACTTCCTCCATCAAAGTGGTGGAGGTTTCCAGTTGGGCCGGCAGGAAAAAGCTGGAAAACTACGGGGAGATATCGGCCTCCGTCCTTTACAAGAAACAATTCCGGACTTCCGAAGAAAACACCCTGATGCTTTCCAGCAGAGAAGTCTCCCGTGCCATCAAGGCCATTCTGCAGGAAGCGGAGATTAAAACCAAAGAGGTGGCCTTCTCCATCCCTGATTTTTCCAGTTTCTTCACCACCTTTGAACTCCCGCCTATGACCGAAGAAGAGGTTCCCCAGGCGGTAAAGTCAGAAGCGAGGCGCCACGTTCCCTTGCCTTTGGGTGAGGTTACCCTGGATTGGCAGATTATTGACGAGCCGCAGAAAGAAAGCAAGGGAAAACTGAAGGTACTTATGGTGGCGGTTCCCAACGAAATTATTCATCAGTATCAGAGCATCGCCACCGGACTCAGTCTAAAACTGATGGCTCTGGAGGCTGAAATATTCGGGCTGATGAGGGCCGTGGTTGACCGGGACGAAAAAGAGGCCGTCACGCTGGTGGATATTGGTGCGAGAAGCACTAGTTGTAGTATAATAAATAGAGGGACGTTAAAAATATCGCGCAGCTTTGACGTTTCGGGCAACAGTTTCACCGAGAGGATATCCAAGGGCCTTTCCCTGGGCTATAAGCAGGCCGAAGAATTCAAGAACAGTTATGGAATACTGAGGACTCAAGAGGACTCGGGCCGGGAGAATGTCAGGGATATCCTTATCCCTTTAGTAGACCTTATAGTCAGGGAAGTGGATAGGGTTATCCAGGGATTCACCTTTAAAGAGAATAAGGAGGTCAAAAAGGTAATTCTCTGTGGAGGCAATGCTTTTATGCCCGGTCTTTTGGAGCATTTCCAGGAGTATTTTCCCAAAAAGGAGGTTGAGATTACCAACCCCTTTGCCAAAATATTTTTCCCGCCCATCCTGGAGGAGGAATTAAAAAAGATGGGTCCCGCCTATGCCATTGCCTTGGGCACGGCATTGAGGGGACTTGAGTAAAATATGGTAGAAATCATACCAAAAAAAACAGACGAAACCCCTTCCTGGCAGAAGATTTTGTTTTATGCCCTGATTTTAATTGCGGTTCTGCTGGTAGCCACTTATTTTATTTTGTTTTATCTCCACAATAAAGCGGAAGTCACTCTAAACGACCTGGAAGCCAGACTGCAGGAAATAAGAGACCCCGAAGTTTCTAAAATGGAGGAAGAAGTCATCAGCTACAAGAAGAAAATAGACAATTTTGCTCCCCTTTTAGATTCCCATATTATAAATTCTAATTTTTTCAATTTCCTGGAGGATAATACCCATCCCAAAGTGGCCTTTGCCGACCTAATCTTAAGTACCGATACCGGCCTGGCAACGCTGTCCGGAAAGACTGATAATTTCCTTTCCTTAGGCCAGCAGCTTGCGATATTTGATGATAATCCCATGGTAAAAAACTTGGTTCTGTCTCATATATCGCTTAATGATAAAGGTGGAGTGGATTTTCACCTGAATATGATGATGAACCAGGATATTTTCAAATATTAAACATGAAAAACTATCCCCTTTATATAATAGTGGCTCTGGCTGCTTCTCTGGCAGTAACTTTCCTTTTGGTCTTGCCTAAAAATGATTCGCTCACCGCTCTGAACAAACAAATTTTGGAGAAACAGGTTGAATTAACGTCCGAAGAAAATTATGTTGCCAAGCTGAAAGAAACCTATGCGGCCGTTACGGCCAAGAAAGACGCCCTGGATAAGGTTGATTCCGCTCTACCCACCAAACATTCTCTGCCCGAGCTCCTTAATTTTTTTCAGAAGGCGGCCGCTCAATCCGGATTACTGCTGGAGGAAGTCATACCGGCTGCTTCTGACAAGGCAGATAATATCAGGGAGTTTAATACCAGTCTTATTCTGAAGGGCAGCTATTCCTCCTTCAAGGAGTTTATCTCCCTTCTGGAAACCTCGGCCAGGCTGATAGACGCGAACAGCATCAAATTCTCCAGGGCCCAAAAAATAGGAGGGACCGGCGAAAACATCTTTGAGTTCGAGTTAAATACCAGAGTTCATTCTTATTGACATGGCCATAGTCTTTAAACAACAAATCAGAAGGCAAAGAAACCTGATATTGATATTGGCGGCGGTAGCGCTGATAGGGGGCTTTGTATTTTGGTGGAATTCCAATCTCCAACAAGGTCTGCCCGAGGACCAGCAATTAACCGCTGTCCGATTCAGGAAAATTGAAATAGACTTCGAAGTCCTGGACAGTTCTCTTTTGAACACACTAAATCCCATGCAAAAGATACCTCAGTTTGAGGGTGACATAGGGAAGGAGAACCCCTTCTCCGAATAAAAACATGCCACTTTTAGAAGAGCTTCTTAAAAAAGGACTTTTGGAAAAAGAAAGAGCAGAAGAAGTGGAAAAGGAAATTCAGAACTCCGACAAAAAAATAGAGGAGGTGATTTTAGGAGAAAAACTGGTCCCGGAAGAAGACCTCTTTACCTTAAAGTCTCAATACCTGAACATCCCCCTGAAAAATGTAGAGGCCAAGGACGTGCCCCTTGAGGTTTTGGAATTGATTCCCCTGGAAACCGCCAAACATTATCAGATGGTAGCCCTGTCCAGAGAAGATAATACCCTTGACATTGGAATGGTCTATCCGGAAGACCTGGATGCCCAGGAGGCTATAAAGTTTTTGTCGCGTCGGGATAAATTTGACTACCGCGTCTCTCTGATTACGCCCTCAACCTTTGATAAAATCCTGAAGCAGCACCGAACCCTGAAGAAAGAGGTGGGACAGGTCCTGGAGGAGCTGAAAGAAGAGCTTAAGACGGATATAACCTCTGCTCCCAGCGTAGCCGAGATAGAGAGATTGGTGGAAGAGGCTCCTATTTCCAAAGTGGTAGCGGTGATATTGAGATATTCTGTGGAGGGAAAAGCTTCCGACATACATATTGAGCCCACCCGGGACAAGTTGAGGATTCGTTTTCGTCTTATGGGTGTCCTGCACTCTTCAATCTTCCTGCCCATGAGGCTGAACCGGGCTATAGTATCCAGGATTAAGGTGTTGTCAAACATGAAGATTGACGAAACCAGGGTCCCCCAGGACGGCCGGTTCTCTACCAAAGTGGATAATAGGAACATTGATTTCAGGGTTTCCACCTTCCCCACCACCCTGGGAGAAAAGGTGGTGATAAGGGTGCTGGACCCGGAAAGCGGCTTGAGAGAGTTTAAGCAATTGGGACTGACAGAAATTAATTCCGAAAAGATAAACAAGGCCATTAGAAAGCCCTACGGGCTTATTCTGTCCACCGGGCCGACCGGTTCTGGTAAGACCACTACCCTTTATTCAATTCTTCAAATTCTGAATAAGGAAGGGGTCAACATAGTGACGCTGGAAGACCCCGTAGAATATTTTCTGGAAGGGATTAACCAGTCCCAGGTAAGGCCTGAAATAGGATACAGTTTTGCCAACGGACTGAGGTCTATCCTCAGGCAGGACCCGGACGTCATCATGGTGGGTGAGATAAGGGACCAGGAGACGGCCTCGTTGGCTACCCACGCCGCTCTCACCGGCCATATTGTTTTGTCCACCTTGCACACCAATGATTCTTTGGGAGTGATTCCGAGATTGATTGATCTGGGCCTGCAGCCCTTTTTACTGCCTGCGACCTTGAGTTTGTCCATAGGACAAAGGCTGGTGAGGAGGTTATGTGATGAATGTAAAAAAAAGGTGAAGGCTAAAAAAGAGGTAAAAGACCTCATTTTAAAGGAAGTGTCCGGTTTTCCTGATGCTGTCAAGAAAGAAATAAAATTGCCCGATCCCCTGTATGTGTGGGAAGCTGCAGGATGTAAGCACTGCAACCAGGTAGGGTTTTCCGGCCGGATAGGCCTTTTTGAGGTTCTGGAAATGACGGATAAGCTTGGAGAGGTTATTCTGGAGGGTGTGTCAGAAAAGAAATTAGAGAATGAAGCCAAGGTTCAATCTATGATGACTATGAGACAGGACGGCATACTTAAGATATTAAACGGACAGACTACTTTACAAGAGGTATTAAGGGCGACACAATAGAAATGATAAATTCGTCAAGATTAAGAGATATGCATTATTTCCATAAAGAAGGCTTTACCCTGATTGAACTGTTGGTGGTGATAGCCATCATCGGTACCCTTTCTGGAGTGGTTCTTGTTTCTTTGGGAGATGCCAGGGCCAAAGCCCGCGATGCCACCCGCCAGTCTGATATGAGGCAGGTGGTTTCGGCCATGCAGCTGTATTATGGGAAGTATGAAGAATACATCCGGCAGGACATCCATGATAGGATAAACGGTACTCCGGACATCGACACCTATCTGCAAATACTGCATGATCCGAGATGCAAGACCGGGTCCTGTATGGAGGGTTTCAGCGATTATATCATGAAGAGGAACGATTTGCCGGTTTTTTGTGACGTTTCCTATTTCAATGTCGACAGCTATCAGTACTATTGTATTTACGCTACTTTGGAAAAAGCGGTTCCTCCCTGCAGTGAGGATCAGGCCACTTACATGGTGGCTTCCCAGAGAGGCACAAAGATAATCTGCGGCGAAGTGCCTTCCCTCAGCGGGGATTGCACCTGCTTCCATACAGATTAAGGATAAAAGCCTTGAAACAAAATTTTATCAAAATACCATGAAAAGAATTTTATTAGTAGAAGACGACCCCTTTTTAGTAGATATCTATAACACCAAGCTGAAAGAGGCGGGATTTTTCGTGGAGGTGGCCACGGACGGTGAGATAGGTTTGGAAAAGATAAAAAAGGGGGATTTTGACCTGATAGTGCTGGATATCGTGCTTCCCCATATCGACGGGTGGCAGATATTGAAAGAGATAGAAAAGGATGAAAGCCTCCAGGGCCTGAAGATATTCATTTTTTCCAATCTAGGCCAGAAAGAAGAGGTTGAGAAAGGTCTTAATATGAAGGGGGTCATCAGATACTTTATTAAGGCACACTTTACGCCCAGGGAAATTGTGGAAGAAATAAAAAAAGCCTTAAAATAAAAACGGATTTAAAATTATGGATTACCAATCGAAGTTAGAAAAATTTCTCAGTGTAACTATCAAAGAGCAGGCTTCAGACCTGCATTTGTCGGTAGGACATCCGCCCATTTTGAGAATCGCCGGAGGCCTGGTCCCCCTGTTAAAGGAGGAAGAATTTTCTCCCGAGGACACCGAGGGCCTCGCTTTCGCCCTGATGAGCGAAGAACAGAAGGCGAGATTTCTCAAAGACAAGGAAATCGACTTTTCCTACCGGTTGGGTGAGGAGGCAAGGTTCAGGGTTAATGTATTCTTTCAGAAAGGTTACATTTCCTGCGCCCTCAGGCTGGTGCCTGTTAAGATTAAGACCATTGAAGAATTGAATCTGCCGCCGGTCCTCTATGAATTCACTAAAGCCCGCCAGGGATTCGTTCTTATCTGCGGGCCTTCTTCGCAGGGTAAATCTACCACTCTGGCCGCTCTTATTGACGAAATAAACCACACCAGGACAGACCACATCGTTACCATCGAGGACCCCATGGAGTACGTCTTTACCTCCGACAAGTCCATCATAGACCAGAGGGAGGTGGGACAGGATACCTACAGTTTTACCAAAGCCCTGCGTTCTACTTTCCGCCAGGACCCGGACGTCATTATGGTAGGTGAGATGAGAGACCCGGAGACCATCGCCACGGCCATCACGGCGGCTGAGACCGGGCATCTTGTCTTCGCTACCCTCCACACCAATTCTGCCGCCCAGACCATCCATCGAATAGTGGATTCTTTTCCTTCTCAGCAGCAGGACCAAATCAGGGCCCAGTTGTCGGGTTCCTTGTTGGGAGTAGTCTCCCAGAGACTGGTCCCCAGGATTAAGGGAGGACTGATACCTTCCTGCGAGGTAATGATTGCCACTCCGGCCATCGCCAACCTTATCCGTGAAAATAAGGTTCACGAGATTCCCATGGTAATTGAGACCAACCTGGAGATGGGGATGGTTTCCTTGAACCGTTCCCTGGCAGACCTGGTCAAGAGAAAGGAAATTTCCCTTGAGAATGCCCTCAACTATTCCCTCGCTCCCAACGAATTGAGAATATTGGTCAAGTAAGAGAACAGTAAAAATACTTTCCCGTGAAGTTTAATTATCAAGCCAGAACAAAAAAAGGAGAGATTCAGGCCGGCGTAGTGGAGGCTTCCTCCAAGGAGGCCGCCCTTTCACTTTTACAAAAGCACGGCTACTACGTTACCTATCTGGAGGAGCCCAAGACACCTTTCTACGCTCAAAAACTGGAACTCTTGAAAGGGATTTCCCTGAAAGACATCGTCTTGTTTTCCCGGCAGATATCCATGATGTTCAGTTCAAAGATTTCCCTGGTGGAATCTTTGAGGGTACTGGCCAGCCAGACCAGAAACACGGAATTTCAGGAGCAGGTGCTGAACATCTCCACGGAGGTGGAGGGAGGAAGCTCATTTTCCAAGGCCCTTTCCAAATACCCAAAAACATTTTCCATCCTTTATGTGGCCATGGTCAGAGCGGGAGAAGAGTCGGGAAAGCTGGCTGAGTCCCTTAATTATTTAGCCGACCACCTGGAGAGAGAATACAACCTGGCTGCTAAAACCAAGGGTGCCCTCATCTACCCTTCTTTAGTATTGGGCTTGGCTATAGTGGTGATATTCCTGATGGTGAATACGGTAGTGCCCCAGCTTAAAAAAGTTCTGGAAGAGAGTACGGCTGAGATTCCTGCGATAACGGTAAGGGTGCTGGCGGTATCCGAAGCGGTGAGGAAATACGGCCTTTTCATCATTATAGGGATAGTACTCCTCGTGGTTCTGCTCCTGCGGTATTACAAGACCGAGCAGGGCAAGAGAATCATGGATAAAGTTTTTGTCAAGCTGCCGGTTATCGGCCCCTTTCTGAAAACCATGTATCTTTCGCGGTTGGCAGAGAGCCTTTCCACCTTGATATCAGGGGGGTTGATGGTCACCAAGGCCCTGGAGCTTTCAGCCGATGTTATTGGCAGCGTGGTTTACCGCAAGGCCATTCTGGCAGTGCGGGACGAAGTAAGAAAGGGGGTGCCCATCTCATCCGTGCTGGCTCTTCATCCAGACCTTTTTCCCCCTATTTTCGTGCAGATGACTCTGGTGGGAGAAAGGACCGGAAGCATAGACACCAGTTTGATGCAGGTGGCAACCTTTTACCAGGCCGAAGTGGAAAGAGGCATTGACAGCATTCTGGATATTCTGGAGCCGGCATTAATTATAGGTCTGGGAGCCGTGGTGGGAGGATTGATATTCTCTGTTCTTATGCCCCTTTATCAGACCATGACCATTTAGTTTCTTAAAAATAGTATGTTATAATGAAGAAAGTAAAAAACGAAAGGTCGAAACTTTATATTTTAACCATTAGAGATTTGCTTAATCATTATCATGAGAAATGAGAACAAAGGTTTCACCTTGATTGAGCTGTTGGTGGTAATCGCCATCATCGGCACCCTATCCGGCATTGTGTTGGTTTCCCTGGGAGGAGCCAGGAGCAAGGCCAGAGACGCCACCCGCCAATCTGACATGAGGCAGGTTGTTTCAGCAGAGGAAATGTATTATGGAGACAACGAGCAATACGTTGCCCAGAGTGGGGGAGATTTTACCGGTGTTCCTGCTATTGGCACTTACCTTAGAGAATTGCATGACCCCCAGTCGGCAGCAGCGTCAGGAGGAACTCATGCCGATTATATTTATGTGGAGAACAGCGGCACCGTTACTTGTACTGATACGGGCTTCAATGCTGCGATTGGCCAGTATTTCTGTGCCTACGCCACGTTGGAGGAGATGAGCGGTACCGACAACTGTTATATCGCAGCGTCCCAGCACGGAACCAGGCAGTACTGCGGTGCAGCCGCTCCTACCATCGCCGCTGCTTGTACCTGTTTCCACTAGGGTTTAGTTAATTCTAAATTAAGAGCGGAAACATAAAGAAAATGGTTTTTAAGTTGGCAGGATTTTTCCTGCCAATTTAATTTTGAAAGATAAACCGCCCCGGTTATTTATGTCTCCTGTGCGAAATGATAAGATGAATGAATGAACATTTTGTTAATCATTTTTACCTTCATTCTCGGATTGATAGCAGGCTCTTTTCTAAACTGCCTTATCTACCGGTTAGCGAAAAAGGAGAGTTTTGTGTCCGGGAGATCTCACTGCCCTCACTGTTCCCACACCTTGAGCTGGAAGGACTTGATCCCCTTGGCCAGCTTTTTTTTATTGAAGGGCAGATGCCGCTACTGTAAGAAAGAGATTTCCCTTCAGTATCCTCTGGTAGAGTTTTCCACGGGCCTGATGTTCGTACTGATATTTATGCGGAATGCTCAACCCCTGTTTTCCGCTAATCCGGTTTTTGCCATGTTGACCGTTATCTTCTGGATGATTATTTCTTCCGTCCTCATCGTTGTCTTTGTCTACGACCTCAGACACTATATTATTCCGGATGCCGTAATCTATCCGGCTATCCTTCTGGCCGCTGCCTGGCGTCTGGCGGGCTATGCCGTTTTCCACGTCTTTTCCAAGGACCTCGTTATCAACGCCTTATGTTCCGCCTTGGCGGCGGCTGCCTTTTTCTTGGCCATCGTACTGGTTTCCCGGGGAAAGGGCATGGGCATGGGAGACGTAAAGCTGGCTTTTCTGATGGGGGTGTTGTTGGGCTTTCCTAATATCGCAGCAGCCCTGACTTTCAGCTTTTTTCTGGGGGCTGTGGCAGGAATTGTTTTGATTGCCACCGGCAAAAAAGGCTTAAAATCAGAGGTGCCCTTCGCCCCCTTTCTTGTACTGGGTACGTTCATTGCCCTGTTTTTTGCGGAAAAGATAATCGCTTTTTATCTGAAATTTGCCCTTTGAGATATTCACATGGTAAACCATTTTTAAAGGATGTTGGGTGTGGTATACTCACATAATATAAATAAAATAAATAATCTAAATGATGCCGGTCAACTAAAGATAAGTTTCAAAGCTTTCTTTTAGGTACCCGGCTTTTTAAAAATATGAGAAAACAAAGATTAAAGATAAGGCTGCTGCCTCTTTCTATAAGCGTTCTGGTGCTGTCCCTGGCTTTGGTATTTCTAATCGAAGCTTGGACAGAACCTTCGCAGGACCCTCCTGGAGGGAACGTGGCCGCTCCCATCAATTCGGGGGGTGCGGGCCAGGTTAAGAGCTATGTTGACGCTACTCATAAAGGGTGGCTGGGCGTAGCTACAGATGCCTATGACTCCTCTTATGGTTTAACCGTTGGCAACGCAGTTTCCGGGTTGGGCATAAAAACGGCTGGTGATGTTTATGTCGGAGGCAAAGATATTGACGGTAATAATGTCCTGAGGGTGGAAGGCACTTCTTTTGCAGATACCTGCGACATTAATAGTTATTATGCCACTAAGATGTATTTTCTGTGTGAAGGGGGCGGCTCTCAGTATGGAAGGTTTTATATTGATGTTTGTCTGGCCCAGGGTCCTATGTCCGGTCCTTCCTATCGTTGGGTGAATATCTACACAGGCTCTTTAGTGCCGGAAACTTACTGCGCGACATTTTAGGATGTTTGGATATGTTCAATAAAAAAAGTTTCTGTTAAAACAAAAAGGCATCAGAAATAATCTATTCAAAATGCTCTCGTTTTTCTCAAAACTGGCAGTCCTATTCAAAAACAAGAAGAACCTGGCATTCTTTCTGATTCTTGTTGCCTCGTTTGCTGTTTTTATTAAAGGCGCTATTAACGCTGAAAGGATTCCTCCGGGACCTACTCCATCAGAGGAGTGTGCAGGTGTTGTGCCTTTTATGTCAGGTTATGCCTGGTCTGAGAATATCGGGTGGATTAGTTTCCGCGGCCCTGGTTATGGAGTAAATGTCGATTATTATGGTTCCGGTCCTCCTTGCAGTGCGGATTATTTTGGCTATGCCTGGTCAGAGAACATCGGCTGGATAACCTTTAATAGTGAGGAATTAACAGGATGCCCGTACGGGACATGCGATTTTTGGAGAGGAGGCCTGCCCGACGACCCTATCAGGCCTCTTATGGGATGGGCCAGGGCCTGCTATGTTTTTCAATCAGGGTGTTCGGGCCCCTTGGCTCCTGGGAGGGGTGCGGCAGACGGGTGGATAAAGTTCGACGGTCCGAATTATGGAGTAAATTATCGCTCGGATACTTATGAGTTTGACGGCTATGCCTGGTCTTCTGACTTTGGGTGGATAAGCTTCAATTGCGCAAACGAGGGCATCTGTGATACTTCAACCTATTATGTCGTGGGCGGCGGTTCAGGGAACTTTGATTCAAACCTTCCGCCCGTATGTGATTCTCTGACGGCTGTCCCTCCTTCAGGGGCGAATCCTTTGTCAGTGTTGCTGACGGGCCAGGCCCATGATCAGGATGCCACCGGAACCATAGTCCAGTATAAATTTTATACAGAAGGGAACTGCAGCACCTCCCTCCCTTCCTGCGCCTCTTATTCGTCTGATCAGGACACCTGTGAGGCCTGTGGATGTACATGGACCTGTGATTTCCTTCTCTGTTTTTGTGCAACGCCCGCCGTTCGTGACTTTCAGTGCACTGCCGACCTTGACCAGGCCGCCTGCGAAACTTGCTGCGTCTGGGACCAAACGACGGTGACCAGCACCGAAAACGCCATTGAATATACTTATGGTTCACCGGGAAATTACTGTGCCAGGTTAAGCGTTCAGGATGAAGCGGGAGCCTGGTCGGATGTTCCTGGGGGCTGTCCCGATGTTTGCGCAGCCGACATAACTGTCGGAGGAGGAAGCGGCGGCAATACGCCTCCTTCAATAGATAGTTTTACTGCCAACCCCGTATTTGGAACGGCGGTTCTGGGTGTTAATTTTCACGCAGAGGCTTCTGATGCAGACGGCGCCATAACAGAATTCTCGTTTGATTTCGGCAACGGAGATTTTGCCACAGCCACAGCAGTAGGAGTACAGTCAGGGACCTGCTCAGGACTTATAACGTGCCGTAATCTGCTTGACCCTCTTACTCAGCAGGAATGCCAGCAGTGCCCCATGTGCTACTGGGATATAAAGACGTGCAAGGAATGCGGTGCCCCTCCTTATATGTGTGTTTACGACTATAAGTGTGATGATTTCAGCAACCAGACTACGTGCGAAGCTTGCCAATGTTCCTGGAATCCGGATGCCGGCCCCCCCTCTTATTATGAAGCTGATGTTCAATATAATTATACGGAAGCAGGGACTTTTTGCGCCAAAACCAGAGCCAAAGATGATGCGGGCGTCTGGTCTGACATTCCCGGGAATTGTCCGGCAGCCGGAACCCGCCAGATTACCGTTGTGGCAGCGACCGGGGGGAACCAGCAGCCCGTGTGTGATTCTTTGACTCCCGATCCCTCTTCAGGTGATTCTCCCTTGCAGGTTACCTTTACGGGGGAAGGTTCTGACATAGACGGCACCGTTGAAGCTTATGAATTTGATTTTGGCAACGGAGATTCTACTATAGCCGTTCCCGGAAGGTGTGTCGGCGGATCTGCGGGTTGTGGTTTTGAGATGGGCCAGGAGGAGTGTGA